>JAFGRB010000299.1 GCA_016935365.1 Deltaproteobacteria bacterium
CAGCTTCACCCCAAAACGACCGCCCTTCGGGCGGCCAGCCCTGAAAACAAACGCGGTTTGGAAACCGCGCTTGTTTTAGGGCTAGTACCTCGTCACATTGAAATCGATCGACCGAACGCTCCTCATCGCATCCGTTGTAGGTCGTCCGATTCCCTACATCCTACATCCACCATCCAACTACCTGGAAGCCAAATGCAAGATCTTGTACGTGATAGTCGCTCAACCGGATATCCGCGCAAAGCGGACCTGTCTTTCGGTCACTACCACGAACTGGCTTGCCAACTGACCCGAATGGCTCTCGATCAACCGCTTGATGGCGGCAATCTTGCCTGCTGCTCGTTCATCCTCGAGGCGCAGAAGCACAACACCCTTGTGCGGACGCCGCTTTCGGTAGACTTTCTCTCCGAAGTCCTTGTCACAGGTCACCAATATCCAATTCTCGGAAAATGCTTTTTCAATGATGCTATCATCATCCATCCCACGTGCTTCTTCGTAGACTGAGAAAGTCTCGTGATTCTGCTCCCGAAGCCAGCCTGCGAGAACAGGGCCCGCACATTCATCAAAGAGGAAGCGCATCTAAGCAGTGTCCACCACAGATGGCATGAATGAAGTATCCGCCAGGGCCTTTGTTGCAAAAAGCAAACAAGCTTGAATGTCTTCTTCCTCGAGTCCGCTGTACTCCTCGAGAATCTCCGCAACGGTTGCGCCGTGGGCCAGCAAGCCCAGGATATACTCGACAGTCAGGCGCGTTCCCCTGATGACCGGCTTTCCAACCATCACCTTGGTATCGAGCGTGATGCGCTCGAGGAGCTGCTGCTCTGTCATTCTACTTCCTCCTGGCTGTATCGTATGCCAAATAGGAAAGACGATTCAAGTGCAGGCTCTCGCCTTTCGCAAGAGCACCACCGAGCCGTGGAGCAGGCCCGGCTGGGCGTCGAGGCCGCCCAGCATGCATTGGACCGAGCCTTAGAGCAATTTGATCTCGTCGACCCGAAGAACCGCCTCGTGGCCGACACAAATTGGAGGAACGACAGGCTCGAAGAGCAGGTGCAAGCTGGTAATGCAACTGAAGCGAACTGGGCGATTGCCTCGTCGAGGGGGTGTCCAGAAAGAAACTCAGCTCTCGTTATCTCCCGAGGAATAAACGAAGGTGAAAGAAGGTGCAGTGTGCGCTATGGCTTTGCGTCACGGGCGCAGCGAAAGCCGATCGCGTTGTCTTGCGAGCCGGGAGGGTCCGCGTCCCGGTTGCTGGCCCGTAAATAGCGCGCGATGCCGAAGTACGAGCCGCCGCGCAGCACCTTCCTGGCGCCGCCGGGCGGACCGACGGGGGCGATCCGCTCCGGGCCCTGGGCGTAGACCGTGGGCGCGTACCAGTCGGCCACCCACTCCCAGACATTGCCAGCCATGTCGCACAGCCCGTAGGGGCTGTTGCCCGCCGGGTGCGAGCAGACCGGGAAGGTGCGCTGCGCTCCGCAGCCGCTCTCGGTCGACACCATGACCGCCCGCTCGCAGTCGGCCGGCTCCGGGCCCCAGGGGTAGATGCGATCGTCGGTCCCGCGGCAGGCCTTCTCCCACTCGGCCTCGGTGGGCAGGCGCCCGCCTGCGAAGCGGCAGTATGCATCGGCCTGCTGCCAGGAAACGCAGTTGACCGGGTGGTCCTGCCGGCCGCGCTTGCCCCAGTTGCAGCCCTCGGCGATCTCGGGCGGCGTGCAGCGGCCGGCGGACACGCAACGCCCGTAGGCGGCCGCCGTCACCTCGGTCCGGTCGATGAAGAAGGCATCCAGCAGCACGCGGTGCGCGGGCCGCTCGTCTGCCTGGCAGCGCGTGTCGGCCTGGCTGCAGCCCATCTGGAAGGCGCCCGCGGGCACCAGCACCATGCCCGCCGGCGCGTCCGCAGGTCGGGAGGGCAGGGCGGTGAGAAGGAACGCGGAGACGATGAGCAGTGCGCTGCGCATGCCGGGCTCATCTTGGCCCACCCCGCGCCGGGATGCAATCCGGGTGGCGATCGCATTGTGAAGCAGGAGCACGGAGTGTGAAGAAAATCACACTGTTTCGATCGCCGACAGCCGACCAGGACAGGGAAATACGGAGCCCTGTCATGGCATGGGTCTTGCTGTGACGACGGAGAGCAGCACGAGAAAGCACAGACGATCGACGGCGGATCGAGTCAGCCGCGGGAGGTGGCCATGTCCAGTGGTCGAGGAGCGATCTCGGGCCTGATGTTCCTGCTGTTCATCCAGGGCTGCGTCTACTCACCCCCGATTCGCGGCACGCATTACGGCGCGCCGGGGAGGCTCAAGGCGGGTCGGCTCGAGCTGAGCGGTGCGAGCGGCATGGTCATCAGCGACGGCACGAACGCCGTCGATGAGCCCAGGCTATTCTATGGCGGGCCTGGGCTCGCGCTGGCCTTGAACGACTGGCTCCAGCTCGAGGCTGGCGGAGAGCTCAGTCAGTTGGGCGGCAGTTTCAAGGGGAAGGATGTCAAGGTCAAAGAGAACTTTTGGGCCCAGGGCTACCTGGGCGCGCGCTTCACCGCGAGGTGGGCTGGCAGGTACGCGAGCTCGGCCGCGGACCTGGAGCTCGGTTTCGGGCTGGGAGCGGGCGGCAGGGACGCGAGCGAGGAGAACGAACCCGGCTGGGACGAGCACTTCACATTCGGCGCCTATGCGGGGGCAGGTGTGGGGATCGACGTGAGCTGGTTCTCGGTCTTCGTCCGCGCCCGTCTACAGGAGTCCAAGGCGTATGCGGTCCCGGCGACTCTCTGGGGATCCGGGGTGCTGGGGCTCCAGGCGCGTATGTTCGACAAGGTCTCTCTGCACGCTGCCATCGGTCTGGCGGGCTACCGCAACTCGGATGAGTGGGCTCACGGGGGCATCTTCGAGATCGGATTGGCGATCGATATGCAGATCCTGGATGTGCCGGATCGCAGCTCGCCCTGATGCGGGCAGGGAGGAAGAGCATGAAGCGATTGACTATCATGGCGGTCACGCTGTGCGCCTTGGCCGGCGAAGTGCGGGCCGAGAAACCGCTCGAGCTCCCCTCGATCCACGCCGGATTGGGCATGAGCTACGGGGTGGACTTCGGATTCGACGTACCGGTCCTTCTGTTCGAGGAGTTCAAGCTGGAGCCGGGATTTGGCCTTCGTCATCTCAATAGTGCGATGGACGTCCGTTTCAATCTCGGCCTGTTCTACACGCCCAAGTTCGGACGGTTGTTTTTGAACCTTGGGCTCCGGAGCGGCATCGAGTACTACGACGCGGATGGGACTTCAGGCATGCTCAGCTACCTCTTCGGCCCCGCATTCGGGGTGGAGTACTTCCTGTGCACTCATTTCAGCATCGGCGGGGAGGTCCAACTCCTGGTCACGCTGTATGACTATCGGGATGAGGACGACAGCAGCTATGAGATAGCCACCGGTGCCCGCGTCTTCGTCCGCTTCTACTTCACAGGCCTCAGCGACTTGCTGCAACCCGACGCCGAAAAACAGCAAGTCATTGAATCGAAAGGAATTGATGCCGCCGAAGTGCAGAGGAAACCCGAGGTGCCACCCAAGTCGGAAGAAACGCCAGTAACACAACCCAAGCGACAAGTGACACCCGAGCTGCCACCCGAACCGGAACCCGAGCCGGAGCCAGTGTTACCCGAGGTGCCACCCGAACCGGAACTGCCGGAACCGGAACTGCCGGTTTTGCCTCGGGTTTGCCTGCCGGGCAGCGAGGTGCAGGGCGATGCGCCGCCCCGGGGCTGGGAGCAGTACTGCGCGAGCAGGGATGTGCGCGGCCAGCTCGTCAAGAACGGCTGGTACCGCTCATGGTACGAGAGCGGTGAGCTGGCGTCGGTGGGTGAGTATCGAGATGGCCAGCGCGACGGGGTGTGGATCTTCTTCCACTCGAACGGCAGGCGGCGGCTCGAGGCCGAGTACGTGGCCGGCAAGAAGAGGGGTAGCTGGATCTTCCGGGACCGCGAGGGCCGTGTGCTTCGCAGGGAGAGCTTCGGGGACGAGAAGGAGTGAGGGCCTCGCGGCTCAGCCGGGCATGGGGGGGCCGAGGATCTCGATAGCGCGCTGGAAGGCCCAGAGGAGCGCCAGGCAGCTTAGCCCGCCGGCCAGGATCGGCTCCAGGAGGCGGGTGTAGGTCCGCTCCCAGCGGGCCACGGCCCTCGAGCTCCTCTGCAGGACCCTGTGTGCGCGAGCTCTGAGATGCTCCCGGCGCTGGGTGTCCAGGTCGTCTGTCCGGTCGTACAGCGCGGCGAGCGCTCGGAGCAGTTCGTCCGGCTCGTTCATGTCGTCACCTCGCTCGGTCCCGGGTCCGGGACCCCTCCGAGCGCCCCGACCAGCCTGGCCCGCGCACGCGACAGGCGCTTGCGGAAGGCCTCGGGCTTGAGCTCGCAGATCGCGGCCGCCTCCGAGGGGCTCAGGCCCTCGATTGCGACCAGCAGCAAGACCTCGCGATCCCGCACGGGCAGCGCGGCCAGGGCTCGCTCGAGCCGGCGCTCCATCTCCGAGCCGGCGGTGTGCTCGAAGGGGCTTTCCAGCTGCTCGTCGAGGATCTGGAGCCTTGCCAGCTCGCCGATCCGCTCCGCGTCCAGCAGGCGCCAGCGCTGGTGGCTCACGAAGAGGTTGTGGGCCACCGTGAAGAGCCAGGGCCGCAACCTGGAGCCCTCCCGCAAGCTCGCCGCCCGGCTGGCCAGCCGCAGGAAGCACTCCTGGGTCAGGTCCTCGGCCAGCTCGCGGCGCCCGCCCAGCCTGAGCAGGTATCCGAAGATGCGCGGGCGGTAGTGATCGTACAGCGCGTCGAAGGCAGCCGCGTCTCCGCGCTGGAGCCTCTCGAGGAGGTCCTGTTCGATCTCGCGGTCCACTTCTTTACAACGCTCCAGAGCCCCGTGCGTGACGGATCATAGCGTCTGCGCCGTCTGGAGAGCAAAGACAGGGGTTGTTTCTCTTGCATTTTGGTTGAAAGACCTCTCTGAATACGGGGTCGAGCGATCGGAGGCCGAGATGAGCGCAGAGCTTGCCGAGATACCCCTTCCCGACCTGAAGGTCGTGGAGGAGATGCAGTTGGGCATCGTCAGTCGCTTCGGCGAGATCCAGCAGGCCAAGGCGGCGGGCAAGCCCGTCGTCTGGGCATCGGTGGTCATGCCCAAGGAGATCTTCCAGGCCATGGACGTGGCCGTGGTCTACGGCGACATGCTGGGGGCCTACACCTCGATCTACGGCCTGTCGGCGCGCTACTGCCAGGCCGCGGAGGAGCAGGGGCTCTCGCGCGACGTGTGCGCCGTGCACCGGTGCGCGGTCGGCATGGCCTGCGCCGACGAGCGCGATCCGATCTTCGACATGTCCTTCGCCGTGCCGGACCTGGCGGTGGGCAGCAACTTCCCCTGCATGTCCATGTCGCGCTCCTTCCTGCAGGTCGTACGGAAGTACGATATTCCCTACTACTTTCTGGATGCACCCATCAATCCCTGGGGCAAGGACCTGCCACGGCACGCGGTACGCTACTACGCCGACCAGCTCCAGGGGCTGATCGACTTCCTGGTGGCCCACGGCCACACCTACGACCGCGACAAGCTCGCCGAGGAGGTGGCCTTCACCAAGGCGCTCAACGCCGTCCTCGAGGAGGTCAACACCTACAAGCAGGCGGTGCCGATGCCGATCAAGGCCTACGACAACGTGATCGCCAGCACCGCCCCCATCGCCCTGCCCAAGGAGCACCGCACGCTGGGCATCTTCGAGCGCTACCGCGACGAGCTCAAGGAGCGGGTCGAGAGGGGCCACGGGGTGGTGGAGAACGAGCGGCTGCGCCTGATGTGGATCGGCATGCCGCCTCTGTGCGACTTCAAGCTGCTGAACTACCCGGAGAAGCACGGCGCGGTGGTGGTCAAGTCCATGCTCGAGTTCTTGACCGGCTTCGACCTGGACCCGGAGACCCTTGACCCCGAAGAGCCGCTCGAGAGCCTGGCCCGGGCGCAGCTGGTGAGCCCGGCCAACCCGACCATCGAGCAGACCCTCGACTACTTCACGCGGGCGGCCGCAGACTACCGGGTGGACGGGGTGATCAACGTGGTCAAGCGTAGCTGCGGGCTGCTGCCCGGGATGCAGCGCCTGACCAAGGAGGCCATCTTCGAGGCCACCGGCGTGCCGTCCATGATCTTCGACCTCGACGGCGTGGACGTCCGGGAATACGACCCCGAGGCCACCAAGGCCAACCTGGACGCCTTCGTGGAGACGCTGCTCGCGAGGAAGGGGAGCTGACATGAGCACCCTGGAGAGGCTGCAGTCCATCGCGCAGAACCCGGCCCGGGTGGCCGAGCGCTGGAAGGCCGATGGGGGCAAGGTGCTGGGCTACCGCTGTCTGTACCTGCCCGAGGAGATCATCTGGGCCGCGGGCATGCTCCCCTATCCCCTGTACGGCACACCCGAGCCGGTGGGCCTGGCGGACGCCTACTTCCAGTCGTGCACCTGCGAGTTCATCCGGAATCTCTTCGACCACGCCCTGAGCGATCGGCTGGCCTTCCTGGACGGGCTGGCGCTCTCGAACACCTGCGACGTGGTGCGCCGGCTCTACGACATGTGGAGCCGGCACGTGCCGGCCACGCCGGTCTACCTGGTCAACAACCCGCAGAAGCTCCTCGGCGAGGCCAACCGAGACTACTTCATGGAGGAGCTGCGGCGCTTCCGAGCCCGGATGGAGGAGATTGCCGGCCGGGAGATCACCGACGACGGGCTGCGGGACGCGATCGCGCTCCACAACCGGACCCGGGCGCTGCTGCGGGAGCTGTACGCGCTCCGGGAGCAGGACCCGCCGCCGCTCACCGGCGCGGAGGCCCTGGAGATCTGCATGGCGGTGACCGTGCTGCCAGCGGACCACGCTGACGGCCTGCTCACGGAGCTCCTGGCCGAGCTGCGGGGGCGGCAGGTGGAGCCGTCCGACGGCCCGCGGATCCTGGTGACCGGCAGCATGCTCGACCACCCGGCCCTGATCCGCATGGTGGAGGAGGAGGGGGGCGTGGTCGTGATCGACGACCTGTGCAACACGAGCCGGACCTTCTGGCATCGGGTGGAGGACGATCCGGATCCCCTGACCGCGCTGTACCGCTTCCTGAACAGCCGCGCCCTGTGCGCGTGCATGCATCCCGTAGAGGCGCGCATCGAGCACGTCCTCGAGCTTGTGGACACTTACCGCGTGGACGCGGCCATCGACTTCAACCTCAAGTACTGCCACCCCTTCCTCTACGAGGCCCCCCTGCTGAAGGAGCGGCTGGAAGCCGAGGACATCCCCGTGACCGTCCTCGAGGTCGGCCACGATCTATCCGGTCACGGGCAGCTGCGGACCCGGATCCAGGCCTTCATCGAGATGGTGTCCGTGTAGCAGAGGCGGGGAGCATGCTGCACGCAGGCCTGGACATCGGCTCTCTGTGGACCAAGGCGGTCGTGCTGGGCGGCGGCGCGGTCGCCGGCTGGCACGTGATGCCCACCGGCGAGAGCAGCCGCGACGCGGCGAGGACGGCGCTCGAGGCAGCGCTCGGGAAGGCCAAGGCCGTCCCGGACGACCTCTCGACGCTGGGCGCGACCGGCGCGGGCAAGGGGGAGGTCGAGCGGGCCGCGCACCAGGCCTCGGAGGTGCTGTGCGCGGCCCGGGGCATCCACTTCCTGCACCCCGAGGCGCGGGGGGTGATCGACATCGGGGGCGAGTCCACCCGGGCGGTCAAGCTCGACGCGGATGGCAACGTGCTCGAGTTCGCCAAGAACGACAAGTGCGCCTCGGGCACCGGGATCTTCCTGGACGCCATGGCCAAGCTGATGGGCCTGTCGCTTCGCGAGATGGGCCCGCTGTCCCTGACGTCGACGGCCGACGTCCATATCACGTCCACCTGCGTGGTCTTTGCCGAGTCCGAGGTCGTGTCCCAGATCCACAGGCAGACCCCACGGCAGGACATCCTGCGGGGCATCCACCGCTCCGTCGCGGTCCGGGTCCACGGGCTTGCGAACCGCGTCGACCTGGAAGGGCCCAGCACCGCAGCCATCGGCGGGCTGGCGCTGAACACCGGGATCCTCCACTGCCTGCGGGAGCTCATGGGCGGACTGCTCGCCGTGCCGGACGAGCCGCAGATCGTCACGGCGCTGGGCGCCGCGCTGATCGCCTCGGACCACGGAGGCGCCGCGTGATCACCCTGGGCGTGGACATCGGCTCGCTCACGGGCAAGGCCTTGATACTAGAGGACGGCGAGATCCGGGCCTGGAGCCTCATCCTGACCGGACCGGACAGCGTCGAGACGGGCACCGAGGTCACCGAGATGGTCCTTTCGAAGGCGGGCTTGCGCCTCGAGGACATGGACTTCACCATCTCGACCGGCTATGGCCGTATCGTGATCCCCTTCGCGGACAAGAACGTCAGCGAGATCACCTGCCACGCCAAGGGAGCCCACTGGTTCTTCCCCCAGGCGCGGTCGATCCTGGACATGGGTGGTCAGGACTGCAAGGCCATCCGCTGCGACGAGACCGGCAAGGTGACCGACTTCGCCATGAACGACAAGTGCGCCGCGGGTGCGGGCCGCTCCATGGGCATCATGGCCGAGCTGGTGAACGTGGAACTCGAAGACCTGGGCGAGCTCTCGCTACAGGCCGAGGGCGATGGGGTGCCCATCAGCAGCACCTGTGTGGTCTTCGCCCGCTCGGAGGTGATCGCGTACCTGCGAAGCGGCGTGCCCAAGAGCGACATCCTCGCCGGTGCCTGCGCCGCGCTGAGTGCCCGGGTCCTGTCCCTCATGCGCCGGGTGGGTGTTGCACCCGAGTTCGTGGTGAGCGGAGGCATCGCCAAGAACAAGGGCGTGGTCCAGAGGCTCGAGGAGAAGCTGGGGCTCAACGCCCAGATCTGCTTCGAGCCGCAGATCGTCGGCGCGCTGGGTGCGGCCATCTTCGGCCAGGAGCTGCTCGAGAAGCGCGCGCGCAAGAAGGCCAGGAAGCCACCCCTGAAACGGGAGAAGTGAGATCAGAGCCCACTACGGATACACCGACGGTTCCGGGGAGTACTACATCACCATCGACACGGACCGCTGCGATGGTTGCGGAGAGTGCCTGGCGGCCTGCCCGAAGGACGTCTTCGAGCTCGCCGAGGACGACTACGAGGAGCTCAAGGCGGTGGTGAGGTCCGAGCTCGCCCGAACGCTCGGCGACGTCTGCCTGGGCTACCACGCCAGGTGCGCCCGCGAGCCGACCAGCTGTCATGCCGCCTGCCCGCACGACGCCATCGCGCACAGCTGGTGAGAATACGGGTCACGCCGCAGCGGCTCGAGCGTTGTGCCTGCGAGAGGAGGGCGAAATGCTCGAGTTCATGCGCGCTGGCGGATATGCCATGTGGCTCATCCTGGTCTTCGGGGGGGGGACGATCGGCCTGTGCGTCGCCTTTGCCTGGCGGCCCGGAGAGCGCAAACTGGCCATGATCCGGCCCCTGTCCCTGTGCACCGTCTTCGCCGTGCTCAGCGGGATGACGGCAGGTCTGGGCATGGTGATGAAGAACGTGACCACCCGGCCGGAGTGGGCGCACAGCCCGGATCTGCACTTGATCGTCATGACCGGCATCGGCGAGTCCCTCACGCCGGCCATCCTCGGCTTTTCCATGCTCTGCGTGGCCTGGCTGCTCGTGGCCGTGGGTATGCGGCGCCAGATCGCATGACCGCTCAACCCGCGCCGCGCCGGATCCGCGCAAGGACGGCGCGGGCCGAGCTGGAGAGCCCCTCCGGGTCCAGGGCCGACTCGATCCGCCGCCATGTGACGGACAGCTCGAAGGCTCGCTCCCTGTCGGCCGCGTCCAGGTCGTGCCAGGCGGGGTGCGCCCGGATGCCTCCATCGACATCGCGCGGGCGCCAGGCGGCGGCCGCCAGCTCGATGAGCTCCTCTCGGCTCTGCCCTGTGTTGTTCATGATCGCACCGCCTGGATGTCTACCCCGTGCTTCTCGAGGCACTCGGCCAGCAGGCGGCGAGCCCTGGAGAGGTTCTGGAGGAAGGTGTTCAGCCGCATCTCGAGCCGCTCGGCCAGGACCAGATCGGGCTGTTCGCCGCCGCTCGCCAGGCGCGCCTCCAGGGCCCGGGCCGGCCTGGCGGGCAGCTTCTTGCGGCAGATGCGGATCCACTTGCGCAGCCAGGCGTCGGGCTCCTGGGGCTCGGCGACGCGCGCCGAGAGCGCTTCCAGATGCGCGGGCTCCACGGGCGCCGGCGCCCGCCTCCGCAGCTGGCTGAGGGCCAGGTTGCGGGCTGTGCGGATGCCGAGGCGCAGCAGGCTGTCGGGTGATCCGTCGGGCACGAAGCGCGGCGCCACCTGCCATACGCGAAGCAAGGTCTCCTGCAGCACGGCCTCGGTGTCGACCTGCGAGGCGAAAGAGCGCAGGCTCAGGCGCAGGCGCTCCTCCACGCCGGCGACCCAGCACCCGAAGGCGTCTGGGTCGCCGGCCGCGATCTCGGCCAGGTGGACGTCGGAGTCGCTCATCGGATCCGGACCAGGATGCTCACACCGTCGACCTGCATGCGCAAGGTCTCGGGCTGAAGTGGAAGCTTGCCGGCCAGCGGCTCGAGCACGAGCCGGATGCGCAGGCCCGGGGCGATCTGACCGCGCCGGGTCGATTTGGCCGCCGAGACCCCTGCCGTCACGCGGGCGCCGCTCGCGTCTTCGAGCTCGACCTCTGCCGGGGCTTGCCAGTCGAGGGGCGCGCCCTCGACGAGGATCTCGATCACCATCCGATCCTCTCCGGCCAGCACCAGCCTCCCGCCGAGCTCGCGGACCGCGGGCCCGGCCGGGCCGGCCACGGCGCCGAAGCCCCTGACGGCCTCGTGGGAGATCGGCCTCGAGAGCTTGGCCCGGGCCCGGGGGCCGGCCGGGGGCCCGGACGGCGGGCGCATCTCCTCGGCGCGTGGAGCAGGCGCGGACAGCATGGAGCGAAGAAGTCGACTTCCCGCGTCCAGGCTCGGGAACGCGCGATGCATGCGCTGCGGCGCCGTGGTAGGGCGCAGGCCGAGCCCGGCTGCGGACAGGCCGAAGGGCAGCTCCTGCGGCATTCGCTCGCGGCGGACGGGCTGGCCGCTGTCCACGTCGACCGTCTCGCTGACCGCCACCCAGGAGCTCAGGCGGGTGGCGATCTGGTACTCCAGGCCCAGCGCCTCGATCTGCGCGTCGAGCGCCTCGCCCTCGCCCGCGGCCCGGCGCATCTCCAGATCCTCGACCGCCTCGCGGCCGTACAGGGCGATCACGGCCGGGCTGCCCTCGCCGGGCTGGACCGGCGGGATCTGGAGCTCGGTGCGCCAGTCGCCTGTCTGCGTGCGGCCCCGGACCGCCAGCCGGCCGCCGCCGGGCCGCAGCCGGAGCGCGATCCGCGCCGGGGCCGCGGCGAAGAGATCGGGCAGGCAGGCGGGAGCGCAGCGCTCGACCGCGTCGCCCTCGATCTCCAGGTCCACCACCAGGGGCGCCGCGGTCCGGGCCAGGATGGCCTCGGCCGCGGGCTTGTGGTCCTCGCCGAGCCCGATCAGCACCTCGACGCCGCGCCCGGCTCTGGCGGCTGCGCCCGTCAAGGAGCGGTTCACGCTCGATCCCACGCCCAGCGTGTGCAGGCGCGAGCCGCGGGGAAGGGAGCTCGCGATCAGCGCGACCACTTGCTCCTCGAAGCCGATCAGGCCGTCCGTCACCAGCACGACCTGGCGCTGGCTCTCGGCGTGGACGGGCTCGAGGGCGGCCTGGATGGCCGAGTGCATCTCGGTGGCCCCGCCGGCCCGGAGCTTGCCGAGCCAGGCCAGGGCCTCGGCGCGCAGCTCGGGCGTGGCCGGCGCGGGCTTCCTGCGGAAGCGCCGCGCGCTTGTGGAGAACTCGAGAAGCTCCAGGCTGTCGCGCTCGTCGAGCGACTCCACCAGCGACCCGACCGCGCGCCGGGCCTGGTCCAGGGGCTCGCCGCGCATGGAGCCCGAGCAGTCGATCAGCACGATCAAGTCGCGGGCCAGGCCGCGGTCCTGCTCCTCGGGACGGGGCGGCACCAGGCTGAGCAGCCCGTAGGCGCCGCTGACCGGATCTGCAGGCCGGGCCAGGTCGATCCCCGCGCCCGGCTTCTCCGAGGCCACGTCCCAGCGCACGACCAGGTCGCGGTCGAGCGCCGCGCCGGCCTCCGTGCGCAGGCGCACGCGGGTGGCCTCGCCCTCCCGGGATGCGACGATGGCGTGGGAGGGCGACTCCGGTCCGTCGCTGCTCGCGAGGGCGTCCCGGATGCCGAGACACAGGTCCACGCGTGGGGGCATGGGGCCTTCGGCCACTTCGACGCTGACCCGCTCCGCGTCCGCCACCCGGCCTTCCTCGCCCAGGTAGCGCGGGGCCACGACGGTCGGGAAGCGCCACTCCCAGGCGCCGCGGTGGAGCCAGTCCAGCTTCTGGTCGATCGCGATCTCGACCGTCAGTTCCTCGCCGGGCGGGATGTTGCCCAGCTCCTGGCTGAAGAGGCTGGATCGCTCCTGCTCCAGCAGAGCTGCCGTGCGGCCCTCGAGCACGGCCAGCTCGAAGCGCTCCCGGGCAGCCTGGCGGCGGTCGACCTCGCCGACGACGCGCCGCTCGCCGATGGTGAAGCAGTAGCCCGACACGGCCGCATCGGCGGGCAGGGGCAGCTGGTAGCTGACCCGCAGAGGCTCCGGGTGGGGGTTGGCGAAGCGCTGCTCGAGGCGCACGCGCGCCAGGCCGCCACGGGCGTCGGCCTCGAGGCTCGCCGAGCGCAGCGGCAAGCTGCGCCCGTCGGCTGCGACCAGGCGGCCGCCGGAGCTCGGCTGGGCGATGGGATCGGTTCGGGGAGAGGGCATCGGGACCATGATATCAGCCTCCTTGTTCGCGTTCACCCGAACAACGCATCCGGGCGCGCCTCGATGACAGAAAAAGATAGGCTTTCTTTCCTCGTGGATTCGGCCACCTGTGGTATGAAGTCCGATGGAGGTGCACATGAAGGCCACGGCTCCCTTGGCGATGATCCTGCTGCTAGCAAGTGGGCTGGCCTGCCAGAAGGTCGAGGAGGCGGAGCGCCCGAAGAAGCCCGCCGCGGTCGAGGTCAAGGCTGCCGAGCCGAAGCCTGTGAGGTACGATCCCCAGAAAGAGATGCGCTCTCTGGCCTTGAAGGGGGATGTGAATGCGCAGATCCAGATGGGGGAGTGCTACACCCATGGGCATGGCGTGATCCAGGACTACCAGGAGGCCATGAAGTGGTTTCGCATGGCAGCCGAGAGCGGCGATGCCCGGGCCCAGTACCGTCTGGGCAGGTGCTATCACGAGGGCAAGCTGGTCATCCGAAACGAGGCCGAGGCCTTCAAGTGGTACCGTGTGGCTGCCGAGCAAGGCGAGCCGAGCGCGCAGTTCGAGCTCGGGGAGAAGTACAGATCCGGCACCGGGGTGGAGAAAGATATGCTGCTCGCGCACATGTGGTACAATCTGGCTTCCGCGCGGGGAATGAACCAGGCCGGCTATCGGCGCGACGCACTGGCCGCCGAGATGAGCCAGGTCCAGATCTTCGAGGCCCAGAAGATGGCCCGCGAGTGGAGGCCCAGGCCTCCCGCGCCTCCGGCCGAGAAGCTGGCGCCATAGAGCGGTGAGGACACCCCGATGAGCGACGAGCCGAAGTTCGACAACTGGAAGGATGCCTGGGAGTACCACGCGGCGCAGAGCGCGGTCGACTACGGGAAGATGTCCGAAAGCGAGCTCCTGAAGCTGATCCGGGCCGGGGACTGGGACATGTTCTACACCATCTGGGATGCGATCGGGAAGAAGGGATCGGTCGAGAAGGCCGCCCCGGTCCTGCTCGAGGTGCTGATCGCCCAGGACGGCGAGCACGCCGACCTGCTCCGCTATCACTGCGCCGGGGCCCTGTTCGAGATCCTGGGCATCGAGGACCGGGAGGAGCTGCGGAGCACCATCCAGTGGGACATGGACAACCGCGAAGGCTCCATCGAGGAGCTCAGGGCCGCGATCCAGGAGAAAAGCAAGAAGTAGCGGATTTGTATGCCCAGGCGCGATGGCGTAGACTGGAAGCATGGATCCGGGCCTTGTGCGTCATCGGATGTGCCCTCTGGTCCTGGGGGTGATGCTCGCTCTCGCGGGCTGCTCGGCCGGGCAGGCCGAGGTCGAGATCTGCGACGATCGGCAGGACAACGACGGCGACGGCCGGATCGACTGCAGTGACGAGGATTGTACTGACGCCGCGGCCTGTGCGAGGCGCGAGATCTGCAACGACCTGCGGGACAATGATGGGGACCTGCTGGTCGACTGCGACGATCTCGATTGCGTGGGCGATCCGGCTTGCTCGCCGGATCCTGAGATCTGCAACGATCGGCTGGACAACGACCGGGATGGGAAGACCGACTGCGCGGATGCGGACTGCGAGGAGCACAGCTACTGCCTGCTGGGCGATGAGCACTGCTACGACGGCCTGGACAACGACCAGGACGGCCTGACGGACTGTGACGACCACGACGACTGCGACCTGGATCCCGCCTGTGTGGAGCTCGACTGCGCGAACCACCGCGATGACGACGGCGACGGCCAGACCGACTGCGCCGATTCGGACTGCGAGGGCGATCCGGCCTGCTTCGGGGAGGTCTGCGACAACGGCGCGGACGACGACGAGGATCTGCTCACCGACTGCGACGATCCGGACTGCGAGCGCGATCCGGCCTGCTTCGAGCTGGACTGCGGCGACGGGCTCGACGGCGACGGCGACGGCCAGACCGACTGCGAGGATGAGGACTGCGAGAGCGATCCGGCCTGCATCGAGGAGATCTGCGACAACGGCGGCGACGACGACGGCGACCTGCTCGCCGACTGCGACGATCCGGACTGCGCGCGCGATCCGGCCTGCTTCGAGCTGGGCTGCGACGACGGCATCGACGGCGACGGCGACGGCCAGACCGACTGCGACGATCCGGACTGTGCGCGCGATCCGGCCTGCTTCGAGCTGGACTGCGACGACGGCATCGACGGCGACGGCGACGGCCAGACCGACTGCGAGGACGTCGACTGCGAGGGGGATCCGGCTTGCCCGGACCACGAGATCGACTGCGACGACGACCTCGACGACGACGGAGACGGCCAGACCGACTGCGACGACCCGGACTGCGATGCGGATCCCCACTGCACGGGCTGCCAGGCCGACGTGCACGAACCGGACGGCGACAGCGCTTCTGCGAGCGCCCTGGTGGCGGGCAGCGATCAGGTCCACTCCATCTGCCCGGCCGCCGACGAGGACTGGTGGTGGATCGAGCTCGCCGAGCGCAACGACCTGGTGGCCTCGACCTCGGGCGCGGCCGGCGACACGCGCCTGTGGCTCTACGACGCGGCCCTGGCTCAGCTCGCCTTCGACGACGATGGCGGCACGGGATCGTTCTCCCGCGTCCAGGTCGATGGCCTGGCGGCCGGTCTCTACTACCTGCGCGCGGACGGCAACGGCCAGGAGATCGAATCCTACCTCGTGAGCCTCCAGATCACTGCCGCACCCGTCGAGATCTGCGACAACGGCAGCGACGACGACGGCGACACGCTGGCCGACTGCGAAGACCCGGACTGCGACGCATTTCCGGCCTGCCAGTGCGAGGACGACGCCCTCGAGGACAACGACGAGCAGGCCCAGGCGACGGTCGCGGATCAGAACGCAAGCCTGACCGGGCTGGTCTCGGCCTGGCCGGATCACGACTGGTTCGAGATCTTCGTCTTCCCGGGCGGGCTGCTGTCCATCGACGCGCTCTTTGCGGACGCCGAGGGGGACATCGATCTCTACCTGCGCGACGAGAGCGGCGTCTTGCTGGACTCCTCGACGAGCATCTCCGACGACGAGCGCGTGTCATGGACCGCGGACCGGACCGGGCCGGTCTTCCTGGACGTCGATCCTTACACCCAGGACATGTGCAACGGCTACGAGCTGCACCTGGCCATGGACGACGCGCTCGAGGACAACGACGCACCGGACGCGGCCGTGCCGGTCTCGTCGGGGCAGAGCTGGCAGGGCTTGATCGTCTTCGTGGGCGACGAGGACTACTATGCGATCGAGGTCTGCGCGGGCGCCGTGCTCAGCTTCGACGCGACCTTCTCCCACGCGCTGGGCGACATCGACCTGGAGCTCCAAGACGGGGCCGGAAGCGGCATGGCATGGGCCTCCTCGGTTACCGACGACGAGCACCTGGTCTGGACGTCCAGCCTGGACGGCACGGTCTACCTGCGGGTGCTGCACTTCGGCGCGCGCTATGGTCTCAACGGCTACGCGCTGGCGGTCGACCTGGACATCGCCGGCTGCAGCGAGACCTGCGACGACGGGGGCGACAACGACCTGGACGGCCTGGTCGACTGCTTCGATCCGGACTGCGTGGGCGATCCGGCCTGCCCGTGCGGCGCGGACGCCTACGAGCCGGATCACGAGCCCGCCCTGGCCACGCAACTCGAGCCAGGGGCGGCCATGGCCCAGAACCATTCCATCTGCCCGGTGACCGACGAGGACTGGTACGGGATCCAGCTCGGCGGGCTGAGCGACCTGACGATCGAGACCAGCGGGCCTGTGGGCGACACCCGGCTGTGGCTTTACGACGCGAGCCTGAACGAGATCGACTTCGACGACGACGGCGGGGACGTGCTCTTCTCCAGGATTGCGCGCATCGATCAGGCCCCCGGGACCTACTACGCGCTGGTGGACGAGTTCGGCGACAACGGCCAGATCGAGTCCTATGACATCCAGCTGACCGCGGTTCGCAAGTGCCAGGCCGTGGCAGTGATCGCCTGCGGCGAGGCGCTCGGCGGCAGCAACAGGGGGCAGGCCTCGAACATCGACCGCTACAACTGCTCCGGCTGGGACGAGAGCGGGCCCGAGATGGTCTACCACTTCGAGGTGCCAGCCGATCAGCACGTGAGCATGAGCCTGAGCAACATGAGCGCCGACCTGGACATCTTCCTGCTCGAGCCGGGCTGTGCCGAGGACGCCTGCCAGACCTACGGCGGCGTGTCGCTGGCATTCGACGCGGTGGCCGGCACGACCTACTTCGTGTCCGTGGACGGCTACTACGGCGCGGAGAGCGACTTCACCTTGAGCGTCGCCTGCACTCCCCTCTGATCTCTATTCTCTATCTGCTTGCCTTCCAGATGTCCTTTTGCCATGGTGGGGCAGACCCGGGCAGGAGGAGACGGCATGGACGACAAGGCAAGCAGGAGCATGTCCGACTCCTGGCTGGTGCGCTGGGGCGTGCTGCTGCTCATCAGTCTCTCCATGGCGGTCAACTACTACTTCTACGACGCGCTCTCCCCGCTCAAGGAGGTCCTGACCGTCCATCTCGGCTTCGACTCCTCGGACTACGGATTCTTCGTCTCGGTCTACTCCATTCCAAACGTGTTATTGGCCATGGCGGTCGTGGGCGGGATCATCCTCGACCGGATCGGCATCCGCATCACCGGCAGCTTGTTCATCTCCTCCATGGTCCTCGGCTCCTTCCTGACCTGGTACGGGGCGTCGGACACCTTCAACGCCGGGGGCCCGGCCTATGCGCTGCTCGGCTCCTTCTGGACCGACTACTCGCCGGCGCTCAAGATGATGTGCGTGGGCTACTTCCTCTTCGGCCTGGGGGCCGAGACCACCTGCGTGGTGATCTCCAAGGTGGTGGTCAAGTGGTTCAAGGGCCGCGAGCTCGCCCTGGCGCTGGGCATCAACATCTCGGTGGCGCGGCTGGGCACGGCCGCCGCCCTGATCATCTCGCCGCGCCTGCTCGAGCCGGTCTGGACCCGGCCGATCTTCCTGGGCTTCGTGCTGCTGGCCATCGGCCTGGTGGCCTTCCTCTTCTACTGCTTGATCGACAAGGCCTATGACAGGCGCGCCCGCACGATCCGGGCCGGAGGCGAGGAGGAGCCCGAGGAGCAGTTCCGCATCAGGGACGTGCTCCGGCTGCTCCGCAACCCGTCCTTCATCTTCGTGGCCGCCCTGTGCGTGACCTTCTACTCGGCGGTCTTCCCGTTCATCAAGTACGCACCAGACCTGTTGGTCAACAAGTTTGGCCTGGACGAGGAGACCTCGGGCTTCATCACCTCGATCCTGCCCTTCGGTACCCTGGTCTTCACGCCCGTCTTCGGCTGGGTCTGCGACTACAAGGGCAAGAGCGCCTCGCTGATGGTCCTGGGCTCGGTGCTCTTGATCGCAGTCCACCTCCTGTTATCGCTGACCACCATCTCGCCCTACGTGCCCATGTTCATCCTGGGCGTGGCCTTCTCCCTGGTGCCGGCCGCCATGTGGCCGTCGGTGGCCAAGATCGTGGACGAGTCGCGCCTGGGATCAGCCTACGGGCTCATGTTCTCGATCCAGAACATCGGGCTGTGGATCTTTCCGATGCTCATCGGCGTGGTGCTGGACGCGGCCAACCCCGGGGTGGCCGCCATGAAGACCGCGGTGGGCATGATGGCCGAGGAAGGTGGCTACCTGGGCTTCGCGGCCGGGCCTCTGGGGGACCTGGCCGTCTACGACTACACCTGGCCCGTGCTCATGCTGGCAGCGCTAGGCGCTCTGGGGCTTCTGTTCGCTTTCCTGCTCAGGCGGGCCGACAAGACCTCGGGCTACGGCCTGGAGCAGCCCAACCGGGCGGCCCCGTCCGCGGACGAGCCCGGGGCCGCAGCCGTCTGATCGAGGCCCGGCATGCGAGGCCGAAATCGGTCATCGGTGCGCATCGCTTGCCCGGTGGGCCTGCTGGTCTCGTGGGCCTTTCTGGGGGTGGGCTGCGGCGGCCGGAGCGTGGAGCCGGTGCTCGATCTGGCGGGCTTCGTCGAGCCGCCGCCTGAGTCTCGGCCCTGGGTGCGCTGGTGGTGGCCGGGCGCGGACGTGGAGGCGGACGAGATCGCGCGTGAGGTGGAGCTGCTGGCCCAGGCCGGCTTCGGGGGCTTCGAGCTGCAGGCCTTCGACGCGGCGCTCGATCCGGACGCCCCGGCCGAGGAGATGGAGCGCCGCCTGGCCTTCGATACGCCGGCCTACTACGCGCTCGTCGTCTCTGCGCTCGAGGCCGCGCGCCAGAACGGCCTGCAGGTGGATCTGACCTTCGGCTCGGGCTGGCCACCGGGCGGGGTGCACCTCTCGCCCGCGCAGTCCCAGAAGACGCTGATGTGGAACGAGTGGCCGGTCGAGGGCCCCGGAGAAGTGGAGATCGCAATCGAGCCGCGAAAGAGCGTCTTCTATCAAGTGGCCGAGCTGGTGGCCGGCTTCGGCGAGAAGCTGGTCCGCTACATGCCCGAGGAGGCGGAGCGGATCGCGGTGCTGGCGGCCAGGGTGACGGGCGGTAGGCGCTCCGACTCGATCCTCGACCTGGCCGACTCGCTCGAGCTGGACGCGGGCTCGGTGCTGCGGCTTTCCGATCGCGTGGATGCCGGAGGGGTCCTGCGCTGGCAGGCGCCTGAGGGGCGCTGGCAGGTGATCGCCTTCTTCTCGGTGCCCGACGGCGAGTACCCGAGCCTCATCGCCCAGGCCGGCGATGCCTTCGTCGTCGATCACCTCGACGGCACCCAGATCGAGGCGCTGCTCACACGCTTCTTCGGCCCGGGCACCGGGCTTTCGGCTTACGGCGGGCAGCCGCTGCGGGCGATCTTCACCGACAGCCTGGAGCTCAAGGTCGAGCGCTTCTTCTGCTCGGACTTTTTAGCCGAGTTCGAGCGCCGGCGGGGCTACGACCTGGTGCCCTGGTTGCCGGCCGTGCTCGTTCCCGGCGCGGACAACTACATCTTCGAGGCTGGCCGCCTGAGACGGGCGGCCGAGTTCTCCTTTGGTCCCGACGACGAGCGCGTCCGCCACGACTACTCGCTGACGATCTCGGAGCTGTTCTGTGAGCGCTACCTGGGAACGGTGGCCGACTGGGCAGCGCGACGAGGGATTCGCTCGCGCGCCCAGGCCTACGGCGCCGACCTGGACGTCATCGCCGCGGCGGCGGCCACAGACATCCCCGAGAGCGAGCAGCTCTACGCGGGCGGATCCGAGCTCTTTCTCAAGATCGCCTCCTCGGCGGCCTTGCTTCGCGGGCACGGGCGGGTTTCGGCCGAGGCGATGGTCTTTCCGCTGCGCGACTACATGACCACGCCGGCCAAGCTGCGGGCCGCAGCGGACAAGCTGCTCGGCTGCGGGGTGAACCAGGTGGTCCTGCACGGCTTCCCCTACGATCACCCGGGGGACTATGGCATGGGGGGCTGGACCGCGTTCTCCTCGCGTTACGGCGGCAAGAACACCTACGCGTCCAACTTCGGCTTCCGCACCGCCCTGTTCGAGCATCTGCCGGTGCTCAACCGCTACATCGGCCGCTGCCAGTTCCTGCTGAGCCAGGGACTGCCCGAGGTCGATCTGCTGGTGCTCTACCCCTGGCTCGGATTTCCGACCTCGCTGGCCATGGAGCCCGACTTCGCCGAGCCCCTGCTCGGCGGCTACACCGAGGGCGAGCCCGAGCTCCGCGAGCAGCCCTTTGCCGAGCTGGCCGCGCTCTTCGGCGAGCCGGTGAGCGACCACCGCGCGGCCTGGATGATGGCCCTGCAACCGGTGCTCGGCGAGCTCGAGCAGCACGGCTACACCTGGGCCTGGATCGACCCCGCCAGCCTGGCCGCGGCCGAGGAGCATGACGACCGTATCCAGGTGCCGAGCGGCAGCCGGGCCCGAGCCCTGCTGCTCGCCGAGATCCCCTGGGTGCCACCCGATTCGGGAGAGCGGCTGGACGAGCTGTGCCGAGACGGGGTGCGGGTGCTGGTGCTGGGAGAGCTTCCGAAGAGACAACCAGGGCTTGCGGACCAGAACGATGGGGACTTGCGGGTTCGCGAGGCAATGGAGCGCCTTGCGGATCGCGGGCGGCTGGTCCGGATCCAATCTGCGGCCGAGGCCTACTCTGCGCTGGCCGGGATCGGCGCCCGGCCGGCCGTGGCCTTTGCCGGGCCCGGCTCGTCCGTGCGCACGTTCAGGCGCAGGCTGGCGAGCGGCGGGATGGTCGTCTTGCTGCGCAACCAGGGCTTGCAGGCCGAGCAGCTCGAGCTGGACCTGGACGGCGGCTGCCCGGACGGCTACTGGCTCGATGCCTGGACGGGCCGCTGGGAGCGGGTGGACGGTGAGCTGGAATTGGAGCTCGGTCCCTGGGACTCGCGCTTGCTCGTCTGCGGCGACGGTGCGGCCGACGAGGCCCTGCTGGGCGCGCCGGGCTTCGAGCCGGCGCCCGGACCCGAGGCCGACAGCCTGGAGCTCCGCGACTGGCAGCTTCGAGTCGAGGGCGATGACGTGCCGGGCGGGCTCTATCAGGCCGAGTCGGCCGCGCTCGGCGACTGGCGCGAGATCGGCGAGTTGCAGCACGCGGTGAGCCCGGGAATCTATCGCACGACCTTCCAGACGAGCGGGCAGGGCCGGGTGGAGCTGGACCTGGGCTGGGTGGCCGGGATCTCGGCCCGGGTGCGTCTCAACAATACCGAGCTCGTCGAGATGCTGGTCCCACCTTTCCGCTGCGATCTATCGGCAGCGCTAAGCTCGGGCACGAATGAGCTGGAGGTCGTGCTGGTACCTGCCTGGCGCAACCGCCTGGTGGGCCTCGCGGAGGACGGCGATGCGCGCTATGCGCAGTTCGAGGGCAAGACCGACAGCCTGATCGCAACCGGATTGATCGGCCCGGTATACTTGCGCTGTGAGCCTGATGTGGGCTGCAGAAACTGAAATGGGGTGAGTCATGGGCAGGACAGGCACTTTCATCGTCTTCTCCATCGTGCTGTGTCTGGGCTTCTCAGCGCTGGCCGATGAGACCGATGCGGTACGTAAGGGGCTTCGCATCCTTCCGGCCAAGTCGCTCGGCTGCGGCAAGAAGGGCGGCAAGCTCGCGTCTCGGGCCGAGCAGCGATTGCGATCCAGGCTCGAGAGGTCGCGGGCCTTTCGCGTTCTCGGTGCTCGTGGCACAAAGACCTCTGCCGATCTGATGCTCGAGGCGAAGCTGAGCTGTGCCGGGCAGATGACGCTCAACCTGAGCTTGTTGGACGTGCAGACGGCGGAGGTCTTGTGGGCCCGGGCCCGTGTACTGGAGGGCCCTGACGAGCTGGACGACGCGCTGGACGACGGCGCGCGCCTGCTTGCGGAGTTCGCCCGCAGCGGCAAGCAGCCCAGGCAGGTGGACGGCAGAGACTCGCGGGTGGGCGGGCTCAGCCTGGTGCTCTCCGCAGTGCTCGATCCAGAGGCCAAGCTCGAGCCTCGGGACCGCCAGCGCCTGGCGCGCAAGCTGCGGCGAGCGCTGGCCTACCAGGGTTACTGCGACGCAATGCCCACCAGCACCCTGGAGACGGCCAGATCGAGGGACAGCTTCCTGAAGCGGGCGGAGAATGAGGGTGCAGACAGGGCCGTGCTGGTCGAGCTGGGGGTCGATGCGGGCTCCTGTGTGCTCGAGCTGAGCCTCTTCGACGTCTCCTCCGGAAAGGTCGAGCGCAAGGCCTCTGCCCGGGCCGCGTGCCGGATCCAGGCGCTCGAGGCAGAGGTGGAGGAGCTGGTCCGCCGCCTGGTGAGCAAGGTCGAGTGAGATGATCCGCGGCGTGTGTATCCACCTGCTCCGGCGCCCCCGAGCACGCTGGATGCTGCTACGGGCCCTGCTGTCGCCGGCCCTGCTCCTCGTCCTTGTGACGGTGATGACATCGGGGAGCTGTGCAGATGGAAAAGCAGACGGCAGCACAGATGGCAGTGCAGATGGCAGTGCAGATGGCAGCACCGATGCAAGCGCGGACGGCAGCGCGGACGGCGGGGCAGATGGCGTTGCGGATGAAGGCTGCATCCCCGACTGCGAGGGCAGGCAGTGCGGCGACGACGGCTGCTGGGGCGAGTGCGGTCGGTGCGAGGTGGGCAGCGAATGCATCCAGGGGCAGTGCGTGCAGCTCCACCGGCTGGAGGTGCTGCTGGAAGGCGAGGGTCTGGGCAGCGTGTCCGGTGCCGGCGGCCGGATCGACTGCCCCGCTCTCTGCGAGGCCGAGCTCTCGGACGGCAGCCGGGTGACGCTGCGAGCCGAGCCGGACGAGGGCTCGTGCTTCCAGGGCTGGTCCGGGGCGTGCAGCGGCCAGGGCGCGGACTGCAGCCTGCTCATGAGCGGGGACGCCAGCTGCACGGCCGGCTTCTCCATCCCCCAGACCTGGACAAAGAGCTACGGGGGCCAGCAGGGCGGCGACCTGGACTACCAGGTCGGCAGGGGCGGGTGCCCGGCCCGAGACGGAGGCTACGCTGTGGCGGCCACGGCCTATGTCCAGGGCGGCCAGTACTATGACTTCTGGGTCTTCGAGCTGAGCGCAGCCGGGGAGGTCGAGTGGAGCAAGACCTTCGGGGGCGAGTCGAACGACGAGCCGGCGGTGATCCGCCAGAGCTCGGCCGGCGGTTATGTCGTGGCCGGGAGCACGGAGTCGTTCGGGCTGGGCGTCCTGAACAAAGCCGACGCCTGGGTGATCCGCCTGGACGAGCACGGCGAGCTGATCTGGCAGAAGGCTTACGGAGTCGAGGGAAGGGATCAGCTGTGTGATCTGTGCGAGCTGGCCGACGGATCCCTGGTGCTCGTCGGCTACTCCTGGCCGGATCAGAGCCCGGACATCTACGACTTCTGGCTCTGGCGCATCGACGCGGCCGGGGAGCTCGTCTGGGACTGGAGATGGGGCGGGGATGGGAGCGACTTCCTGCTCTCTGTCCGTCCGACCTCGGACGGGGGCTTCGTCCTCGGGGGCTACACCGACTCCTTTGGCGCCTCTGAGCGCCAGGGCGACTTCTGGGTCCAGAAGCTCTCCGCATCTGGGACCAGCCTCTGGCAGAAGATGTACGGCGGCAACCAGTACGAAGCCCGGTGTACAGTGCGGGAGGCAGCGGATGGCGATCTGGTCGTCGGGGGCCTCTCCACCAGCCCGATAAGCAACCATTCGGCGAGCTGGGTCTTCGGTCTGGATTCGCAGGGGGAGGTGAGCTGGCAGTATGCCTTCCCGGGGGACCTGGCGAGCTTCGTGACCGCGGCCGACGGGCTCGCGCTGGTCGGATCCATGTACGGCTCGGACGGGGAGGTCTTCGGCGGATCCGACCTGTGGGTCGCCAGGCTGGATGGTGAGCTGGGTCTTCGCTGGCGGAGGCGCTTCGGCGGCGAGGAGAACGAGTCGGCCGCATCCCTGCTGCCAGCCCCGGACGGCGGCTTCCTGGCAGTCGGCGCGTCGAGGTCCTTCGGCTCGGGCAGCTTCGATGTCTGGGCCGTCAAGCTGGACGGGAGCGGAAGCGCGGCCTGCGGCCCGGACGTGGTCGAGGACGCGCCCGTCGAGCGGGTCGAGACCGCCATCCAGGTCTTTCCAGCGGAGATCTCCATGGCCGACGCGGGCTCGGTCGTCACGCCGACCCACGCGGTCGCCGTGGACATGCCGGTGGTGATCGGGACGCAGTGCAGCCGCGATTGAGCGGACCGGGCCGTCCTACTCGGCAAGCTCGATCGGATCGCTGAAGAAGAACGCCTCGGCTGTCGATCCGCAATGCCCGTCTAAGTGGCGGTGTCGCTCGCGGACCAGGGCCGTGTGTCCGATCCGGTACATCTCCGGGTAGTCCAGCAATCCCCAGCTCGCCATCTCTGTGCTGTCGGTGAAGAAACGCCGGTAGACCATCCGGCCGTCCAGGAAGATCGTGCCGATGGAGACGCTGCTGTCGATACAGAGCTCCTCGTTGTACAGCGCCAGTACGGGATCGCGCCTCTCGCGCTCGACGAGCTGCGAGATGTCGGAGATGCTCTCTACTGTTGCCCACAGGCGGGGCTCGTCACCAGCGCCCCCGGCAGCGAAGAAGGTGCCTGTGCTCGTGCGCCTTCCGGCGATCGGCGAGGGACGCTGATCGATGTCCAGGCCGCGCTCCCGGAAGAAGGCCTTGGCCTCTGCGAGGGCCCGCCTGGCCCGGGGCATGGGCGTGCACTCGCGGCGAGACCTGGCAGGCCGGTAAACGACGAAGCGCTTCGAGATCGTGTGATCCTCGAGCCGGTAGAGGCCCAGGACGACGCCGCTCCTCGGGTGCTCGCGCATCCCGGCGTAGCCGCAGTCGATGCTGGGCTTGAGGCCGCATTCGGGACTGCGATCGGGAAAGGAGTAGACATGGCGGAAGGCGATCAGCCCGCGCGCCAGATCCACACCCAGCACCTCGAGGTGGTCTGTCTCGATCCGGGCATCGTGGCCTGCATGCTCGGGGCTGAAGGTGATGCCCGGCATCCGGCGCTCGATCCCGTCGAAGCGGTATGTCCACTGGCCGACGGGCCGTCCGGCGTGAAAGCGCCCGGCGGCCACCGGCTCGCCTCTCTCGCTCCAGGCGGCCCAGGCCCCGTCCCGCCTGCCGCCGGCGAAGCGCCCCCTCGTCCGCTCCTGCCCGTTCGGCCACCACTGGGTCCAGAGACCGTCCCGCTCGCCGTCGGTAAAGGAGCCCTCGACCAGCTTGCGGCCGTCTTCGTGGATCTTGATCCACGGCCCGTGCACCACTCTCCCGGGCATCTTCTCGCAGTACCGGGTCCGGACCCTGCCCGACTTGGACCGGCGGATCACGGCGCCTCGCGGGCAGTCCAGGTGGATGTCCGGGGCCGCTCGATCCGCGGAAGGGCCCGGCTCGGCCAGGACGCCTCGGGTACCAGGGATGGCAGCCAGCGCGAGAATCGCTGAGACGAGCAGAACGCATCGCATGGAAGGGCCTCCAGGGATTGCAGGTCAGATCGCTCGAGAAGTCAAGCGGCGCCTTGTCTTCGCCCGGTGTCCGTGCTAGCCTGCCGCCCCATGCCGCGCTACAAGCTGTGCTACTTCGACGTGGACGAGACGCTGGTCGATGAGACTGCCAGGCTTGCCGGGCAGCTCCTGCCGGAGCTCGACGCGGCGCTCCGCGCTTGCGGGCAGCGGGGAATACGGCTGGGGCTGGCCACCGGCCGCATGCTCGAGGCGGCCAGGCCGTATGCGGATCTGGTCGGGGCGAGCGCCCCGTTGATCCTATACAACGGCGCGCGGATCCAGGACGCGGAGAGCGGCGAGGTGCTCTTCGGCCTGGAGCTGGAGCCCGAAGAGACCCGGCGGGCGCTGCGGCTCGCCAGGAAGCACGGCCTGCACGTGAACTTCTACCAGGACGAGGAGATCCTCATCGAGGCCGAGAGCGAAGCCGCCCGCAGCTCGGCCCGCAAGGACGGAGTCCAGCAGCGGCTGGTGCGCGACCTCGATGCAGCCGTACGCGCCGATCGCGGGCCAACCAAGCTGCTGTGCATCGGTCCGGGTGAACGGCTGGAGGCTCTGAAGACCGATTTCGACTCCAAACCGCATCTGGCCGAGCTGGTCCGCTCCGAGCCGACTTACATGGAAGTACTACCTCACGGCGTGAGCAAGGGTGCCGCGCTCTCGAGGGTCGCGGCCATGCTCGAGGTGCCACCCGAGTCGATCGCCGCGTTCGGCGATTCGAACAACGACATCGAGATGCTCGAGTATGCCGGGCTGGGCGTGGCCGTGGCCAACGCGCTCGATGCGGTCAAGCGGGCGTCCGACCTGGTGGCGCCCAGGCCGAATGGGACGGGCGTGGCCGATGTGCTCCGAGCGCATGTACTTGCGAGGGATTGAAGTCCTGCCAAGCCGGGCAGCTGCGACCGAGCGATCCGAAGCGGGTGTGCTGCTCGCCAGCAGCGCGCAGGACCGGCAGGGGCCTGCGCCAGCAAGATGGTGAGGATCGAGGAGATACTCTAGGAGCCGGCCAGTCCATGCCCCCAGTGTTGTCATCTCCTCCGGAGGCCTCGGATGCCTTCGAGAGCCTGGTCAGCCAGTTCTCGTCCGCCACGGACTGCTTCCGGGAGCTCGTCCAGAACAGCATCGACGCTGGAAGCCTGACGATCGAGGTCTGGCTGGAGTTCGTGCCGGGAGACGGCCCCTTGGGCACCATCGCGGTCCACGTGGACGACTACGGTGAGGGCATGGACGAGCGCGTGGTGCACGAGGAGCTCACCCGGTTGTTCGCATCCAGCAAGGACCGGGATCTGACGAAGATCGGCAAGTTCGGAATCGGCTTCGTGTCGGTCTTCGCCCTCCGTCCGAAGGCGGTGCTCATCCACACCGGCCGCGAAGGTTGTTATCTGGAGGTGCTGATCGAGGAAGACCGCTCTTACAGCTGCGAGCGTATCGACACGCCGGTGGAGGGAACCCGGGTGACCGTGTTCATCGCCGGAGATCGGCAAGACCACGTCGACCTGTGCGCGCGAGCCCGCGAGGCTCTGGCTCGCTGGTGCTGCCATTCGGATGTGGAGATCACCTTCGAGGATCGCAGTGACCCCGAAAGCTGCGGTCCCGAGAAGATCGCCGAGCCCTTCCAGCTATCCGGCCTGTGCCCGGTGGAGCATAGCGAGCCCGGCACGCAGATCGTGATGGCCTACGACCGGCCTCCCAGCTATGGCTTCTACAACCGGGGCCTCGCCCTGCTGGTCACCGGCGACGTGGAGGAGGCGCTTCCCGAGCATGTGTCGGCGTTTCGCCATGTGTCATTCAAGATCAAGTCGCGCTACCTCGAGCACACGTTGAGCCGAGAGACGGTCTTTCGCGACGCGAGCTTCGACAAGGCCGTCCAGAAGCTGATCGAGCTGCGGCGCGGTCCGCTGCGCCGTGCTCTCGTCGAGAACCTGACTGCGCTGGCGGCCAGCGGTGAGCAGGAGCCCGCGTCGGAAGACCGATACATGCGCTTGCTCGAGATTCTGGCCGAAGAGGATTCGGACTTTCTCGTCGCGGAGGGCAAGCAGCCCGTGCTGCGCACCTGGAACGGACAGGCGACGACGCTCGAGCAGGCCTTTCGGAGCCTTCTGGTCCACGGTCGGGTCTTTGTCTCCACCCGGCGCTCGGTCTTGGTGGATAGGCTGTGTGAACGACGCATGCTCGTTTTCCGGGGAGACGGCCGCCGCAGCGAGCGGGATGAGCCGATGCGCACACTGCTCTCGCGTTCCCTGCTGGCTCAAGAAAGCAGGAGCTTACTGGGCATGCTCGGGAAGTGGACGGGTCTGGACCTGCGGGCGGATGTCCTCAAGGCGGGATCCTGGTTCGCCTACGATCTCTGGGCTCGATCCGGGCAGCGGGTCGTGGATCCGCACCGGGTCTTCAGGGCGCTGGAGATCGACCCGCAGCCGCTTGTCGAGCTGCGTGCGCTGGTGGACGGCGCAGCCTGCGCGCTGGAGGAGATCGGCGCGCCTTACAAGAGAGTCTCGACCTGCCGCCTCGCGGATCCGGAGATCGCACCGCCACTGTTCCTGATCGGGCCAGAGCTCGATCCGCTCATGGCCAGGCCTCCGGACTCCCTGGAGCCGGACGCGCAGCGCTCGAGCGCGGTGGCGATCAACAGAGATCACCCGCGTCTGGCCATGTTCCAGCGCATCCATGCGCGCTGGCCAGCGCTGGCCGTCTACGCCCTGGCCAAGGACCTCTTGCTCGCGACGGATCAGCTCCTCGATCGGGACCAGGCGCTCATGGACGCAGCCCGTCGGATCTGCGAGAAGAAGGGCTGAGCCGTGGAGGCCATCGAGCAGGTCATCGCGCAGAGCCGGCTGGGGTCTGGCCGTGCCCGGAAGCGGCAATTCACGCTGGACCGAGAGCGGGCCGTGGAGAAGATGCGCCGCTTTGCCCTGGCCGAGCCGTGCTACTACGTGTTGGAGCTGATCCAGGCTGCCGTGGCCAACGGGGCGACCTCAATCGACGTGCAGATCGAGGAGGACAACCTGTGCTTCGCCTGGACTGGCGGCGGACTACGTGCGGCCGATATCGCCCGCCTCTTCGACTTCCTCTTCGCCTCCAAGGACAGGATTGAGCTCAGCCACCTCCGGGAGCTGGCGCTGGGGATCAACGCCCTGCTGCTCTTCGAGCCGGACGAGATCGACATGCTGTCCGGAGATGGCAGCCTGGTGGGCACCACGGCCATGGTGCTGCGGCATGGCCGTGAGGATACCCTGGAGGTGGGGCCGGCGGATCGCGCGGTCTGCGGTACCTGGATCTGGGCCAGGGGGTTGAAACGCAAGAAGGTCTCCAGGCTCGGACAGCATGCATGCGGCGAGCACGAGGCAATCGAGACACGCTGTCTGGCACTGCCCGTGCCCCTGCTTCTCGACGGGAGCGTGCCCTTCGGCCGTACGCCGAGGCGCTTGCCGATCCCCTTCGGCTACAGTCCCTGCCAGTCCTTCGACGAGGGAGACCTCTACGGCACGCTGGGCGTGTGTGTGCTGGAGAGGTCCGGCTTTCGCTTGCTGACCCACGGCGTGTGGATCCAGACCGTGGAGATGGAGCTGGTGCCGGGCAAGTTGCTGGGCGGGGTGGTGAACTTCGACCGGCTCAGAAAGACCGCCGATCACTCGGCCATCGTCCAGGACAGCGTCTTCGAGGAGATGCAGCTCCGATTACGGCCTTATGCCCGCAGGCTGCTCTTTAATGTCCCGCAGGCCGACCTGCACGAGATGCGTCTGCTGGATGGCGAATCCATACCGGCCAAGACGCTGGCGAGCTGGCTCAGGGCGCAGGCGCGCATCGTGCTCGTTCCGCAGCACGTGCAGTGGGTGCCCGACAAGAAGCAGCTGGCTCTGGCCATCGGCAAGGCCTTGGTGTGCCCGGTCGTGGCTTGCCCGGAGGGTGCCCGGGAGGCAGTGCGCCGCATCGCCGCCGAATGCGTCCAGATCGTAGAACCCGAGCTCGACGATGAGGAACTCGGCTTCTTCGCCCAGGCGCCGGCTCTTCCACCGCCCGAGCCCTGGCTGGTGTGCCCTCGGGTCTTGAGCCCGACACCTGTAAGTCATCTCCCGGCCAGCCTGGCTGAACCGTTCGCGGCCCGTCAGAGTACGGGCCGGATCGAGGCCTGTCTGTATGCGCCGGTCCGGGCGCAAAGCCGCACCAGCACCTGGGTCAGGATCGAGACGTTCGGACGGGTGGCCTGGCAGGCGGCTCTGTCTAGCCCTTACCCCGGCCAGGTGGTCGTGATCCGAGTTCCAGATGCAGCCCCCCTAGCGGTGGCACGGATCGGAGCGGAGCTCGCACGCCATGTGCTTCGACGATGCCGCGACGAGCAAGCTGAGCTCGCCGGTCGCGCGCTTGCCAATATGGCCAAAGGAGGCTTGGAGCGCTCACAGGCCGCCCTGGCCCTGGTCTGCGCCGATGCGATGGTACGCCTGGCCGAAGGCGGACCGGCCGATAGGCTATGGGTTCGGATCGACCCCCTGAGCCTGGATCCGCTCTGGCTTGAGCGGCCAATGCTTCGAACGCTGGATGGGAGCCCCCAGTCGCTGAGACAAGTCCAGGAAGCGCTCAGCGCGACGGGCATGGTGTATGGCAGCTTGCCCGAGGTGCCACCCGATTCGGACGGGCTGGATCGCAGCCAGATTCTGGCGCTTTCGCCCTGGCAGGAGAGGTTGCTTCTGGGGCTGCTCGGCGAAGCGGCCTACGTGCGGGTCGACGGCAGGGACGTGCTGGCCCGTGAAGGAGGTGTGGTCTGCCGAGACATCGCCTGGGGGTTGCGGCCGTTTCGAGACGATTTTCCGCTCCTGGCCGAGGGCGCCGATCCGGCGGCGCTCGCCTTGGAGGAGCGCGAGCGGGTCGTGTGTGGGCTTACGCGATCCCTCATCGACTGCTTCCTGGATCGGCCCAGCTATCCGCTCGCGCTGCGGGCAGCGACTGCGTCCGGTCAGGAGGAGAACAGGCGACACGCTTGCCGGCACCTGCAGTATCTCGTGCTGCGCGGTCTTGAGCACGCGAGCCCGACCGAGCGAAAGGCGCTCCTGTCCATGGGTGTGCTCGACTTGAATCTCTTTGCCGACATCGAGGGCCGGCCGGTGACGGCTCGGGCCTTGATCGACGCGCTGGAGAACGGGGACGAGCTCTCGCTCGCTTACGCGGGCGGTCTGGACAGCGAGTTGCTCGGGAGGCTCGGCTCGCAAACGGGCTCGGAGTCGCATTTCGACTTGAGAAGCCCGATTGCGGCCAGCCCCTGGCTGGCCATGCTGCTTCACGGGCGCGGCCGGCTGCGGGCTGCCTGGGACTTCGATCTGGGCGAGGGCGTGATCGGCGACTCGGGGGGAAAGGACCAGGTGCTCTCGGCGCCGGTGGTCGGACCGGACTGGCATGGAGAGATAGGCCTGTGTAGCGAGGCTGATGCACGAGCGGCTGTGATGATCCTGGACGAGCGGAACCGCCCGGTCGACGTCTTGACGGGCTCGGCCGCTCGTCTCGGGCTGAGCGGATACGTGCGACTGGTTGAGGGCGGGTGGAGCCAGGCTCTCCGACAAAAACTGGTCCGGGCCGTGGAGCGGACCGTGGCGACTCTGGTCGAGCGCGGCATCTCCAGGGCATCAGAGGGCGAGGAAGCCGATCGAGCCCTGGTGCGGATGCTGCTCGCTCACGTCACGGGCCACCTGCACTTCACGCGAGATCCCCACGGCGCGGTCGTTCCGGAGCTCACGAGCTCGCAGGTCCAAGACGCGGCGGCCCTGGCGCTGATCTCGGACGGCGAAGGTGGTCGGCTGTCGATCTGGCAGCTCGTGGAGGAGTTCTGCGCTTTCAGCCCGGGTCGCAGACCGAAGATCTCGCGGGCGCTGGCCTGTCCGGCGAACGCCGACCTTGCGCCCTTGCTGCGAGAGCTGGTCGACGACGCCCGCGTCGCGCACCCGCCAAGCGCTCCGCTTCGCCGGGCACAGGACGAGACGGCCTGCTTGGGCTTGTGGCTCGGGGGCTGGCTTCACGAGCTGCGGTCGGACAGGCCCGAGCGGGCGGTCCGTGTGTTGCTGGTCACACCCGAGCAGCAGTCGGAAGACGAGGACTGGCTCGGAGAGGATCTGGCCTGTTACCGCGAGCAGGTGATGGACGTGCCAGGCGAGGGATGCCTCTACGTCAACGAACGCCATGCGCTGCTCGTGCGCATCGTTCGCGGGGAGGCCGGCGCAGAGGATGTCGCCTGGCTGCTCCTGGCCCTATACGCCCACTTGAACGAGAGCCAGCTCCGGGTCAGCAACGAGCACGAGCTGGCTTTCCAGGCGCGGGTCTTCGAGGCGCTGGAGCGCGGGCAGCTCGACCCGGTCAGCATCCAGACCGGCGCGTGAATCGGTGTACCCGGGAATCGTGGCTGGATCGTCTGACTGGATGGAGAGGCGGATGGCTGCGGAGATCGAGCAGGCCTACCGGGAGCACGGCTGGCACGTCTACCGGCGTGCCCTGGGCATGCTCGGTAACCCGGCCGAGGCCGAGGACGTCTGCCAGGAGGTCTTCTTGCGCCTGTGCGAGCACTACGACGATCTTCGGGACGCGCGCAAGCTGACGGCATGGCTGTTCCGGGTCAGCACCCACCGCTGCATCGACAGGTTGCGGCTGCGAAAGGACCACCGCCCGGAGCAGGTCGAGCTGCTGGGCCGGGCCGCGGACGCGGACGAGCGGGCCGCTCTGCGCGAGCTCGCCCTGATGGCGCTCGAGGGCGTGTCCGCCAGGGACCAAGAGCTGGCCGTGCTGCGATTCGTGGACGGACTGACCATGGAGGAGCTCGAGCAGACGAGCGGCCTGACCCGAAAGACCGTCTCCCGGCGCCTGGAGCGCTTCAGGACACGAGCCCGGAAGATCATGGCCAAGCATCGCCTTCGCGGCGAGGAGGGTGGAGATGCGGGCTGACGATCACCCCAGCGACTTCGCCCTGATCCGCTACCTGTGCCAGGAGAGCGATCCAGCCGATCGAGATCGACTCCGGGCCCACCTGGATGCCTGCGAGGGCTGCCGCGCGCGCCTGGCGGAGATGGAGACAGAACGCGAGGCGTTCGTCGCAACGCACCCCTGGCGTCCGGTGCCGAGGGCCGGCGAGTCGAGGCTTTACAGCTTGTCGCGATGGCGCTGGGCGCTCGCGGCCGGGGCCTGCGCTGCGCTGGTGCTGGGTGCCCTGTTCGCGGTCTTCCTCTTTCGGAGCGAGACAGACGGGCGAGACATCCTGCTCAAGGGGGCGAGCGTCGCCTGGGTGGTCCTGCGGGCCGAGGAGCAGATCCCCTGGGAAGAGGGGCTCGCAGTCCGGGCCGGGGATCGGATCGGGATCTCCGTGCAGAGCCCGAGGCGGGTCCGGGCGGCGGTCGCGAGCGTCACGGAGGGAGGCCGGGTCGAGCTCCTAGCCCGCTCGCCGGCGGACGAGGGGGGTGTCCTGATCGAGGCCGGGCAGCGCACGGCGCTGCCGCTCAGCATCTTCGTCCGGCCGCCCGCAGAGCCCCAGCGGATTTTCGTGCTGCTCTGCCCGGCCGACAGGGACCCCCGCGAGATCGCAGACGCGCTCCGGTCACAGGCAGCAGAGCTCGCGGCTGCGGGGCGGCCGGCCTTCGAAATCGAGAGCCTTCCCGGGGAGATCGAGGGCGTTTTCCGCTCCCCCCCGATTGCGCTACCATGATCGGGCTACCCGGAATCGGGCTCCTGTTCGTCAAGGACTACGAACAGGAGGTGAACGATGAACGCGATTAGAAAGACAACCATACTCGCACTCTGCTCGCTGTGCTCTGTACTGGTCACGGGCTGTGGAGCAGACGGCCTGGTCGACTCCGACTTCACTACCCGCCTGAGCCTGGTCTCCTTCCAGCCGGAATGCGGACCGGTCGACGGCGGCGCGCGTTTGACTCTGATCGGCGCCAACTTCCGCACCGGAGATCGGGTCTTCTTCGGCCAGACCGCGGGCACCGAGGTCGCGGTCCAGGGCGACTCGGCCCTGCAGGTGACGAGCCCGCCCGGCGACTTCGGGCCGGTCGAGCTCCGGGTCTGCAGGTCGAGCGGAGAGTGCACGGCCTTCGAGAAGCCCTTCCGATATCGAGCCGAGTCGATCCGAATGGCCTTCCAGGAGGATCTGGGCCGGGTCGACTACGACGGTGCCTTCGCGTCCGGCGACTTTGACGCGGACGGGCGGCCCGACTTGGCCGTGGCCAGCGGAGGCCAGCTCAGGCAGTACCTGGCCACGGACGAGGGGCTGGAGCTGGTCTCGAAGCAGTCCGTGCCCCGGGCGATGGACTTCACGGTCTGCTGCGCTGGCCTGCAGGCGATCGAGTACACCCTGCTGGCGGCCGACTTCGACGCGGATGGCACCTCGGACCTCGCCCTGTCCGTGGATCGCAGCCCGGACCTGTACATCTTCCAGGGGCGCGCGGGTCGAGGTCTGGGCGAGGCCGAGCTGTATCCCCATCCGGAGCTGCTCTTCGAGTGCCAAAACCACTTCATGGACTGGGTCGATCTCGATGGGAATGCCGCGGGTGAGCTTCTCGTGCTCAACAACTCGGGCGATCCGGTCAGGCGCCCGTGCGCGCCGGACTACCTCGGCCCGGTCGGCGTCATCTTGGGCCTCTCCGGGGGTGAGAGCCGGACACTGCTCGCAGACGATATCGACTGCGACTCCGTGCACTCGCACTTCGTACTCCGCGGGCCGCCGGACGAGCTTGTGCTGCTCTGCCAGCGCGGAGACGAGCTGTCGTCGGTTCGGGTGGCACTCGTCGGGGACGGACTGGTCGTGGTGGGCGAGGGCCTGCTGCTCGCAGGCTTGGAGGAGGCTGTCGAGCGCTATCACCTCGTGGATCTCGACGCCGATGGGGAGCCGGAGCTGGTCTGGCTGCGCGAGCTGGACCTGCTTCCCGGTACTTACCGCAGGCAGTACGCGGGGGCTGTGAGCGAGATCGGGACAGGGAGTCCGACCGAGATCGGCAGCTTCGAGTTCAACTGCAGCCTCGATCCGCACGTCCTGGCTGCCGATCTCCAGGCTGCAGACGGGCGAGACGAGCTCGTGGTGCTGTGCCCCTACGACAACATCATCCACCACGTCGTGCTACAGCCCGAAGGGTCGCTGGATGCGATGACCCAGTTCCACTTCCTCGACCGGGGCGATCTGCAGGGGCCCGACTTCGCCAACTGCTACGCAGGCGGGCAGCCCATGATCCCGCCGCTGGGTGCGCTGGACATGGACGGCGACGGCCGGGACGAGCTCCTGCTGCCGGGGCGCTGGGGCGACCTGCGCATGATCCGGGCCCACCCGGTCGCCGACCAGCGCATGCCGCGCTTCTCCTCCATGCCGCGCATGCCCGACGCGAGCGAGCCGGCTCCCGGCAGCTGGACCTCGTGGTGGACCCGGCCCCGCACCTACCTCCACGGCAGGCCGTCCGGCATGCTGGTCGACCTGGACCAGGACGGCCGCGACGACCTGGTCCGGCTGCACACCAAGCCGGGTCTGAGCATCCGCATGGCGCGCAGCGACGGCAGCCTGGGGCCGGCCCAGGAGATCGACTGGGGCCCGGCGACCGGCCTGTACTCGATGGGCGTGGTGCTTATCGAGGACCTGGACGCGGACGGGCGGCTCGACTTCGCGGTGCCGGCGCGTGATGGGCGCTTCAACGAGACGCGCCTGGACTTCGTGCTCGGCTCGGCAGGCGGCTATGTGCACGCGGACTACCAGACCCTGACGGACTTGTGGCCAGAGCATATCCAGATCGCGCGTATCGGCGACAGCGGCCGACTGGCGGTCGCGGCCTGGGTCGAGGATGGAGACGGCGGCCGCCTGCTGCGCTTCGAGGGTGCGATCGACTCTGCCTTCGAGCTCATCGAGGTGCAAGACGGCTTCGGCTTCGAGTCGGGGCTGTTCGAGATGCTTGATCTGGATCTGGACGGCGAGCTGGACCTGATGGGCTACGACGGCCGGGTCTGCTGGGGCGGCGAGCTGGACGGCTGCGCGGGCAGTGCGGAGGCGATCTTCGAGGTGGACCTGCAGACCATCTCGAACCTGGGTGCGATCTTCGATCCGCGCGAGCAGGCCTACCAGGTCATCGTTCTCGACGAGGGTGGCGGCCGGGGCCAGTGGCTGACGCTCCGCGGGCGCGAGGTGGAGCCGCGGGCCTTCGAGATGGATCTGCCCGGAAGCTTCGTCTACTACCTGGAGGCTGGTCGCACCTGCGATGTGGATGGAGACGGGCGGGGCGAGCTGCTCTTCCTCGGAATCCAGCCCAACCAGATCTCGCCGGCCGTGCTGGCGCTCCGCCCGCGGGAAGGGGAGTCCGGCGTCGAGTGGCTCTCGCTCGGCTTCCCGGACGTCTCGCCGGGCGAGCTCGCCTGCACCGACCTGCGGGAGAGGGGTACGGACGACCTGCTGCTCGCCGACTCGTACGGTCTGCTCTACCTGGTCCAGAACCGATCGAGGTGAGATGAGTTTGCGGACGCGAGCGCTCATCCTCTGGACGGTCCTTTTCCTGCTGGCTATGGCCTCGCCGGCCGGCGCCCGGTCCATGCGCATGGCCCTGATCGTGGGCAACGACTGCGGGCTCGGCGACGAGCCCCGGCTGCGCTACGCAGAGAGCGAGGCGCTGGAGGTCTACAAGCTGCTGATCGAGCTGGGGCGGGTCCAGCCCGCCCGGGCCAGCCTGGCCCTGGGCGAGGATGCCGACTCGCTGCGGCGCCGCCTGGACGAGCTGAGGCAGCAGGTCGCGGACGTCGGCGCCGAGGGCGAGGTGCTGCTGCTGTTCTACTACTCGGGCCACGCCTCGGAGGACGCCCTGCATCTCGACGGCACCCGCCTGCCGCTCTCAGAGCTCAAGGAGGGCTTGCTGGCTGCCGGGGCGCGGACCCTGATCGCCTTCGTGGACGCCTGCCACGGCGGCGGCTTGATCCGCGCCAAGGGCCTGGAGCTGGGGCCGGCCTTCGAGATGAGGCTCGAGCCGGCCGCTGCGGCCGGCAGGGTCTTCATCTCCTCGAGCGGACCGGGCGAGGCCTCTCTGGAGGCCGAGGAGATCCGCGGCTCCTTCTTCAGCCACTACTTGATCTCGGGCATGCGCGGGGATGCGGACAGCGACGCGGACGGCGCCGTGGACCTGGCCGAGATCTACCGCTACACCTATGACCACACGCTGGCCCGCACCGCGGAGACCCGCGCCGGAGCCCAGCACCCGGCCTACGACTACGACCTGCACGGGGCGGGCAGCATCGTGCTCGCCTGGCCCGGCCAGGCCGAGGCGCTGCTGGTGCTCGGTCCTGGCAGCGGCTGCTACCTCGTGCTCACCAAGTACGCTCGCCGCGTCCTGGCCGAGGTCTGCCTGGCAGACGGCGAGACGAGGCGCCTGGCCGTGCCGGCCCGCAGCGTGCTGGTCAAGAAGCGCGTGCGCACGGGCTACCGGGTGGGCGAGGTGAACCTGAGCTGGGGAGGCGAGAAGCGGCTCGACGAGGCCGGCATGGAGCTGGTGGCCTTTCGCGAGGCGGGCGAAAAGGGGCTTCCGGAAATCGAACGGCACGCCCTGCAGGCTGGCTTCGCGGTTCGCGGTGGGGTGGTGGACGGCAACAGCCACCTGCTCGGGGCGACGCTCGCCTACCGCTACGACCTGGACGAGTCGCTGCGCCTGGGCGCGGCGCTCGACTACCTGAGCGGCCAGACGAGCACCCTGGACGGCGAGGTGCCCACCCACGGCTTCGCGATCTCGGCCGAGCTCTCGTACCGGCTGGACTGGGGCCCGTTCTCGGCCGACCTCGGCAGCTTCGTATCGGCCCTGTTCGTCTGGCAGGAGATCCCGGGCTGGCCGGACCGCAACGGTGCGGGCTTCGCGGCCGGCGCCCGGGCCGAGGTGACCTGGGCCGTCTTCGAGCCCTTGTGGCTCGTGCTCGGCCTGCGGGCCGGGCTGCAGGGCGTGCACAAGGGTAGCGGGCTCGAGATGGGCCTGCTGCTGGGCGCGGACGCGGGCGCGGCCTTTCGCTTCTGAGCTAGCCCTAAAACAAGCGCGGCTTCACAAACCGCGATTGTTTTCAGGGCTAGCCGCCCGAAGGGCGGTCGTTTTGGGGCTTCTCTGGCGCGGCTTCGGGCAGATTCAGCACCACCCGAAAGCCCAGGTCCGCCGCTCCCTTGGCCTTGATTTTCTCTCTGGATGCGCAGAGGCAGGCGGCCGGCGAGCTGTCGAAGGAGCCGCCCCTGGCCACCTTGTAGCTCGGGTAGCCTCTGCGGGGCTTGTCGGCCGGCCAGGCGGAGCCGTCGCTCGGCGCGCCCGCGTAGCTCTCGTGCCAGCCGTCCAGGCAGAGCTCGCCGGCGTTGCCGTGCATGTCGTACAGGCCCCAGGGGTTGGGGGGAAAGCTGCCCGCCCGCATCGCCCGCTTGGGGCAGGCCGGATCCAGCTCGCGGACGTACGGGCCCTGGTCGAAGCAGGCGTTGAACCTGTAGTCGGACAGCCCGTCTCCGAAGGCGAAGGCCGTCTGCGTGCCCGCCCGGCAGGCGTACTCCCACTGCGCCTCGGTGGGCAGCGAGTAGCGCGCCTTGTCCGGGATCTGGAGCACGTCCTTCCAGGTCAGCCGGGTGCAGAACTCGAGCGCCTTGTCGAAGGGGACGTTCGTGACCGGCTTGGTGTCGTTCATGTCGCCAGTGCCGAGCCGCATGACCTCGTTGTACTGGGCGTAGGATACCTCGAACATGCCCATCCAGAAGCCGCGCTGGATGCGCACCTCGTGTCTGGGCCGAGCGCGCGCGTGAGGCTCCTGCTCTCCCTCGGCGCTGCCCATGACGAAGAGGCCGGGCTCGATCCACACCATGGGCAAGCCCACCGCCGACACGAACGGCTCGCCGGGCCGGGCCGTCCTGTGATCTTCCCAGTCTATCCGCTCCCAGCGCGCGGAGGCGGCCTCGTCCCTGGCCGGCACGAGCCTGTATGCCTGTCTCTGCTTCTCCTGCTCCTGCTTGTCCTTCTCCTTCCGGGGCATCACCCCGCCCAGGACCATGCCGATCCAGGCCCAGTTGCCGAAGAGGATGTAGAGGACGATGAAGAGCACGACGGCCCGGACGCGGTAGCCACGGGTCCGCATGCCCACGGGCAGGCCGGCGAGCTTCCGCCTCCGGGCGGCGGGGGCGGTCAGGCAGCGCAGCAGGCAGACGAAGGCTCCCAGGCCGAGGACGCCGATGATGATGCCGGTGTGGAAAGGCGTACCGCTCAGGCTGGCCCAGCTGCCCCAGGCGAAGCGATCCACGAAAGGCATCAGCACCAGCAGAGCCCCGTTTCCCAGGGCGCCGACCAGCGCCAGGCGCCCGCTCTCCCGGTAGCCGACTCCGGTAAGGCCGAGCAGAAAGCCGGTGCAGGCGGGGGCGATGGCCAGGAAGGCCAGCCCGAAGAACGCGAAGTAGAAGCGCAGCACGACGAGCAAGGTGTCTGCGATCAGGTCCTCGCCGTGGGGGTCCTCGGAGGTGCTGGCCACGATCAAAAAGGCCAGGCAGGCGACGGCGAGCAGGACCACCGAGATCTTTCCGAAGGCCCGGCTGGCCGGAGAAACGGCCGGCTTTTCGGCGTAGTACGGTGGCTCGTGTGCAGGTGCCACCCGATCCTCAGGTGCCACCCGATCCTCAGGTGCCACCCGATCCTCAGGCCGCTCCCTCAGGCAGAACAGCCAGACCAGGAAGGCCACCACCCAGGTGGGCGGGAATGCGATGTGGAGCACGGTCAGCGGGATCAGGTTCATCCAGATGGCCTTCTTGGCCCTGGCGTGCCCGGCCCGCCGGCCCGCGATCCCCAGGATCAGGCCCACCAGCCAGAAGGGTGTGGGTATCAGCACGGCGTACAGCAGGCCCATGAGCGCGTAGCCGCCGGGCGTGCCGATGAAGACGAAGAGCCCGATCGGCACCGAGGCCACGGCCAGCCAGAAGAAGACGATCGAGAGCTTGACGGACAGGAGGCCCTTCTCTTGATGCATCCCGATGCTCCTTCTGCCAGAGGCCTCGTCAGCGGGCACCCGATCTATGGACGCAGTCGGAGCATGTTGGATCTATGATAGGAGTCTGACTATCCAGTGCGGCGATGAACTCATCAACATTTGCACCTGGACCGCTCACCATGGAGACGCTAGCGTTCGAATCGCGTTTTGGCTCTGTTCCATTTGAGCGCTATCACGTCCCTGGCCTTGCGCTCGGACAGCGCCTGGCAGTCCAGGTCGTCCACCGCATCGACACCGAGCATCGGGCAGATACTGACCAGCATCGACAGCTTTGCGTGGACTTTGATCGTCGTGCCATGGCGCGGCAGCTCGAAGTGAAAGCCGCTGTACTTTTCGCCGATGGATTCTAGCAGGCTGTCGACCTTGCTGCGATTGGCCTGCAGCCAGTCCTGATCGATGAAATCGCGTATGCTTATCGGCGGCAACACCGTCTTCGTCACATCCGTCCAGGCTCCCCCGCGACGGAGGAAGAAGCGCAGCCCGTGCGTGACGCCGATGCCGTCCATGTCGGTCTCGCAGAGTGCGATCAGCGGCTTGCGGTCGGCGGTCTTGAACAGTACGAACTGCAGGTCGATGGTGCCGCCGCCCGTGCCCTCGTCGGCAATGTGGATATAGCCGTTGAGGATGTCCACGGTGGCGCTGAGCTCCCATCCCGCCGTCGATTTCGTGACCCAGGCGTCGCCTTTGCGGGTCAGCGGAAAGTAGGTCTTGATCAGTTTCTTGGGGAAGTGTCGATAGTGCTCGAGCACGTCGAGGTTCTTCCTCTGCGTCTCGGCTCTCGCAGCGCCGGCTTGCAGCGCACTGCAGAGCAGCCATGTGCCGAGCAGTGTCCGGCGCAGCATCGATCCGCGGCTCATGACGGATCTCAGGACATGTCGGCCGGGACGTTACACTGGCCCAGGTCGGCTCTGCCCCAGCAGCGCACCACGTTGTCGTCGCCCAGAGCGCAGCTGTGGGCACCTCCGCTGGCCAGGGATGTGTGGGAGCCGGAAGGCGGGTTGCACTGGCCATAGTTGTTGCTCCCCCAGCACGCGATGGTCCCGTCGGTGGCCAGGCCGCACATGTGGTTCTGGCCCCCGGCCAGGTAGCCGAAGTCCCTCGTGGGTGGGGTCAGGCCGGCGCTGCAGGAGACCGATCCGTCCAGCTGAATTCCGCACACCGTGTAGTTGGACCCGTCGAGTTGCCAGTAGTCGGTTCCGGCCGGCGGCGTGGGAGGTGGATCCTCGGCCCCCAAAACACCCCAGCAGGTGATGGATCCGGCCGCTTCGATCCCGCATCCCCAGGCTGTGACGCCGAAGGTGTAGTCTTTGTAGTCGAGAACCGTGGGCAGGACCACACCGCCGATGCCCCAGCACTCGACGGTTTCGTCGTCGCGTATTCCGCAAAAGCCATAGCTGCGACCGATCAGCCGATTGAACGTGCCTGCGGGAGGGGCGGTTTCGCCATAGCGGTCTTCACCCCAGCAGGCGGCGGTGTAGTCGTCCCTGAGGGCGCAAAAGGTCAAGATGTTCGGATGGCTCTGGATGTCGATGAACGTGCCCGTGGGGGGATTGGCCTCGCCGCAAGAGTTGTTGCCCCAGCAGGCGATGGTGCCGTCGTCCTTTATCGCGCAGGACGTCCCCGCAGAGGCGGCCAGGCGCTGTCTGGGGTGGGTCGGCGGCGGGGGGACGACCGGAATGGTTACACTGGAGCCGTCGTCGCAGGAGAGGGTGCCAGTGCCGTCGCCGTTGTCGATCACCGTGCAGGAGCTGCCGTCTTGGCCGTCGGAGACGGTGACCGTGGTACCGTCGTCGCAGGTGATGGTCACGCTGCCGTCGCCGTTGTCGACCGCGGTGCAGGAGCTGCCGTCGACGCCGTCTTGGCCGTCGGAGACGGTGACCGTGGTACCGTCGTCGCAGGTGATGGTCACGCTGCCGTCGCCGTTGTCGACTGCGGTGCAGGAGTCGCCGTCGACGCCGTCGGTCCCGTCCTGGCCGGCCTGGACCGTGGCGCTGGTGCCGTCATCGCAGGTGATGGTGGCGCTGCCGTCGTCGTTCTGCACGACGGTACAGGACGAGCCGGCCTCGCCGGAGCAGGCCGCGAACGAAAGGGCCGCCAACGCGAGGACGGCGGCCAGGAGTGCTTGCATCTTGCCGGTCATGTGTTCCTCCGCAGGTTTCGCCACCCCCGAGAATCTGATGAAAGCACATAATTTCCGTCTGAAAATACGCCCGGGGCGAGCAAAGTCAACCACTCTTGTGGGATCGAGTGCAATAAGTGCTTTTTCAGTCGGGCACTGGCTCTGCGTGCTCGGGTGCGCCTTCGGCCATGAGCAGGAAGGCCCAGGCGGCGAGGAGGTAGGCCGCGATGGTCGCCACTTGCAGATGGGAGTGGATGAGAAAGAGGACGTGGTGGCGCAGGACCAGCGAGGCCAGGAAGCTCACGCCTCCGCAGATCATGAGCGTCCAGGCCGCGGCAGAGGCCATGCGCGAGGGCCGGATCCGGCTCGCCTTCAAGAGGGCCAGGGCGCCGGAGATGCTGGCTGCGGAGAACGGGATGGCCCTGTAGACCGGGAAGAGGATGTCCATGGCCTGGATCGGAACCGCGGACAGGAGCGGCCAGAGCGCGGGCCCGCAGAGGACCGCCGCGGCGATGCCCAGCCTGCCGGCTCCGAGCCGCGAAAGCGCCAAATAGCCCAGGCAGAGGCCCAGCATGGATACGACCGCCAGGATCGACAGGCTCCAGACCACGGGCTTCACGGTGGCCACCATGGTTCCGTCGAGGTGCACGATCGGCATGCCGCCGATATCCGTGCTTGCGAGCGTCACCGCCAGGCACACGGCCCCGGCCGCTCCGAAGACCAGCCAGCGATCCTGCGCCGTGGGCCTCGGGGCCGGGCTGCCCCGCTCCGGGCGTCCTGAGGCGGTCCACAGAAAGGCCCCGGTCGCGAGCAGCCCGATGGCCATCACGCCGCCCATGAGCGAGCTCGCGTGCTCGAGCACGCCGAGCATGCGGAGCAGACCCATCCCGGCCGCCGCGCAGACCAGGACACCGCTCGTCAGCCCCAGACCCCGGAGACCGTCCCGTGCGCGGCTGAGCGAGGTGACGCCCAGGGCGATCAAGGCCAGCAGGAAAACCTCGTCCTCGCCCGAGGCGCCGGTCGGTCCAGGCGGGACGTAGCGCGGCAAGAGGTGGCTGGCCGCGAAGGCGAGCCCGAGCACGACCGCCAGGATCCCCCAGGCTATGCTGCGCCGGGCATAGCACAGGGCGCCGGCCCCGATGGCCACCAGGAGCAGCATGAAGACGTGGTTGCCGGAGACCGCCATCGACAGGAGGCCCAGGGAGCGAGAGATGAGGCCGAGCCTATGGACCGTGGCCAGGAACGAGACGCCCGCGAGCATCGCGCCGACCGAGGCGATCCGGATATAGACCTTCAGGCGCATCGACATCACCGCCCGGGTCACGGGTGCGCTCCTCCCAGCGATCAGAGCTCGTCTCGAGCCCAGGCCGTGGACAGGCTGTCCGCGTACTCGTTCCAGCGCTTGCCGCTGTGGGCCGCGATCCAGCGCAGGCGGATCTCGGGGCGGGCCAGCACCAGGGCGTAGAGCTGCTTGACGAGATCGAGGTTCTTGATCTCGCCGGCCTTGCGGCGCCAGCCGCGCTGCTTCCAGCCGGGGGCCCACTCGGTCATGGTCTTGAAGCACAGCTCGCTGTCGGTCCAGCAGTCGAGCTCCGTGCCCTCGGGGGCGAGCTGGTAGCCCTCGATCAGCGCGGTCAGCTCCATGCGGTTGTTGGTCGTCTGTTCGGCCTGGCCGTGCTTTTGCCGGACGACCCGGTCGTCCTGGACGTAGACCACCCCCCAGCCGCCCGGCCCGGGGTTGGGCTGGGCCGAGCCGTCGGTGAAGATGCCGGTCTTGGGGCCGTCGGTGTAGCGCAAAAGCACCTGGGCCAGGGTCAGGTTCCCGGGCGCGGCGCGCTTCTTCTTGCGCTGCGGGTTGGGCTTCGAGCTTCCCGTTCGGCTCGCGTCCCGGCAGCGCAGGCAGCGCTTCGGCGTCCAGCCGGGGTAGCGGGCCAGTGCCTCGGCGGAGACGTCGAAGCGCTGGCCGCAGCGCTCGCAGACGAAGCGCTTCTGTCCGCCCATCAGATCTGCTCCAGGCGCCGGGTGTGCTTGCGAAAGCGGGGTCGGAAGAGCTTGCGGGCGACCACGGTCCCGGCAAAGCCGCCCAGGATGCCACCGCCCACGAAGAGCCAGGTGTAGATCCGGCCCGGGAGCCTGCCCCCGCTCCAGGCGTAGAGCCCATAGCCGACCGCCGCGCCGAGCGCCAGGCCGGCCACGAAGCACACGAGAGCCCAGAACGCGTAGACCTTGTTGCGCGCCTGGTCGTCGCAGCGCATGAGGTAGAAGAGCACCTCGCGGTCCGTGCCGTCCATCAGCACCTCGGCCGGGTGATCCGGGCACTTGCCCGGCTCGGTGAAGTCCCGGCCGCACTCCGGACAGACGTAGACCGCCTCGCGCTCCGCGCTCATCTCCGGCCCTCGCGCCCGACGGGAACCCCGGAGGCCTTCGTCTCGCCGGGCTTCTTCTCCCCTGGCTTCGTCACGACGGGCTTCTTCTCGCCGGGCTTCCTCACGCCGGGTCTCGTCACGAATGGCATTGCCACGCAGGTCCTTGTCCCGCCGGCCCTATTCGCGCCGGTCTTCGCCGCGCCGGTCTTCGTCGCGCCGGTCTTCGCCGCGTCGGTCTTCGCCGCGCCGGTCTTCGTCGCGCCGGTCTTCGTCGCGCCGGTCTTCGTCGCGTCGGTCTTCGTCGCGTCGGTCTTCGTCGCGCCGGTCTTCGCCGCGTCGGTCTTCGCCGCGCCGGTCTTCGCCGCGCCGGTCTTCGCCGCGCCGGTCTTCGCCGCGCCGGTCTTCGCCGCG
>JAFGRB010000300.1 GCA_016935365.1 Deltaproteobacteria bacterium
ACGATGCGATAGCCAAGAAGGCAGCGTGAGCAACAATATGCCTAACTACTTGATAACAAACAGGGATCTGCACCCATGAGCCCGCGCATGACCTGGGCCTCGCCGAGCTGGAGAGCCGCCCGGTCGATCACCCAGCGCCCGCCCTCCTTGCGCGCCTCGAGGCGGCCCTGCCTGATCAAGTAGCGCACCTGGCGCGGGCTCTTGTCTTGCCCAGCAGCCGGGCCGCGTCGGTAAGGGAGAGCTTCATGCGGGTGTCGCTCCGTGTCGATCCAGGGTGACAATATGTATGTAAGATTGTGTAGCTTCCTGTAAAGAAAATGGCTCCAATGGCTGTCATCCGGGCAGAAAACCCGGCTTGTCAGGTGACATCTCGCCGAGATCTCAGGGTATTCTTTCCCAGTTTGTCACTCTCCGGCTGTCGTTGTAAGGCATCTGGACGACAGCTTGTCACCTTCTGTCAGTTTGTGTCGTGTTCTTGTCGGATCTTGTCAGGTAGGCGACAAAAAATCTTCGCTGGGGCTCCGCCCCAGACCCCGAAAAACAAGGATCAAAAATCAAGGAATAGCGGGTCGCGCGCAGCGGAGGCCCAGGATGTTGAGCCGGTACCTGGGCGCGAGCCTGAGGCGAAGGGATGCCCGCAAATTACCGGCAAGGGCGTCGCCCCAGCTTCCGCCCCGAAAGACGCGCTGAGAACCGCCGGCAGCTCCCTCGGGGTTGCGAGACGGTGCACCCGCGTAGTAGTTCTTATCATACCAGTCCGCCACCCACTCCCAGACGTTGCCCGCCATGTCGCACAGCCCGTACGGGCTGTTGCCGCGCTCCTTGGAGCAGACAGGCCAGGTGGACTCCCTGCCGCATCCCAGTCCACCTTCGCTCATCACCGCGTACGCGCAGCCAGGCTTCTCGCTGCCCCAGGGGTACAGCCTGCCGTCGGTTCCCCGGGCGGCCTTCTCCCACTCGGCCTCGGTCGGCAGCCGCTTGCCGGCCCACTCGCAGTATGCCCTGGCGTTGTTCCAGTCCACCCCGTTTACCGGGTGCCGCTCCCGGCCGGCCTGGCCCCAGTTGTAGTACTTGCCGGTCTTGGGCTGCTTGCACCTGCCAGCGCTGACGCACTTGGCGTACTGCTCGACCGTCACCTCGGCCCGGTCGACCAGGTACGCGTCCAGGTAGACCTTGCGCCCGGGCTTCTCGTCGGCATCGCAGCTCGAGTCGATCTTGTCGTTGCAGCCCATCCAGTACTCCCCGGCCGGTATGCGCACCATGCCGGGCGGGACCTGCGCAGCGGCCTGGCGGGCCTCCTTCTCGGCCCGCGCCTTCAAGGCGCGGATCTTCCGCTCAGCAGTGCCGAGGTAGGGGTTGTCCCGGGGGTAGCCGGCCGCGAAGCGCTCCCAGGCGGCGAGCCTGTCCGCGGCCGGGCCCTCGAGTGACTTGAGCCGGTCGTACTCCGCCTTGATCCGCCGGGCTCGCTCCCGACCGGCCTCCAGGGCGGCCTTTCGCTCCTCGGCCTCGCGCCTTGCCCGGGCCTCTTTCTCCAGCCTGGCCTCCAGGGCCTCGATGGCCTTCTGCACCTCGGCCGCGTGCGGGTTTTCCACGGGGTAGTCGGCCAGGAACTGCTGGTAGCGCTCCAGCTTCTCCTCGTCCGTGCCCTGGCGCGCGCTCGCGACCAGGCGGCGCCAGGCCTTGCCGAGCTCGCGCCGGTACTCGCCTCCGCCCGCCGCCGGGCCCGGACCCGGCTCGACCGGCGGCAGCGTCGCGCTATCCGCGAGCCCGCCTCCCCAGGCGCGGATCTGGGAGGCCACGCTCTCGATGGACTTCTTGAGGCCTCCGGGCGTGCACGGGCCCTCGGCGGTCGCGGTCGTGTCGGTGGCCATCTTCTCCAGGTCGTAGAGCCGGCCGCCCACCATGCAGGTCTCGCCTATCCGGCTGATGGTCGTGGACAGGGTCGCGAGCTCGCGGCCGACCTCGATCTGGCATGACTGCTCGTAGCACTTCCGGTACAACTCGGTCTTCTTGCCCACCAGCGCGCACTTGATCTCGGACGGCGGCACGATCTTGAACGTGCCCCCGCGGCCGAGCCGGTTGCCCAGGTGCTCGGTCAGGGTCTCGATGGTCCTCGCGCGGACCCTGCGGGTGCGATCCTCGATCCGGAACACGGCCGCGATGGGCTGGGTCTGCCCGGACAGGGCCGCGGGCCAGGCTAGCATGGATATCGTTTTCAGCACCTTCACCGCGTTGACTGCAAGCCTCATCCGCAACCTCCTGGCTCCGGATCCAAGCCGCCCACCACGCACCAGAGAAGAGCATATCGACATGCTTTCTTCAAGTCGGCAATCGATCTGTTGGGCCGGACGTCCGCGCGAAGCAGGATAGACGATTCGAGTGCAGGCCTCGCCGCTCACCAGCTCTGTTGCCTGAGCGGCTCGAAGAGTGCGGCCCGGGTGTCGGGGTGGGGGCTCACCACGCCCTGGACTTCGCTGTCCTGGCTCCGCACCAGGATCCAGCCCGCGCCGGCCCCGCCGCCGCCGGAGTCCCGGCTGGTGGAGTCGGCGGTCTCGCTGCCCGCAAGGCCCCAGGGCTCGAGCCCGGCCCCTCCGTCCCCGCCGGCGCCGCCGCCCAGGCCGTTGTCCGGGGCGCCCGCGGCTCGCGCCTCGCCGTCCGTGCCTCGTTGGCCAGCCTGGCCAACATCGCCGACGCTTCAGGTGCAGTCGCCGGCGCCACCCCCTCCGCCGTTGGCGGCCAGGAAGCCGCCGTCTGCCAGGGAGAAGGCGAGCGTCTCGATCAGGATGGTGCCCCCGGCGCCGCCGCCCGCGCCGCCTCCATTGACGGTCGTGCCGCCGCCGTCGCCGGGTGCGCGGATGCCGCCCTGGGCGCCTATCGAGACCCGGGTGGCCGAGACGATCTGCACCGCCCCGCCCCCGCCACCGCCCTCGCCGGGCGAGCAGTCGCAGTCGCCCGGGAAGGCGCCGCCCGCGCCCGAGCTGCCGCCCACGATGGGCTCGAAGCTCGCCTCGCAGAAGCCGCCGCCCGCCGCGCCGTCGAAGAAGACCGGGCCGGGCTCCCAGTTCACGGGTCCGCCGTCACCGCCCGGGAAGCTCCCGCCCGCGCCGCCGCCGCCCGAGGCGCACAGGTCGGGGCACACGAGCGAGCCCTGGCCCAGGGCGCCCGCGCAGGGCCCGTGCCCGCTCGATCCCGGCTCGCCGCCGTCGTAGCCGCCCGGGCCGGCGCGCATGCCGCGCGCGCCGACATCCAGCACGCCCTCGAGGATCAAGTCGCCGCGCGACACCAGGCCGAAGGCGTTGGTGCCCACCACCTCGAGCGCGCAGCCCGCGGGCAGGAAGAAGGACTCGACCGTGAGCACGCCCAGGTTGGGGCCGCCCTGCTGGGGCACGATCGCAAAGCCGATCCCGCTGGCCGCGTCCTGGCCCGCACCGCCCGCGCGCAGGACCCTCGATGGCGTGCGGATCTCGCCGCTGTCGGCGTCGATCACGACCGGGCTCTCCGCGCCGCTCAGGTCCAGGTTCGCGGTGGGCTGCTCGAACAGCGCCGAGAGCGAGTTGGAGGCCACGTGGCAGACCCGGGCAGCCTCGTCGCAGCCGAGCGGGCAGGGGCCCATGTCGGTGCACGTCTCGTCGACGCACAGGCGCGCGTGACCGTCCGGCGTGCAGGTGAAGAACTCGGGGCTGAAGCCGACCCGCCCGCAGGCGGGCAGGAGGACGAGCAGCCAGGCTGCATGAAAAACGCGTGGCACTTCTATAGCTTACCACCGCGGCACAAAGACGGTCAATCGACTGCTCGCGCCGCTCACTTGACGATCGACAGCACCCGCTTGAAGGCCGGCCCCTCGGCCGCGCCCAGCAGGTCGAAGAGCGCCATCTCCACGCTCGCCCGCAGGCCGCCTTCTTGCTCGATCCGCCGCAGGCCCGCCTCGCGATCGGCGGGCCGGCGCGAGGAGCAGGCGTCGGCCAGGACCTCGACCCGGTAGCCCGCGGCGACGAGATCCCGGGCGGTCTGGAAGACGCACACGTGGGTCTCGATGCCGGCCAGGAGCCAGCGCTCGGCCCCGCAGGCGCGCACGGCCGCCTCGATCTCGGGATGGGCCAGGCAGGAGAAGGTCTTCTTGGCCAGCGGCGCGCGCCCGGCCTGGCGCAGCAAGGAGTCGAGCTCGGGGATCGTCGGGCCCATGCCCGCCGGGTACTGCTCGGCCCAGACGATGGGCAGGTCCAGGGCGATGGCGCCCTGGACGGCCTGCAGCACGGCCCGGCGCAGGCCCTCCTTGTCGTGCATGCGGGCGAAGAGCTTCTCCTGCACGTCGATGACGAGCAGGGCGGCGCCTGATGGGTCCATGCGCGTGTCCTCGCCGGACGGGTGCCGGGCGGCCGGAGAAGCTCAGCCGCTCAGACGAGCTCCCAGCTGAGGTCCAGGCAGGTGTGGGTCGCCTCCTTGCCGGTGCGGAAGCGGGCCCGGACCTTGTCGCCGATCTTGATCTTCTTGTCGCGGTTCAGCAGATAGCCCTTGACGATCGTGCAGACCCCGGGCAGCCGCACGTCGATCTGGTAGTAGGGGCACTCGATCTCCAGCCCGTAGCCGCCGCGCTCCACGTAAGTGTAGGTGTAGATCGTGCCCTCGGGCTTCTCGACCTCGACCCACTCCATGCGCGCGTGGCAGTCCGGGCAGTCGGCCCGCGGGGGGACCCAGATCTTCTCCTCGGCGTCGCTCGTCGGGCACTTCTTGTTCGTGCAGCGCGTGCCCAGCAGCTTGCCCTCGTTGAGCGCCTTGAAGTAGGGCGTCAGCTGGCCGTAGGTGTGATGGTGGTTGCCGCCCTTCGCACCGGCCCGGGGCCACTCGATCACCCAGGCGTCCTCGCGCACGTTGAGCTCGGACGGGGTCGTGTTCAGCTTGACGATGTGATGGCTCATGATCCACCTCCTACCAGGCCTTCTCGACCACGCCCGTGGTGACGTGGCTGCCGACGCCGGCGTGGGACACGTACAGGCCGCGCTTCGGGTTCGCGACCTGCAGGCTCTCCCAGTCGTCCGGCTTCTTCTTGCCGTAGCGCTCCCACATGGCGGGCTGGCCGTGGAACTTGTCGTACTTCCCCTGCACCTGCCAGAGGACCTCGGCGCAGGAGAAGATGCCGGTCGCGCCCACCGCGTGCATGGTGCCCAGCAGGCCGCCCGAGAGGTTGGACGGGCACTTGCCCGGCTTGCCGGTGTGCGGGTTGTGCAGGTAGCACTCGCCGGACTTGATGTACTCCTGCTCCTGCCCGTAGAGGGTCAGGCCGATGTCGCCATAGGTCTGCAGGTCGCTGATGGTGAAGGCGTCGTGGGTCTCGACGAAGTCGAGGTCCTCGACCGGGTTCTTGACGCCCGCCATGCCGTAGGTCAGGTAGGCTGCGAAGCGCGTGGCGCCGAAGCTCTCGAAGCCCGGCCAGCGGCCGTCCTGCTCCTTCATCTCGGCGTAGAGCTTGTCGTAGTCGGAGGCCTTCTCGTTCGGCAGCAAGGGGATCTCCATGTGCCGCCGGTCGCCGGTGCGCAGGGTGTGGCTGCCCGCGGCGGTCCACAGGCGGCATGGCCTGTCGGTCATCTTGTGGGCCAGATCCTCGGAGCACAGCAGGACGGCCGCCGAGCCGTTGGACATGGCGCAGCACTCCAGAAAGCGGAGCGGATCGGAGACGATCTTGCCGCCCAGGACCTCCTCGATGGTGTGCTTGCCGCCCTGCTGGGCAAAGGGAGACATGTAGGCGTAGCCGCGGTTCTTGACCGCGATCTCGGCCCGGATGCGCTCGTCGACTTGATACATCTCCTGGAAGCGCCGGGCCATGGGCGCGTAGTAGGATGCGTAGTTGCGGGACAGGCGGGTCTCGAAGTCCTTGCAGGCCGCGCTGGAGATGTAGTAGTTGCCGGTCCAGGTGTCCACCTCGTCCATGCGCTCCCAGCCGAGCACCAGGGTGCAGTCGGACAGGCCCGAGGCCACACTTGTCGCGCCCATGAGGATGGCGCTGCCGCCGGTGGCACCGCCGGTCTTGATGCCCACGTTGTAGAGCGGATCCAGGCCCAGGTAGTCGTGCACCTTGGCCTCGCACAGCAGCTGGTCCTGGAAATGATCGGCGAACTCGCCGTAGCAGGCGAAGTTGATGAAACCCTTGGCCTCCAGGGGATCCATCTTGAGATCGTTCTCCTCGAGCAGCATCCGGAACGCCATCATGGTCAGCTCTTCGAGCTTCTTGCTGGGATAGCGTTTGCGGAAGTCCGTCATGCCCGCCGCGACGATGTAGACATCGCGCGTCCACTTGGGGATCCGCAGGTTGCCCTTGCCGAACTTGATCATCTGGTCCTCCTCGCTCGGCGCCCTCGAGGGGCACACATATGAAAGGTCACGCCAGCGAAAGACGAGGGGTCATATAGCGCGGATCGACGGGCAGATCAACCGCAATCAGCGGAAGTAGACCGGAAACTCCCAGCCCTCGGCCACCTCGACCCAGAGCACGAAGTCCCAGGGCCGGGACACGAGCGTCTTGTACTCCAGCAGCCTCGACAGGGCGACCTGGAGCTTGAGGGCCACCTTCTGCCGCCGGCTCTGGCCGGCGGGCACCTCGATCCGCATGAGCTCCACGGTCGAGAAGTAGCGCTGGTCGTTGCGGATGACCAGCCGGCTGTCCTCCACCCGTACGTCTACATGGGTGGGGTTCTCGATCTCGAGATCGAAAGACAGGCCCAGGCTCAGGTCGCTGAAGCTGGGCAGCTCGAGCTGGAAAGAGCTCCAGTCGACCCGGTAGCGGCACTTGAGCAGCTGGCTCTTGGCGTGGACCGAGTCGGCCAGGCGCGCGAAGACGAGGACCGAGACGGCCAGCGTGGCCAGCATGCCGCCGACGAGCACCAGCCGGGCGACGAGCGGCGTGGGGCGCATGGCCTTGGCCGCGGGCAGCAGGCGCGCGGCCAGCCAGGTGCCGGCCGAGGCGGCCGGGGCCACGAGCAGGACGTGAATGCCGAGCTGCAGGGCCACCACCGTGCTCAGGGACTGGCCCTGGGCGAGCCTGGCGGCCAGGACGGCCGGGCCGCAGAACACGAGCGCGTAGCCGAAGCTCGCGAGCGGCCGGGCGAAGAAGACCCTGACCATGCCCGCGTAGCCGATCCGGTGGCGCAGGAAGAGCGGACAGGTGAAGGTGATGTTGAAGAAGACGAACAGGATCAGATAGCTCAGCACGGTCCCGGCCGTGCGCAGGAAGCCGATCGGCGGGTAGCTCAGCCAGAAGATGATGTTGTAGGCCAGCAGGTACAGGACCGCGAACTTGATCTCCTCGATAAGCTGGCGCCACAGCGGCCAGGGCTCGTGGCCGCCGGTCAGTCGGTTGCGCTGCTCGATCCGGCGGGAAAGGATCTCCTTGACCGCGAAGCAGGTCACGCTGATGGCCGCCATGCCGCCGTTGAGCACGAAGTTGGCGAGCGCCTGCCGGCCGAGCTGGTCGAAGAGCTTCTCGTAGACCATGCGGCCCGTCAGGCGCCAGTGCTCCGGGAAGACGTAGGCCAGGAGCGCTCGCTCGAGCTCCGGTCCCAGGGCCAGGGCCAGGGCGGCGAAGCCAGCCACCACGCCGGACGCCACGAGCAGGTAGGTGACGAACAGGGCCCAGGCACGCCTGTCGAGCAGGCGCCAGAAGACGAAGAACGACCGCGGGCCGTCGAGGGGGCCCGAGAGGATTCCGCTCAGCACGCCGTCATCCTAGCCCTGAAACAAGTGCGTTGCACTCATTTCAGGTCTTGGAAACTCAAAACGCCGCCCTTCGGGCGGCTGGCCCTGAAAACAAACGCGGTTGGAAAACCGCGCTGGTATCAGGCCTGGCAGGCCGCGGGCGTGAAGAGCAATTCGCCGCGCGCGATCGGAGGCCCTCAGGCCTCGCTCTGGGCTTCGAGGGGCTCGATCAGGGTCGCCTTGGGGTTGCCGCCGAAGCCCTCGGTCAGACCGAGGATGCGCACCCGCAGGCCGACCTCCGGGCGGGTGTAGCCGCAGGCGGTCAGGCTGAACCGCACGTCTTGCCCTTCGTCGGTCCGAATCCAGCCGAGCCCGTCGGCCGGGTCGTAGTCGGTGATGACCCCCGTGCTCACCCCTAGAGCATATCCGCAATCCGCAGGCTTGCAAAGAAACCGGCGCATTTTCCATGCCGCGCGGCTCGCTCTTGCATCGGGCGCGGTCTTCGGGCAGAGTGTGGCTCCTCGAGACTGGGAGGGATTGCCGGTGGAGAGCGTCAAGATCCGCAACTTCATGGAGATCACCTACGAGCAGCTCGAGGAGCTCAACCTGGCCGCCAAGCGCAAGATGCTCGAGCACGCGGACGAGCAGGAGATCGCCGAGCAGATGCTGAAGTACCTGGCGGACGAGCGGCAGATCAAGGCCGTCACGATCGCGTTCTCCGACATCGAGGGCCGCTTCCACATGCTGGACTTCGACAAGAAGTTCCTGCTGCGCGCGCGGGACGAGCTGACCTTCGACGGCTCCTCCATCCGCGGCTTCGCGGTCCAGCAGGAGTCGGACCTGCGGCTGTCCGTCGACTGGCCCTCGTTCCGCTGGCTGCCGAGCGACATCTTCGGCGCGGGCAAGGTCATGGTCTTCGGCCTGATCCGCGACCGGGGGGGCAGACCCTACGAGGCCGACCTGCGCGGCCGGCTCAAGGCGTGGTGCCAGGAGATCTGGGACCGCGACCGGAGCGTGGCCGACACGGCCGTGGAGGTGGAGGGCTTCCTGTTCCAGGGCATGGGCGCGGAGCAGGGCTTCCTGCCCCACGAGGGCTTCCGCTTCGTGTCCGAGGGCGGCTACTTCCACTCGCTGCCGCTCACGCCGCTCAAGCAGTTCATCGATCGCTTCGCCGAGGCGCAGCGGGCCATGGGCTTCGAGAACGAGAAGGACCATCCCGAGGTGGCCCCTTCCCAGTTCGAGCTGAACTACACCTACTGCGACTCGCTGGTGGCCGCCGACCAGATCCAGCTCTACAAGCTGCTGGCCCGGCAGATCGCCGCCAGCATGGGCTACACGGCCTCCTTTCTTCCCAAGCCGCGCGTCAACATCAACGGCAGCGGCATGCACACGAACATCTCCATGTCCAGGGCGGGCGAGAACCTCATGTTCGACGGCTCGGCTGCAGACGGCCTGAGCGAGCTGGGCCGATCCATGGCCCGCCGCCTGCTGCACGCCGCCGGCGAGCTCTGCCTGGTGATGAACTCGTCGGTCAACTCCTACCGGCGGCTGGATCCGGCCTTCGAGGCCCCGAACCAGATCCGCGCCTCGGCGGTGGACCGGACGGCCATGATCCGCATCCCGCTGAACTCCCGCCGGGCGGCCCGGCTGGAGGTCCGCTCCGTGGCCCCCGACGCGAACCCGTACATGCTCCTGCTGGCGCTCTTCCGGACCGCCCTGGAGGGGACCGATCCCGGTCCCGAAGCGATCGAGCGGGACCTGGGCAGCCTGCCGGACAACATCCACGCGGCGATCGACCTGTTCGAGCGCAGCGAGCTGCTGGCTGCGATCCTGGGCCGCGAGAGCCGGGACAAGTATGCGGCGCTCAAGAAAGCCACCGCCGACCGCTGTCCCAAGGAGCTGGGTACGCGGATCAAGAGCGGCGAGGTGCTCTTCCATCACGAGGTGTGCAACCAGCACATCTGGGCTCAGTTCTGACCCGGGGAGCGAGATCGTGAGTCAGCGAGAGCGGAAGCTGCCCGAAGGCTGGGACAGGCGGCTGCGCGGCAAGGTCGACAGCGAGTTCAGCTACAGGCGCGTCGACGGCGTGCGCCTCCAGCGGGCCGGGGCGGGGATGTGGTGGATCAAACCCCTGAGCGGCCCGTGCCTCAAACGGACCGACGGCAGCCTGCGGGCATTCAAGACGCCCGAGGCCGCCATGCGTGCCGCGAACCGGGAGCTGCCGATAGAGGAGTACTGACAGAATCTGGAATGCCGCGACGAGGGAGGATTGCGATGACGGAGCCGAGAAATGACGACTTCGAGCAGGATGTCAAGGTCAAGGGCCGCGAGTTGCTCGACAAGGTCAAGGAGATCATCAAGGAGGGCAACGCCCGCAAGATCATCATCCAGAACGACAAGGGCGAGACCTTCCTCGAGGTGCCGGTGACGGTCGGTGTCTTCGGCGTGCTCTTCGCGCCGGTGGCCGCGGCCATCGGCGCCATGGCCGCGATCGCCACCGACTTCACCATCCGCATCCAGCGCAAGGACGACGTCGAGCACGACTGAGCGCGGGGAGGCCCGGCGTGATCCTGCCGATCGGTGACACGCCCAACCCGCGCAACTACGTGCCGTGGGTCAACTACGCCCTGATCGCCGCCAACGTCGGGCTGTACGTCTTCTGGAGCCTTCCGCTGTCGTACCAGCCCGTCGATCCCGCCGATCCGCTGCTGCGCGACTACCTGAGACTGCTCGCGCCGTCGCTACCGGCGTTCGTCTCCGTCCGAGACTTGATCGCCCAGATCAGCGCCTACGACTTGTTCATCTTCGTCTGGGGCTACAAGCCGGCTGCGCCCGAGCTCGCGGATCTGCTCCTGTCCATGTTCCTGCACGCGAACGTCTGGCACCTGGCTGGCAACATGCTCTTTCTGTGGATATTCGGAGACAACGTCGAGCATCGCCTGGGCCGGATCGGATACTTGCTCACCTACCTGGGCTCGGGCATCCTGGCCACGCTCGCCTTCTGCCTGCTCGCCCGCGGGTCGATGACGCCGCTGGTCGGCGCCTCGGGTGCCATCTCGGGCGTGATGGGCGTCTACTTCCTGCTCTTTCCGCGCAACCAGGTCAAGCTCTTCGTCTTCCTCTTCTTCTTCCTGGACGTCTGGCTGCTGCCGGCCCGCTGGGTGCTGGGCTTTCTGGTCGTGGCCGACAACCTGCTGCCGCTGCTGCTGGGTTCCCAGAGCGGCGTGGCCTACGGGGCCCACCTGGGCGGCTTCGCCGCCGGGCTGGGGCTGGCCTGGGCAGGCGAGCGCCTGGGCTGGCGCGGGCCCTGGGCGGCGGGGCCGAGACTGGGCGCTGGCCGGCCAGCCGGGACCGGACCGCTGGACGCCGTCCGCGAGTCGCTGAAGGCGGGCCGCCAGGCCGAGGCCCTCGAGCGGCTCGCGGCCCTCGATGGCCAGGGCCTCTCCCGGCTCGAGCCGGACGAGTGCGTCCAGCTCGCGGCCTGGCTCGAGGCGGCCGGTCACGACCTGGCCGCCACCCGCCTGCTGCGCCGTTGCCTCGCCGCCCACCAGGCCTCGGGCGACCTGGCCCGCGTGCTGCTCGCCCTGGGCAAGCTGCGCCTCCAGCAAGGCCAGCCCACGGCCGCTTATCAGTTCCTGCTCGATGCGCTGGATCACGACCCGGATCCGGAAACCGAGGCCATGCTCAGGCGCGCGCTGGCCGCGATCCAGGTCTACCGGCGGCGCTGAGCCGGGCGGATGGCGCTCAGCTGGAGCGCTTCTTCTCGACGCGGGCGAGCAGATCGGGAACCGCATCCCGGTGGACCGTGAAGGCCATCACCTTGAGCTTGACGTAGTCGTCGCGCAGGAAGTAGTAGCCCTCGTGGGCGCCCAGACGAGACGAGCGGCCCGAGTCCTTGACCAGGAACCAGTCGTGCCCGGCGTGCGTGCAAGAGCCCACCAGGTGCACGCCGTGATCGTCGGTGGTCACCCCGTGGGCCAGCCGGTACTCGCGGGCGAGCTGATCGATCCGCGCCGGCGGGATGTCGAAGTCGGGCACGAACATCACGTCGTGCTCGGCGTCCTTGCCCGGCTCGGTCACGTCGACGGCGATCGACAGGCTGTAGCCCTTCTCCAGTGCGCCCTGGATGGCGGCGTAGAAGTCATCCAGGGGCACGTTGTAGTAGCTCGCGTCGTGCCACCAGTTGTCCGGCACCTCGAGCTCGGCCTGGGTCCAGAAGGGCTTGGCGAGCGTGGACATGACCTCGACGTAGTCGTCCGGCCGGATCTGCACAAGCTCGCGCAAGAAGCGCTCGGGGGTCCAGCGCTGGTCCTCGAAGTCGAACTCCGCCGGCGGCCGTCCCAAATGGCGGTCGAGCACGACCCGCAGCACGGCCTGTCCGGACTCGATGTCCCAGAGATCCTTGTCGGCCAGCGACTTGAGCAAGGCCTCCATCTCGCGGAAGAGCCGCTGGTGATCGTGGCGGCTGTCCTCGCCGATCGCGCCCGGGTAGGCCGAGAGCGGCCAGGCGCCGTGCTCGGCCCACATGCGAAGCACGGCCTTGGACTCGGAGCCCTCGGCGAAGAGCGACTCGCCCCGCTCGGCCAGGTAGCGGGCCGCCTTGGCCTGGTACTCGTAGTAGACAGGTGCCATCTCGGCCAGCTTGATCCGCTTGCCGGTGATGCGCAGGACCTCGCTCTCCAGAAAGGACGTGGTGCAGAACGACCAGCAGGTCCCGGTGAAGTACTGGGCCGCGGGCGGCAGGTGCGGGATCTGACGGAAGTCCGAGAAGCGGGGCCGCTCGGGTTCCGGCAGGCAGCTGAGCAGCATCTGTTCCGACTTGCGCTTCTTCTCCTTGTCCTCCTCGGTGCGCTTGCGGATCGCGGCCGACTTTGTGCTCTGCTCGTCCTGCCAGGCGCGGTCCCGCTCGCGGAGCTCCTCGAGGACCGGGTAGAGAGGGCGGGTGACGTAGCGCGCGAGCGTCACGCCCGGCTGGCCGCTGTCGGACGCGGCCCGGATCGCGACCTCCCGCTCGGGCGGCGCGGACGGCTCGGGCGCCGGCGCCTCGCAGGCAACGGCCAGCAGCGCGGCCAGGAGCAGGGACAGAATGGTTTTCATGGCTTGCCTCCCCGCATGTCAAAGCACGGCCCGGCGCACGGGGTCAAGCCCGGGTGGAAATTGTGGATTCTTTTTTTCGTCCAGCCTGCTAGAATGGGCCTCGTTGTCCGTCAGGAGGCTGCATGAGGAGGCTCGCGATCGGAACCCTTGCCGGGCTTTCGATCTTCGCCTGCGTCCAGACCGACTACCTCTACCGCCACGAGGTCCGGGGACGCGTCCTGGGGCCCGGCGGCGTGCCGGTCTCCGGTGCCACGGTCATGCGTGCCGTGGGCGAGAGCGGAGAGCAGCAGTACGGGCTGGCGGATCTGTACCGGCGCACCACCGCCGAGGACGGTTCGTTCGCCTTCGTTTACCAGGGCCTGGGTCCGGAGCCCGAGCCGGCGCATGTCTGGTTCCTGTCCGTCTACGCAGAGGGCATGCGCGGCGAGGTGAAGAAGATCGAGGTGCGCTGGCGAGACGGCGCGCAGCCCGAGCAGATGGGCTACATCGAGACCGGAATCGAGCTGAGGCTGGAGGCGGAGCACTGAGATCGTCCGGGCTGACGAGCCCGGATGGCTGTTCGATCAAGCTGGGGATCAATCGCAGGAGAGCGACATGACACGAAGAACGCTGGGATGGACCTTGGCCGCGATGCTCGTCTTCATCGGCGGCCCGGCTCAGGCGCGCATGAGCCCGCGCGAGATCTACAAGACCAAGGGCCCGGGCACGGTGCTGATCGTGGCCTCGGAGGAGGGCTCGTCCTCCTCGTCGGCCGGCACGGGATCGATCATCTCGGCCCAGGGCCACGTGATCAGCAACTGCCACGTGATCTGGAACGCGGCCGCCAAGAAGCCCCTGCCCGTCATCCACGTCTTTCTCAAGCCGGACAAGGTCACCGGCGACATGAACCGCGACCTGAGCCGGCATCACTCGGCCGAGCTGCTGTCTTACGACGAGGCGCTCGACCTGGCCCTGCTCAAGATCAAGAGCCCGCCGGCCGGCCTGACCGTGATCGAGCTGGGTGATTCGGAGGAGCTGGGGCCGGGCGACGACACGGTGGCCATCGGGCATCCCGAGCAGGGCGGCCTGTGGACGCTGACCACCGGCCGGATCGGAAACAACTTCGAGGACTTCAAGGGCGTACCGGGAAAGCACGTCTTCCAGATGGAGACCTCGCTCAACCGCGGCAACTCGGGCGGCCCGCTCTTCGACGTGCGCGGCTACTTGATCGGGGTCAACACGGCCATCGCCCGCCAGGCGGCCGACGGGGTCGCCATCACCGGGGTCAACTTCGCGGTCAAGAGCGCGGTGGTCAAGAAGTGGGCCGGCGAGCACGGCCTGAGTCTGGGCTTCGGCTCGGAGCATCTGGAAGGCGCCGTGGCCGCCGGCTCGAGCAGCGCGGCGAGCAGCGGATCGAGCGGGGGCGGCTCGGCCCGCCCGCCCGCCGGCGGGACCAGCGCCACCGCAGTCGACGCGTCCGTGCAGCAGGCCGCGGGATCGGGCCCGGCCACCACCCAGGTGCGCCGGCCGGCGCGCTTCCGCTCCACCTACCGCACACCCCCGCGGCCCTACAGGCGGCACAGGCTGCTCAGCGCGGTCGACGCCGTGCGCAACCGCGCCCAGGACGCCTTCGACGATCTCGACTCCGAGATCATGCGCCGCGGCGGCCGCTGAGCCGCGCGGGTGTGGATGAACCCCACTCCTGCATGAGTCGTGCGCCGCGGCGGCGTGTAGGCGCAACCGCGCCCAGGAAGCCTTCGACGACCTCGACTCCGAGATCATGCGCCGCGGCGGCGTGTAGGGGCGGGCTTCATGCCCGCCCGCGCGATGCACGCCTAGTCCTAAAACAAGCGCGGTTTCCAAACCGCGTTTGTTTTCAGGGCTGGCCGCCCGAAGGGCGGTCGTTTTGGGGTGAAGCTG
>JAFGRB010000301.1 GCA_016935365.1 Deltaproteobacteria bacterium
CAGCTTCACCCCAAAACGACCGCCCTTCGGGCGGCCAGCCCTGAAAACAAACGCGGTTTGGAAACCGCGCTTGTTTTAGGACTAGGCCAAATCCAGCCCGGTGAGCTCGGCGCTGGCCTTCCAGAGCCTTTCCGGCGTCCGCTTATCCTCATCCAGGCGGGCAGCGCGCAGTCGGGCGAAGCGGTAGTAGCCCCCGCTCCTGCCCTGGAGATGGGCCGAGGAGCACAGGCTGACGGTCGTGCGGCAGGCGCGGGCCGGGCTCGGAAAGAGCTTCTGGATCAAGGTGCTCGCCAGCCGGGGCAGCAGGCCCGGCTCGGCGGCCGCAATGCGCGAGGCGACCGGCCCGGGGTCGACCGCGTTGACGCTCACGCCGGTGCCGGCCAGCCTGCGGGCTAGCTCGCGGTTGAAGTGCAGCAGAGCCAGCTTGGAGCGCCCGTAGGCCTTCCACCAGGAGTAGCCCCGCGTGAGCTGCAGGTCGTCGAGATCCAGGCGCACCACGCGGTGGGCGTCCGAGGCCACGAGCACGATCCTGGCCGGTGCGCTGTCCTGGAGCCGCTCGAGCAGCAGCAGGCTGAGCTGAAAGGCGGCCAGGTAGTTGACGGCCAGGGTGCGCTCGATGCCGTCGGCCGTCAGGCTGCGCTGCCTGGCCACGATGCCCGCGTTATGGACCAGCAGGTGCAGGGGCCGATCGCGGGCCAGGAGCTCGTCTGCCGTTCGAGCGATCGCGGCCATCGAGGCCAGGTCGCACTGCACGCAGTCCGGCTCATGCCCCGCACGGCTCTCGGCAGCGCACTCGGCGCGGGCGGCCTCCAGGCGCTCCCGATCGCGCCCCAGCAGGCAGAGCCGCGCGCCCTGTCGGGCGAGCGCGCGGGCGAGCGCGCGGCCGTGGCCGCTGCTCGCGCCCGTGATCAGGCAGTGCTTGCCGGCGATCGACCAGCGCATCGCGTCACTCGTGCGGGATCGCAAAGCGAGCCCGGTAGTCGGCGAAGGCCGCCTCGACCTCGTCCCGGTCCAGGCCGAAGTCGTCGAGCCGGTAGTGGTGCCGGCCGTGCTTGTGCTGGGGGTTGCGCTCGGTCCAGCGCCGCATGGCCGCCTGGGCCTGCGGGCTGATCTCGGCGCCCAGGAAGGCGTAGACCCGGCGGAGCTCGGCCCCGGGATCGCGCACCAGGTCGTAGTACAGAACATCGCAGAAGCGCTCCGGCCCGCAGCGCTCGCGGGCCGCCATGGCTCGCTCCACCATGCGCCGCGCCTTTCCGAACCAGTGGCGGGCCACCTCCTGCGGATCGACCGCGTCCGAGAAGACCCCGCGCGCATGGGCCATCATGGAGCAGAACGAGGCCAGCACCCGGAGCGGATCGCGGTGGGTCTGGACGATGCGCGCGTCCGGGAAGGTCTCGAGCAGCACCTCGAGCTGCTCCATGTGCTGGGGCGTCTTGAGCACCCAGCGTCCGCCGGGCCACTGGAACTGCAGGACCCGGAGCACGCGCGCATAGAAGCGGTAGGCCTCGCGGTGATCCTGCTGCTCCAGCCAGGCCGAGAAGCTCGGCACGTGGAGCGTGGCCTCGGGCACCGTGCCCCATAGCCCGTAGTCGAAGAGCAGGCAGTCCTCCTCGGGGCCCAGGGCCTCGACCGGATGGATGGCGAAGAAGTCGGGCGCCAGATAGGCGAGCCCCCGCTGGGAGATCTCGGCCAGCCGTTTGCGGCGCGCCTCGCCCAGGTCGCCCTGCCCGTCGGTCTGGATGGGCGCCGGGCTGATGGCCTGCCAGGATGCCAGGAAGCGGTGGGCTGGATCGGCGGCCAGCAGCCGGTTCATGACCGTGGTGCCGGTGCGCTGCAGCCCGACGACGAAGATCGGCGCGTCGACGGCCAGGGCGTCGATCTCGGGGTGCCTATCCAGGGTGGCGAGCAGCCGCAATCGGTTTGCCAGGATGCGGATCAGGTTCTGGCGGACCATGATCCGGCCGAGCGGGTGCAGCCGGGCCTCGTCGTGCACGGACTGCAAGAGCAAGCTCAACCTGGCGAAGAAGCCCTCGCCGCCCAGGTCGCGCAGGCCGGTCACCTTGCGGGCCGCGGCCACGAGCGAGGCCTCGCTCAGGTCGCTGAGCTCCAGGCCGAAGCGCTCCAGGATCCTCCCGCAGCGGTTGAGCAGCGCCACGGGCAGCGGCCGGTAGGGCCGGGTGTAGTCGGTCGAGGTCTGCCGCGTGCCGCTCATGGGCGAAGCTCCTCGAGCGGCAGCACCCGGCAGCGGGGCTGGACCTTCTCGGCCGGTCGCACCCAGCGCAGGCACATGGTGCCGAAGCGGTGGCCGGCGGTCTGGATCCAGTTGGGGCAGCCCGGATCCTCGTGGGCCACCACGATCCGCACCCGCCCTTCGGGCCCGGCCTCTGCCGTGTGCTTGTTGAGCCAGACGCGGAAGTAACGGTAGTCGAGCGACTCCATCCAGTGGTTGTCGAGCTGGAAGTTCCAGTGCTGGCACTCGGGCGGCGTGAAGTCGATCTGCAGCGCCTGGCCGGGCTCGAGCGCCCAGTAGGAGTGGTAGTAGACGATGTGCGGATCGCCGCCCGCAGCCAGCGAGGTCTCGGGATCGAACTCGGGCAGCTCGTTTACGTGCGAGCGGAACTGCTCGGCCCAGGACGAGAAGAGCGAGGCCGCCCCGAGCACCAGCCGGCCGGCCTGGCCCAGCCCGGCGTCCAGGCGCTCGGCCGTGAGCGGCGAGGGCCGTCCGTCGCCGCCCAGGCGCTCGATCAGAAGCTCGGCCGCCCGCTCGCGCTCGTGATCCAGGAAGGTCTGGCGCACGATCAGCTGGGCGCTGTCCGGCTCGGCCGGCAGCCAGTTGACCGCGCCTTCCGGCCGCTGGCAGGCGATCTGCAGCTCGAAGGATCCGTCCGGATCGCAGACGAGGTCGCTGCCCTCCAGGTAGCCGGTGGCCCTGCGCGGCCCACCGCCGTAGAAGCCGGCGTAGGTGCCGAAGCCCAGGTAGTGGACGCTGCCCCGGCGGCCCCGGATCCGGTAACCCTGCTCGCCGCTGATGGCCGCCCAGAGGTAGTGGTTGTCCGGGTTGTCGGCCCCCATCTTGACCGTCTCGTGCACCGGCCGGAAGAGCACCGGGGCGAGCGGATCGGCGTGCTCGACGAAGGCCTCCAGGGCCACCCGGGCCAGCCGGCTCAGGTAGCGAAAGCCCTCGGCCCGGGTCTGGACGTCGTCCGGGGCGCCCTCGGCCAGAATGATCGATCCGGCCGCCTCGATCGCGGCGCAGAACTCCTTCCAGCTCTCCCCGCTCCGGATCCGATCGCTGGCGCTCTCGCTCATGGCTAAGGATCAATCGGCCTGGATCACGAGCATGAAGACGCTGCCGGGTATCGCGGCGGCCGCGAAGGTCGGGAAGGTGTGGTTCGCGTGCAGCGCGCTGAAATGGGAGAGCACCTGCGGCCCTGGAATGGCGAACAGCCCGCAGTTCGAGGTCGCGGAGTCCGGATCGAGATCCGTGAAGTCCGGGCTCGTGGGGTAGGCAGCCATGGCCAGCACGCTGCCGTCCTCGTCCGTGACCTCCGCGTCTTCCAGAGGATCGCCGTCCGGGTCGAGCACGAAGCCGATGATTAGACCGTCGGCAGCCGGATCGAAGGCGAGCAGGTCCTCGATGTGATCCATGGTCGGCAAGGACACGGCCCAGGCCTGCACATCCTCCACGCAGCTGGCCTCGCTCGGGGTGGAGTAGGCCAGCAGCGGGCTGTACGTGGGGTAGTAGCGGGTCGGCGACTCGGCGTAGAGCACCAGGCCGACGTTGACGCCCGACACGTCGAAGCAGTCGAAGTAGAAGTCGCCGTCGCTATCGGAGTTGCCCGAGACCAGCGGCTCGCCCGCGCCGACGAGCGCATCCATGGCCCCCCAGACCTCGATGCTGACCTGGGTCGCGGATTCGTCGTCCAGCCCGGTCAAGTAGCCCGAGATGTCGATGAAGCCCGACCGGTCCTCGCAGCAGGACTGGTCCATGCAGGCGTCCTCGATGCGCTGCTGCTCCTCGGCCTCGCAGACATCCTGGTCGGCCAGGCAGGCGTGGGCCTCATCCAGCAGATCGCCCTCGCAGGCCTGGGCCGCAGGCGAAGTGCACACGCAGCCGGGCTCGCCTGGATCCTGGACCTGGCGGTCATCGAGCCAGCACTGGCAGGTGCAGCAGGTGTCGGACTGGTCGCTGCAGACGTCGTCCGCCTTGTCCGAGCGCAGCTCGGCCGCGCGCGCGCACAGGTCCACGAGGGCGATCTGCAGATCGCCCTCGGCCGGATCGAAGACCGCGCAGCCGCGCAGGAAGACCTTCTCGTGCGCGTTCGCGAGCTCGGCGAAGAGCACCCAGGTGCCGCCCTGCTCGATCCGGAAGACCGACGAGCTCACGCCCATCGGGTTGTCGATGTCCAGGGCGCTGTCGACCTCGTAGCCCTCGCTGCCCGGCGAGACCACTCCGTCGATCAGATCATCGCAGGACGGCTGCACGCTAGGCTTGATCAAGTAGACCTGGGCCGAGCGGGCCTTGGAGAGCGATTCGGCGTCCGGGAAGTCGAGGTCGACCCAGATCTTGGCAGGGCCCGAGCCGCCGCAGGCGGCCACAGCCAGCAAGGCGAACACTTTCGCTGTCGCGCGCATGCCTCTGTCTCCTCGCTCAGGGCGCGTCGAAGCGCAGGCCCATCTCGTAGCCCCCGGCATCGCCGGAGCTGAATACCCCGCCCGCGGCCAGGCCGCCGACCGTGCCCCCGACCACGACCACGCCCACCGCGGTCCAGAACCACCAGGTCTCGTACCACTCCTCGCCTGCCGCGACCCGTGGCTCGTCGTCGCGCAGCCCATCATCGCGAAGCCCGTCCCCGGCGAGCCCGGAGACCGCGTTCTTCTCTACCTGGCCGGGCTCCGGATCGGCCTTGGCGGTCAAGCTACCGGCCTCCCCGAGCGGCTCCATCTGGAAGGGCTCTCCAATGCGCGCCAGGGCCGCGCCGTGATCGTTGAGCGCCTCGACGTAGTAGCTCAGCTTCCCGGCCGGCAGGTCATCGGGCAGGCTGAGCGACATCGTGGCCGGCCCGAAGGCGGGCGAGACCAGCGCCTGCTCCTCGCCGCCCTCCGGCTGGTAGCGCACCCGGACACCCTTGACCAGACCGAGCGGATCGGATACCAGGCGCACCTTGAGCTCCAAGCCAGCCAGCTTGCCTTCGACTTTCGGAGGCGAGTGAGCCAGCTCGATACCCTTCTCGGCCATGGCCACGGCCTGGTAGAAGGCCGAGGCCACCTTGGGCGAGATGCCCCGGTCCATCTTGTAGCCCGGCCGGATGCTGAGCAGGATCTGAAAGGCGCGCAGGGCCTCGTCCCGGCTGCCCTTGGCCGCCAGGCACAGCCCCTTGATCCGCCAGGCCTCCACCAGCTCGTCGGGCCCGATATCGGAGCGCACGAGCACCTGGTTGACCAGGGCCATGGCCTGGTCGAACTTCATCTCGTCGAAGAGCGTGCCCGCCTGCTCCAGATCGCCGGCCGCGCAGGTCGCGACCAGCGCCAGCCACACGGCGCCCACCTGTACAGTGCGTCTCATGGTGATCGCTGCCTCCCGTCGGTTTGCACCACTCTCTCGAAGCCCTCGGCCGAGTGCGTAATCCGTATCACGCCCGCCTGCGGCGGACCAGCAGGAAAACGAGCAGCCAGACCGGCGAGCCGCCGGCCCCCGCCCCGCAGCCGCAGTCCTCCGGGTCGCCGTCCTCGCCGCCGCAGATGTCCCGGCCGCCGATGCAGGTCCCCTCGGCGCAGGCATCGCCCTCGGTGCAGGGATCGCCGTCGTCGCAGGCCGCCCGGTTGGCCACGTGATCGCAGCCGCGCTCCGGATCGCAGGAGTCGTCCGTGCACGGGTTGCCGTCGTCGCAGTCCTTGAGCACCCCGATGCAGAAGCCGCCCTCGTCGCAGGCGTCGTTCTCGGTGCAGGCGTTGCCGTCGTCGCAGGGCTGGTTCTCGCGATCGCTGTGCGTGCAGCCGGCCTGGGTGCAGGTGTCCGCGGTGCAGGGATCGCCGTCGTCGCACCGGCTGTCGTCCGGGCTGTTCACGCAGCTTCCGTCCTGGCAGGAGTCGAGCGTGCAGTCCACGCCGTCGCTGCAGTCGATGGGTACGCCGGAGCACTGTCCATCCGCACAGGCATCGGCGAGCGTGCAAGGATCGCCGTCGTCGCAGGGATCGTTGTTCGGTGTGGTGGTGCAGCCCGATGCCGGATCGCAGCCGTCGTCCGTGCACGGGTTGCCGTCGTCGCAGTCCACGGCTTCTCCCGTGCAGACGTCGCCCGTGCACCAGTCGTCCGCTGTGCAGGCGTCGCCGTCGTCGCAGGGCCCCTCGGGCACGCAGTCGCTCCAGGCGGCGTTGCTGCACACCGACTCGCAGGTCCCGCCGCAGGCCGAGGTCACGGTGCGCACGAGCGGATCGGGCGAACCCTCGGTCTGGTTGTCTGCGAAGCCGTCGCAGTCGTCATCCTCGCCGTTGCACTCCTCGGCGGTCAGCTCGAGGGCGATCTCGTCGAAGGCCGCCTCCAGCCCCTCCTGGGAAGCGGTCTGGAAGTAGCACAGGTCCTCGGCATACGGGTCGCTGCCGTCGGGGTTGCAGCCTTCCGAGTCGGTCCCGCCGGCCACGGCCATGAGGTTGTTGTTCCAGGCGTCGACCTCGTAGCCGAAGCCCAGCACGAAGGTGGTCACGCCCAGGGCCTCGAGCGCATCGACCGAGTCGACCGGATCGAAGCGCGTGCCGGCGTCGTAGGGATCGCACCACTGCCATCCATCGGTGACCAGCAGCACGAAGTTGTCGCGGCTCGGGTCGAGCAGCGGAGCGTACGCCGCGGCCGCGTCCAGGCTCTGGGACATGGGCGTCCAGTTGCCCGCCTCGGGGGGCGGGTCCACCAGCGCGGCCACGATGGCGGCCGAGTCCGAGCCGATCCCCGCCACGACCTGGCCGGGCTGGCACTCCGAGGTGTAGGGGAAGACCATCAGGCCGAAGTCGATCCGGTCCTCGTAGCTCGTGACCAGGCTCTCGACGGCCGCGGTGGCCGCCATCCACTTGGTCACCCCGAGACCCGGATCCCCCACGTAGCCGGTGACCATGGAGCTGGACTTGTCCAGCACGATCAGGACCTGGGGAGGAACGCACTGGGCCCTCGCCGGGGCGCCCCAGGCCAGGCAGGCCAGGAGGGCGAGCGGCGCGAGGGCGAAGCCAATCCGATTTCGTGCGGCCATGCGAGCACCTGCCTTTCGTATGCCGTGCACAGGCGATCCCTACACCGATCCGGCCTTTTTCGCAAGCTGCCGGCCGGGCGAGCGGCTTGGCGCCCGAGCCCGTCCGGGTTATAATCTAGATCACTAAAAAAACTGCTTATTCGGCTCCGGCCGATCGAGGAGTGGTCATGTCTTCTATTCGCGTGCTCGGCTTGGTCGCACTCTTGGGTCTGCTCGCGATGCTCTGCTGCCTGCCGGCCTGCGGCGACAGCACGGTCTCGGCCTCGGACACCCTGGATCTCTGTGCGCTGGACTCGGACTGCCCGCCCGGCGCCTTCTGTGACGACGGGGTCTGCAGGCCGGGCAGCGGCTCCTGCGACGCATCCCATCCCTGCCCCGACGGCATGGTCTGCCGGAACGGCACCTGCGCGCCGGCCGGCGTGCCTGACGGCGGCACGGACGGCGGGGCCGACGGAGAGGCCGACGGGGGCGATCAGGCGCCCGGCGGGCCGGACATCGAGGTGCTCGCGCCGCCGATGAGCGACGGGATCTACCAGCTGCACTTCGGCAACGTGATGGTGGGCGTCACGGTCGAGCAGCAGATCCGCATCTCGAACGCCGGCGACGAGGACCTGCAGATCCTCGAGCTCAGCTTCGAGGCGGTCGACGCCCAGGACTTCTCCATCCCATCCGAATTGCTCGACTCCCTGCCGCGCACCGTCCCGCCCGGCGAGGAGCTCGGCATCGACGTGGTCTACCGCGCCTCGGACGGGATCACCGACCACGGCATCCTGGACATCATCTCCAACGACCCGGACGAGGCCCTGGTGAAGGTCCACCTGCTGAGCGAGTTCAAGGGCGAGGCCAGGGTGCAGCTATCCGCCCAATCGCTCGACTTCGGCGACGTGCCGTGCGGGGAGCTGAGCCAGCCGCTTTCCTTCAGCGCAGCCAACCAGGGCAGCGGCAACGCCGTGCTGACCGTGGAGCTGATCCGCTTCGGCCTGCTGGCCAACCCGGACTTCGACTTCGAGGTCCTCGACACCGAGGGCGCGCCGGTGGCGCTGCCGGCGCTGCTGAACAACGGCGACGCCCTGGACGTCCAGGTCGTCTACTTCCCCCAGGATCCGGGCCCGGACATCGATCGCGTGATCGTCGTCTGCGACGACCCGCTCGATCCCCATCCCGAGGTGGCGATCAGCGGCCGCGGTGTGGTCGGCGAGATCGCCATCGATCCCAGCCCGGTCGACCTGGGCCGGGTGCGGGTGGGCCAGCACGCCGAGCGGGAAATCCTGATCACCAACTCGGGCGGCGCGGGGGTCTTCCTGGAGCGGGTGGATGTCGAGGATCTCGGCCCCGCCTGGACGCTCTCGAGCGACGATCTCGATCTGGCCGGCCTCGAGAGCGCGCCCTTCTTCCTGGCGCCCGGTGACGGCGCCCGGGTGCTGCTGGGCTTCGATCCGGTCGACATCGGCATCCAGGCCGGCCGGCTGGTCGTCGAGCACAGCGGCCCCGCGGCGCGGATCGACGCGGCGGTCAGCGCCGTGGGATACATCCCGCCCGCCCTCGAGACCGAGCCGGACCCGGCCGCGCTGGACTTCGGTTCCGTGCAGTTCGACGCCATCGCCGGGCTGAGCGAGTCGGCCGAGCTGCCGCTCGTGCTCCGCAACACGGGCGGCGAGCCGCTCGTCGTGACCGGCATCCAGCTCGAGGCGCCCAGCAGCGAGATCAGCTGGCGGCCGCAGACCGTCTCGCCGATCGCGCCCGCCGAGCAGGCGGTGCTGGACGTGCGCTTCGAGCCCGATCCGGCCGGATCGCCGGGCCCGCGCAGCGCGCGCCTGCTCCTCGACACGAACGATCCCGACCTCGAGCTCGCGGGCACGCCCGGCCGCCTGGCGGTCGATCTCTCGGCCCGGGCCGTCGATCCGGCCATCGTGGTCACGCCCTTGCAGCACGACTTCGGCGACGTGACCATCGGGGATGCGGCCTCGCTGCTGGTGACGATCATCAGCGCCAGCAACGACCCGCTTCGGATCCACGAGATCCGCAAGGGCTCCGGCAGCTCGGGCGACTTCAGCCTGGCCGACCTGCCCGATCTCGGCTCGCCGCTCGTGGGCGCCGGCAGCCAGGTGAGCTTCCGGGTGATCTACGCGCCGGGGGCGATCGGAGACGACGAGGGCACGGTCGAGATCGCGAGCGCCGATCTCGGCAGGCCCCTGGTCATGGTGGACCTCGTCGGCACGTCGAGCGGCTGCCCGGCCGGCTGGAGCGACTGCGATCCGGGCGTCGAGGGCTGCGAGACCCACATCGCCGTGGACATCGATCACTGCGGCGGCTGCGCGATCGCCTGCACCAACGAGCACGGCAGCACGAGCTGCATCGACGGGCGCTGCACCCCGGACTGCGACCCGCTCTTCGGCTCCTGCGACGGCGATCCGACCAACGGCTGCGAGACGGCGCTCGACAGCCTGACCCACTGCGGGGCGTGCTACGACCCGTGCGATCTGCCCCACGCCTCGGAGACCTGCGAGACGGGCAGCTGCGAGATCGACGTGTGCGAGGACGGATACACGGACTGCAACGCCTTCGCGCCCGGCTGCGAGACCCACACCGACTCCGACCTGCTCAACTGCGGGCAGTGCAACCTGCAGTGCATCAACGAGCACGGCAGCACCGAGTGCTATCAGGGCGTCTGCCGGCCGAGCTGCGAGACGCTCTGGGGCGACTGCGACGCCAACCCGGCCAACGGCTGCGAGCGCTCGCTCGACACGGTCAGCGACTGCGGCGACTGCGATCAGCCCTGCACCAACGCCCACGGCACGACCGCCTGCGCCGGCGGCGTCTGCGATCCGAGCTGCGCAGGCCTGTGGGGGGAGTGCGACGGCGATCCGGCGATCGGCTGCGAGACGGACCTGGCTGCGACGCAGGACTGCGGCGGCTGCGATCGGCTCTGCTCGAACCAGCACGTGGACGTGCTGGCCTGCGACGGGGGCCTGTGCACCTCGAGCTGCGTGTCCGGCTGGGGCAACTGCCTGCTGCCGGTCTACCCGGCCGCGGACGACGGCTGCGAGACCCACATCGACGTGGACAGCGCGAGCTGCGGCGGCTGCGATCGGCTCTGCTCGAGCTTCCACGCGAGCAGCCTGGCCTGCGCGGGCGGGCTGTGCACATCGAGCTGCGAGACGGGCTGGGGCAACTGCGAGCTGCCGGCCTACCCGCTCGCCGACGACGGCTGCGAGACCCGCATCGCGGCCGACACGAGCGACTGCGGCGGCTGCGACCGGATCTGCTCGAGCGCGCACGTCGACACGCTTTCCTGCGCGGGCGGGCTGTGCACCTCGAGCTGCGTCGTGGGCTTCGGCAACTGCGAGCTGCCGGCCTACCCGGCCGACGACGACGGCTGCGAGACCGACCTCGACGGCAGCCCGGCCGACTGCGGCGGCTGCGACCGCGCCTGCTCCAGCGCCCACACCTCGTCGCTCGCCTGCACGGGCGGGCTGTGCACGCCTGTCTGCGCGGGCGGCTGGGGCGACTGCTCCCGGCCCGTCTACCCGGCGGCCGACGACGGCTGCGAGACCTACACGGACTCGACCAGCTCGGACTGCGGCGGCTGCGATCGGGCCTGCTCGGCCTTCCACACCGCCAGCGTATCCTGCGCGGGCGGCGTGTGCGCCTCGAGCTGCGAGGCGGGCTGGGCCAACTGCGAGCAGCCGGCCTACCCGGCGGCCGACGACGGCTGCGAGACCCACGCCGCCACGAGCACCGACGACTGCGGCGGCTGCGACCGGGTCTGCTCCGCGGACCACGTCGCCGCGCTCGCCTGTGCGGGCGGCCTGTGCAGCTCGAGCTGCCAGCCCGGCTGGGGCAACTGCAGCCAGCCCGCCTACCCGGGCGACGACGACGGCTGCGAGACCGCCACCGACGCGGACACGGCCCACTGCGGCGGCTGCGCGCGGGCCTGCTCGACCGTCCACACCTCGACGCTGTCCTGCGCGGGCGGCGTGTGCGACTCGAGCTGCGCGAACGGCTGGGGCAACTGCTCGCTGCCCGCCTTTCCGGCGGCCGACGACGGCTGCGAGACAGACCTGAACACGCCCGTGGACTGCGGCGACTGCGGCCGGGCCTGCTCGAGCCTGCACACCGACTCGCTCGCCTGCGCGAACGGGCTGTGCAGCTCGAGCTGCGTGAGCGGCTGGGCCAACTGCTCGAGGCCGGCCGCGCCGGCCGCGGACGACGGCTGCGAGACGCACGCCGACGTGGACACGGCCCACTGCGGCGGCTGCAACCGGTCCTGCTCGAGCTCGCACACGGCCTCGGTGCTCTGCTCGGGCGGGCTGTGCAGCTCGAGCTGCGAGGGCGGCTGGGCCAACTGCGGCCAGCCCGCCTACCCGGCGGCCGACGACGGCTGCGAGATCCACACCGACGTGGACACGGCCCACTGCGGCAGCTGCAGCCGGGCCTGCTCGAGCCTGAACGCAACGAGCCTGGCCTGCGCGCTCGGGCTGTGCACGCCGGTCTGCCTGGCCGGCTACGCCAACTGCTCGCTGCCGCCCGCACCCGCGGCCGACGACGGCTGCGAGACGTACATCGACGGCAGCACCGCGGCCTGCGGGGCCTGCACCCGGCCCTGCTCCACGGCCCACGTCGCGTCGCTCGCCTGCTCGGGCGGGCTATGCAGCTCGACCTGCACGAGCGGCTGGGGCAACTGCGTGCGGCCGGTCGCGCCGGCGGCCGACGACGGCTGTGAGACCGACCTGACCACCTCCATGCAGCACTGCGGCGGGTGCGATCAGCCCTGCAGCCTGCCCCACGCCAGCGAGACCTGCAGCGGCGGGAGCTGCATCATCGTCGCCTGCGAGGATCCCTGGAAGAACTGCGACACCGATCAGGCCAACGGCTGCGAGACCGACAGCTCGACCAGCATCGAGCACTGCCTGGTCTGCGGCAACGCCTGCGTCTACGCCCACGCCGGTGCCGTCTGCGGGCCGGCCGGCTGCGAGATGAGCGCCTGCCACACCGACTACTGGGACCTCGACGGGCTGGACGCGACCGGCTGCGAGTACCACTGCGTCTACCAGGGCAGCAGCGACGAGCCCGACCCGGCCTACATCGACCGGGACTGCGACGGGATCGACGGCGAGATCGACCGGGCGGTCTTCGTCTCGGCCCTGGGCGACGACGGCCACGACGGCAGCATGAACTACCCGGTGCGCTCCATCTCGCGCGGTCTCCAGGTGGCGGTCGCGGACAGCAAGGACTACCTGCTGGTCAGCGCCGGCACCTTCAACGAGGCTTCGACCCTGTCGCTCGCAAACGGCAAGTCGATCTACGGCGGCTACGACCCGGTCAGCTGGCAGCGCTCCAGCGGCAACGTGACCCGGATCGTCGTCTCGTCCTCGACAGCCGTCTCGGCGAGCGGCATCAGCTCGACCACCTGGCTCGCCCAGCTCGAGATCGAGGGCGCGAACGCCGCTGCGGGCGGCTCGGCCTACGGCGTGCTGGCGGTCTCGTCGAGCGGCCTCGGGCTGCTCGACTGCACGGTCGAGGCGGGCCGGGGCGGCGACGGCTCGGACGGCTCGTCGCCCTCGGGCAGCGCGTCCGACGGCGGAAACGGCAACCCGGGCCAGGCCGGCTGCGAGGACTCGAGCTGGCCTTGCTCGAGCTGCGACCGGCCCTACGGCGGCAGCGGCGGCAGCTCGTCCTGCAGCCGCACCGGCGGCACCGGCGGGCGCCCGGGCAAGGGCTCGGGTGACGGCTCGGCGGGCGGCAGCGGCGTCGGCGGGACTGCGGGCGGGCCGGGCACACCCGACGGTCAGGGCGACTGGAACACGCCCTCGACCTACTGGGGCGGCAACGGCGCGGACGGGGCGAACGGCACCGACGGCACGGCCGGCGCCGAGGGCTACGGCTCGGGCGGCTACGCGCCCTCGCACGGCGCGAACGGCACGAGCGGCGCCCACGGCAACGGCGGCGGCGGCGGGGGCGGCGGCGGGGGCGGCGACACGAGCTGCGACTCCTACGGCGGCGGCGGCGGCGGCGGCGGCGCCGGCGGCTGCGGCGGCACCCGGGCGCTGGGCGGCACCTCCGCGGGCGGCGCCTTCGCGGTCTACCTGTGGAACTCCAACGCCGCGGTCCAGGGCTGTACGCTCATCACCGCCGGCGGGGGCGCGGGCGGCAACGGCGGCACGGGCCAGCCGGGCGGCACGGGCGGCGAGGGCGGCCACGGCGTGCGCACCGGCGCGGGCAACACTTACAGCAGCAGCGGCGAGCAGGACGACGGCTCCAACGGCGGCCGCGGCGGCTGGGGCGGCGACGGCGGCCGCGGCGGGCACGGCGGCGGCGGCACCGGCGGCGCGTCGGTGTGCGTGCTGAGCGGCGGCAGCTCGAGCCCCAGCCTGAGCGGCAACACCTACAGCCCGGGGAGCGGCGGGACCGGCGGCTCGTCTGCGGGCCACAGCGGGGCTGCGGGCCGGCAGCAGAACGTCTACTCTCCTTGAGTGGAGGTGCGCGATGCGAAGGAGACAGATCCAGATCATCGCCCTGGGCCTGCTGGCGCTGGGCTGCGCCCGGTCCGGCTTCGGCCCCCAGGACGAAGTGGTCCTGGTCTTCGAGGCCGGCGAGGAGGAGAGCACTGCCTTCGAGGGGGCGCAGCTCGACTCGGCAGGCATCGAGGGCGGGGCCGCGGTGCTCGCGAGCGAGCCGGGCTTCGCCGAGCTCATAGACCGCCTGCCCACCCCGGCCGCCGCGGCCTCCGCCGCGGCCGTGGGCGGTATCTTCTATGTGGCCGGCGGCAACGAGGCCTTCCCCTCGCAGCTGGCGTGCAGCGATCAGCTCCTGGCGCTCGACCCGGACGCGGGCGAGCTGGTCCAGATCGGCCAGATCCCGCACCCCAAGCGGGGCATGGTCGCGCTCCAGTACGCGGATCGCCTGCACCTGCTGATGGGCTTCTGCTCGGGCCAGTCCGACGCCGAGGAGGCCAAGGTCTACCGCATGGATCCGGCCGGTGCCGTCTTCGAGCACCTGGGCTCGTTCTACGATCCGCTCTACTACTTCACGGCCGGGCTGGTGCCCGGCGGCTCGGGTGAGCTCATGATGACGGTGGGCGGCTACGGATCGGGTCCGATCACCGACTTGATCCAGATCTTCGACCCGCAGACCGGGGAGTCCAGAGCCCTGTCCATCCGCCTGCCGACTGAGCGCTGCATGATGGCCGGCGCCTCGCACGCGGGCGTGTTCTACGCCTTCGGCGGCACGGGCACGGGCGAGCCCGGCCTGACCGAGTGCTCGGATCCGACCCAGGTGGACATCTTCGCGGTCCAGGCCGAGCCCGAGCGCCTCGATCGCATCGGCACCCTGCCCGCGCCGCGGGCCGCGGCCTGCGCCGCAGCCCGGCCGGACGGCCGGATCCTGATCTTCGGCGGGGAGCGCTACCGGGACGAGGGCGGCGATCACTACGCGCTCGAGCTGCTCGACGACGTGCTGGTCTTCGATCCGAGCGACGACTCGATAGAGACCTACCCGGCCAGGCTGCCCGAGCCCCGCTCGGCCATGGCCTGCGCCTGCAACGAGCGCGGCCAGATCGCGCTCTTCGGCGGAGTGGACGCGGAGCGCGTGTCCCAGGACCAGGTCTGGATCTTCGAGCCCCGCAGCGCCTCGGCGACCATCACCGGGCCGGTGGCCGACGCGGGCCTGGCGGGCATGCGCTGGACCTGGCTGATGATCGACGCCGACATGCCCGCCGGCACGTCCATCTCGATGAGCCTGCGCATCGCGGCCGAGCGGGCCGCCTTCGACGGCGACGCGCTCGGCTGGATCGAGACCCCGCACGGCCCCTTGCCGCCAAGCCTGCCGGCGGGCCGCTACGCCCAGTGGCGGGCCGTGCTCGCGAGCGACAACCCCCTCGCCACGCCGAAGCTCAGGGCCGTGTCGCTCGTCTACTCCGCCGAGCGGGCCGAGGACAGCGGAGACTGATGCAATCCCCGCCCGGACGTGCTATCGATCGATCCATGAGCCAATCCGGAGACAGCCGCTCTCGCATCGTGGTCTTCGCCGCCCACTGCCTGCTCAATCAGAACGTCAAGGTGCAGGGGCTGGTGGACGAGCACCCGGCCGCGGTCATGCCCCTGCTGCGCCTGCTCTTCGACCGCGGGGCGGGCATCGTGCAGATGCCCTGCCCCGAGCTGCGCGAGCTGGGCCTCGGCCGGCCGCTGGGCACGGACACGCGGGAGCAGTACGACACGCCGAGCTACCGGCAGACCTGCGCCCGGATCGCGGCCGAGCTGGCCGCCCAGATCTCCGCCTTCCTGGCGGCCGGCTACCGGGTGCCGTGCGTGCTGGGCGTGGAGGGCAGCCCGAGCTGCAGCGTGGTCCGGGCGCCGGTGCTCGGCCCCGAGAAGCAGCGCGTGCTGAGGCCGGGCAGCGGCCTGTTCATCGAGGCCCTGGATGCGGAGCTCGCCCGGGCCCAGCTGGACGTGCCCCTGATCGGCGTGCCCGAGACGCGCGAGGCCGGCAGCCTCGAGGAGGCCCTGGGCCAGATCGCCTCGCTGCTCGAGCCGCGAAGGAGAGCGCCGGTCGGGGACAAGCAGCGCGTCCCGGCCGGGCCGGGTCCGGCCGCCGAGGACGTGGTCACCGCGCCGCTGGGTCCCGAGCCGGAGCCCGACACCCACCCTGGCATGGCCGAGGCCGCCCGGCCGCCGCCATCGGAGCAGAGCGCGGCCCGATCCAGGCTGGGGCCCGAGCTCGAGCTGCGCGAGCCGCGCGCGCACCGGGTGCGGGTGGAGGCGGGCCAGGTCATCAGCGAGCGGCCGGATCACAGCACGGAGCGGGTGCGGATGTCGGACCTGCAGCGGGTCGAGATCCAGACCTTCCGCTCCATGGGCATCCAGCCCCTCTGGGTCCTGACCGGCCTGGGTGACGCCAAGGTCGTGCTGCCCATGGGACTGGATGGAGAGACGGAGCTGCTGGTCAAGCTGCAGCAGCTGCCCGGCTTCGACGACGAGGCGCTCGTGGAGGCCGTCTCGAGCACGGCCGACGAGACCTTCGTGTGCTGGCAGCGGCCGTGAGCCCGAGAATCCCTGCCGCTCTTCCGTCGGATAGCCAGAGAGGAGACAGCCCCCCGATCCAGGAGGAGAATCCTTGAACTCATTCAAGATCATTGCAGTTTTTTTGGTGCTCGGCCTGGCCTGGCCCGCGCTGGCAGCCCAGGGCAAGGCCGCCCGGGAGAAGGACACCGCCGACGCCTGGGCCGATCTCGGCAACTGGAAGCGGGCCGTCGCCCACTACCGCAAGGCGCTCGATGCGGATCCGGGCCTGTTCGAGGCCCGGCTGCGCATGTCCAACGGCCTGTTTCGGCTCGGAGAGTACCGCCCGGCCCTGGCCGAGCTCCGAAGGCTCCAGAAGAGCCACCCGAAATCGGCCGCGGTCTTCGCCGCCTCGGCCGTGATCCGGCTCAAGCTCGAGCAGGGCCAGAAGGCGTGTACGGACTTCGGCCGGGCGCTCAGGATCGATGGCCGTCACCCGCGCTCGCTCTTCGGCATCGGCCAGTGCCACCACCTGATCTACGATCGCGGCAAGCAGGACAAGGAGAAGACGGCTGCCATCTCCGGCTACGAGTCCTACCTGAAGTCCTACCCGCAGGGCGCCCACGCGATCGACTCGCGCGAGGCGATCCAGAAGCTCCGCTATGGCGAGGTGGGCGTGCTGCTGGCCGACGCCAGGACGGCCATCGCCGCGGGCAAGTTCCGGCTGGCCGAGAAGGCGCTTCGCGAGGCGACCGGCAAGCGGCCCGAGCTGGAGGAGGCCCACTACCTGCTCGGCACGACGCTGGCGAGCCCGGTCCTCAACCGCTTCGAGGACGCGGTCGAGCAGTGGAGCAAGGCCCCCCACGTCAAGGAGGCCCGCCTGCAGCTCGGCATGTGGTGCTACGAGGAGGACGAGCTCGAGGAGGCCGTCGAGCACCTCGAGGCCGCGGTGGCCCTCGACCCGCGCTATGTCGAGCCCTACTACCACCTGGGCCTGGTCTACTCGGAGATCCGGGCGGCTCCGGGGCGCAGCGACGAGGCCGGCAAGGCGGCGGCCAAGGCGCAGGCGGCCTTCCAGAAGGTCCTCTCGCTGGCGCCCAAGAGCGCTCTGGCCAGCCGGGCACACTCCAAGCTCCAGCTGCTCTCCGGCCAGGTCTACGCGCTCAACGAGGGAGAGGTGATCGACACGGCCTCCGAGGTGGCGCTCGGCCGCAAGGTGGCGGAGCAGATCGAGAAGCGCTTCGGCCTGGTCGACGACGCCAGGCTCCAGCAGCGGCTGAACGCGATCCTCGAGCGCATCAGCGAGCACTCGGAGCGCATGCCCGGCTCGATGCCCTACACGATCCGCGTCCTGAACCTGGACGCGACGAACGCGCTGAGCTTCGCCGGCGGGAGCATCCTGATCTACAAGGGGCTGCTGGACTTCGTCAAACGCGAGCTGGACGACTCGGACGACGCGCTGGCCTTCGTGATCGGCCACGAGGTCGTGCACGTGGACCGGCGCCACGGCCTGGGCATGCTGGACCTGGCCGGCGGCGCCAACAAGCTCCTCCAAGGCCGCTCGCTCAACGTGCGCTCGCTCAACAGCCTGATGAAGGGCATCAGCCGCAAGCACGAGTTCGAGGCCGATCAGATCGGCTGCCTGTTCGCGCTCAGGGCCGGATACAACCCGGCCGGTGCGTATCGATTTCACATGAAGATGATCGCCGCCGGCCACGAGGTGCCCGAGGGCATGGATCACCCCACCCACGCCGAGCGCGCCGCCCGGATCCGGGAGTACCTGCTCGGGCTGCGGGCCAAGGCCCGGCGCTTCGACATGGGCGTGCGCAATCTGCGCGAGAACGACAACGCGCAGGCCGTCTCGCACTTCGAGGTCTTCCTGGGGCTCTTTCCGGAGAACGTCCAGGCGCGCAACAACCTGGGCGTGGCCAAGTTCCGCCTGGCCATGCGCAAGCTCGTCCCGGCGCATGCCTACAAGCTCTCGACGGACATCGATCCGAAGACCCGGCTGCCGAAGATCCACGTGCGCGAGGGGCGCAAGCAGTTCGTGCCCGAGGTGGCGCGGATGTACGAGGCGGCGGGGCTGTTCCGCTCGGTGATCGAGCGGGATCCCGAGAGCGTGCGCGCGCGGATCAACCTGGGTGCGGCCTTGCTGGCCCTGGAGGAGAACGCACAGGCCGAGCGCCTCTTCGAGCAGGCCCTGCAGCGCAAGCCCGACTCGCTCGAGGCCCAGGGCAACCTGGCCGTGGCCCGGCTGGTCTCGGGCCGGACCGACGAGGGGATCGCCGGGCTCGAGAAGCTGCTGGCCGCAGACCCGTCCTTCGCAGACGCCCACTACAACCTGGCGCGCGTCTTCCAGAAGGCGGGCCGCAGCGAGGAGGCCCGGGCGCACTACAAGGCCTACCTGGAGAAGGATCCCGACTCGGGCTGGGCCGCCGAGGCGAGAGCCCAGCTCGCCGCGCTGGAGAAGAAGTAACGCCCGGGAGCGATGAAGCGATGCAGCGCGGCTCTGGTGCCGCGCTGCCCCGCGTGGTATACCGCGTCCATGGGCGAGGACGCCGCCATCCAGACCCTCCCGTCGCAGGATCCTCGCAGCGTATGGATCCCCTCGATCTTCGGACTCACCATCTGCCTGGTGGTGGTGGCCACCACCCTCAGCCTCCACATCAAGGCGGACGACATCTGGTGGCACCTCAAGACCGGCGAGTACATCCTGACAAACTGGTCCCTGCCGGACCAGAACATCTTCTCCTTCACGGCCCCGGAGCACGCCTGGCTGCCGCACGAGTGGGCCTCGGAGGTCGTCTTCTACGCGGTCTACACCTGGTTCGGCCACAAGGCCCTGATCGCCCTGGGCATCGTGCTCAACGCCATCGCCTGTGCCCTGATCTACGGCCTGACCGTGCGCTACTCGCGCTCGCCTTTCCTCTCGGCGCTCATCACCGTGCTGGCCACCCTGATGATGCTCGGCAACTTCAGCCTGCGGCCCTACCTCTTCGGCAACCTCTTCTTCATCTTCACCCTGCACGCCATGGAGGAGCCCTCGGCAGGCGGTCGGCTGCGGCCGGTCTTCGTCTTCCTGCTCTTCACCGCCTGGGCCAACTTCCACGGCAGCTTCATCATCGGGCTGGCCCTGATCCTGCTTTACATGGTGGCCTCCTTCACCGCCCAGATCCGCGCCCGCCGGCGCTCCTTCGCGCCGCTCAAGTCCCTGGCGATCGACCTGGGCGTCGCCGTGGTCGCCTGCACCTTCACGCCCCACCACATCTTCGGGCTGATCTTTCCCTTCACCTACCTGCAGAACGCCTTCAGCGGCAAGATGACCTACCTGACGAACATCTCGGAGTGGCAATCGGCCGGCTTCTCCACCCCACTCGGCCGGATGATCACCTTCTACATCCTGTTCTGCCTCTTCGCCATCGCCGGATCGGGCGTCATGCCCTCGCCGATCCACGTCGGCTTGCTGGTGGCCTTCTCGGTCTTCGCCTACACCACGATCCGCAACATCCCGCTGCTGGGCATCGCGGCCACGCCGGTGCTCGCCCGGCACCTGCCCCGGGCCTTGGGCCGGGCCTGGAAGCGCCTGCTGGGCAGGACGCCGATCTTCGGGCTGACCGAGCGCCTGCACGACAACTCGATCCGGATCGAGAGACGCGCTCGCAAGCTCCTGCTGCCGGTCCTCACCTTCGCCGCCCTGCTGCTCGTCTTCTCCCTGCCGGCCTCCTGCGGCGTGAGCTACGCGCGCCTGACCGGCATCCGCGACATGGCCGACCTGTCGCCGGCCTTCTACCCCCGCGGCTTGCTGGCCCGCATCCAGCAGCGCGGCAGCCAGCAGCGGGTCTTCCAGTACTTCAACTGGGGCGGCGCCTTCATCTGGGCCCTCTATCCGGGCCAGCGGGTCTTCATCGACCAGCGCAACGACTGCTACCCGATGGAGGTCTTCCTGGACTACTTCGCGGTCCACGAGCTCGAGGGCGGCTGGCGCGGCGTGCTGGACCGATGGCAGATAGACACCGTGGCCTACCCGCCCGACGAGCCCCTGGCCCGGAAGCTGAGGCAGGAGCCCGGCTGGACGGTCGACTACGAGGACGATCAGTCGGTGCTCTTCGCGCGCCGCCTGGCCCCGCCGCCGCCGCGGGAGGAGTGATCCGGTTTTCTTTCCGCAACCGATATTTGATGGGTCCAAGCCCTAAACGGGGCGAGATAAGAAAGCCCAGGGCGGAGCCCTGGGAAACAGGAACCAGATCAGATCGGAGCCCCAACGGGGCGCAATAGATACTCGACCGCTCTGGTATTTCGCCTCGTTGGGGCTCTCATCGATCGTCGGTCTTCTTACCCAGGGCTTCGTCCTGAGCCTTATACATACATATCTCAGAGCGCAAGGAGAGAATGGGCCTGGCACGCTCCGAGATCCGGGTTTTCGCTGCGAAGCAGCGAAAACCTTGCGACGAACAAGATGTGTATACAGCTCAGGGCTTCGCCCTGGGCTATCCTGTTGCGCCCCTTCGGGGCTTGTCACTTTCCCTGGATGAACTTCTGCGCCTGCTCGACCTGGGCGGGGACCTTGTCCTTGGCCTTGGAGCGCACGTACATCTTGAAGTAGTAGCGCGCCCGGTCCGCATCGCCCGCCAGGCGGCAGGTCTCGCCGAGCCCGAAGAAAGGCGCGGCCAGGTTCGGATCGAGCACCATGGCCTTGGAGAAGGTCCGCTTGGCCTCGCCGTATCGCTTGAGCACGACCAGCGCCTCGCCCTTGAGGATCAGGGCCGCGGGATCGCTCTTCTGCTTGAGCGCCCTGTCCACCGATTCCAGGACCCCCTTGGCGTCCCCCTGCGACTTGAGCTGCCGCGCCCGGGCCATGTGCGCCTCGAAGGAGCTGTCCCCCTTCGCGCTCGTCTCGGGCTCCGGCTTCTTCTCAGGCGGCGCGGGCAAGACCTTGGGGGCCGGCGAGGGCGGCTGCGGAGGCCCGCCCTGCATCTTGGCCCGGGCCCGCTCGATGTTGTTCCGGGCCGCCTTGTTGGCCGGGTTGATCTCCAGCACCCGCTGCCACTTGTAGATGGCCACGTTGTAGTTGCCGGTCATGGCATAGGCCACGCCCAGCTTGAACAGCGCCTCCTCGCTCTTGGGGTCGAGCTGGGCCGCGTGGGTGTACGACGAGATGGCCCGGCTGAAGGCCTTCTTCTGGAACTCCGCATCGCCTTCGGCCAGCAGCTTGGCGAGCTTCTTCTGGTCGACGTCGCTGGCGGCCTTGGCCGGCGCCGGCTCGGGCGGCTTGGGCGCCGGCGTCGCCTTGGCGAGCCCGGGCTTCTCGGGCGGTGCAGCTTTCGCGCCCGCCGTCTTGGGCGCGTCGGCCTTCTCGAGCGCCAGCCGGGCGGCCGCGTGGGCGGGATCGATCTTCAGCACGGACCGCCACTTGTACTTGGCCGCCTTCACGTTGCCGGTCCGGTAGTAGACCAGTCCCAGCTTGTAGAGCGCCTCGGTGTGCTTGGGCGCGAGCTGGGCCGCGTCGAAGAAGGCCTTCATGGCCCGGGTGTTGGACCCCTGGCGCAGGGCCTCGTCGCCGTCGGCCAGCAGCTTGGCCACCCGCGGGTCCGTGCCCTCAGTGGTCTCGGCCGGCTCGGGCGGCGCAGCCCCGGGCGTGACCGCGGCGGTCTTGGGCGGCGTGACCGCGGTCTTGGGCGGCGTGACCGCAGCGGTCTTGGGCGGCGTGACCGCAGCGGTCTTGGGCGGCGTGACCGCAGCGGTCTTGGGCGGCGTGAC
>JAFGRB010000302.1 GCA_016935365.1 Deltaproteobacteria bacterium
ATTCCAGCAGCTTCACCCTAAAACGACCGCCCTTCGGGCGGCCAGCCCTGAAAACAAACGCGGTTTGGAAACCGCGCTTGTTTTAGGACTAGGCGCCGGCTCGCCTATGGATTCCCCTTCTCCGTCCACTCCCGGTAGAGCCTCCTCAGCTGGCCTACCATGTACAGGGGCAAGGACAGAAGCTCGAACGGCGTCTCCCGGCCGTCGGGCAGGGTCATGCTCGTCCGCAGCACCGACGGGGGGCGGCTGTCGAGCCGGACACCGTGCGCGAGACCCTTGTCTGCCAGGAACACGTGCAGGGACTTCAACCTGCCCGTCTTGCCCGCCTTGACCTCGACCGGGACGATCCGGGTCCGGTCGGCGATCACGTAGTCCACCTCGGCCAGGGCGCTCTTCTTCTCCCTGGCCCAGAAGTGCAGCTCGGGCTCCTCGTAGGGCTGGGCGGAGTACAGCAGGTGCTGGCCCACGAGCTGCTCGGCCATGGCGCCGGCGTTGACGAGCATGACGTCATCGGCTCGCTCGATCTCGCGCAGGTCCAGGCCCAGGGCGCGGGCCATCAGCCCCACGTCCAGGAAGAGCACCTTGAACAGGCGCTCGTTGGCCTGTGCGGCCAGGGGCAGGCCGCTGGCGGAAGAGTGGCACACCCGATAGGCGACCCGCGCCAGGCAGAGCAGGTCCAGCGCAGCCGCCAGATCCTTGGATCGCTCGTGGCGATCCACCTGGACGTACTTGAAGCGGCGGCCGACGAGCTGGGGCAGCTTGCGGAAGACCTTGGCCAAGCGCAACGGATCGACCCGCCGGCCGTACTTTCCGAAGTCGTCCTGGAAGGTGGACAGGATGGATTGCTTGACGATGTCGCCGTCGCGTAACGAGCCGGAGTCGAGGATCGCCTCGACGGCCTCGGGCATACCGCCGGTGTGCAGGAAGCGCCGAAGCTGCGCCAGCAGCTTCTGGTGAAGCGCCTCGGGGATCCGGTCTCCGGGCCGATACCGGGTCACGAAGTCGACCAGGCCCTGGTGGCCCGCGGCGATGAGGTACTCCTCGAACTGCATCGGGCCGAGGTGGAGGTACTCGATCCGGCCGACCGGCACGCTGAAGGCCTTCTGGGCGAGGGCATTGTCGAGCAGGGATCCGGCTGCGATCACGTGCAGCCCGGGCAGCTCCTCGCGGAAGTACCGCAGACAGATGAAGACATCCGGGGCCGCCTGGATCTCGTCCAGGAAGAGCAGACACGAGCCGGGCTCGATGCGCGCGTCGAACTGCGTCTCCAGCAACGGGACGATATCCGAGGGCCGCCTGGAGGCGAAGAGCGATGCGAGATCGGGATCGCGCTCGAAGTCGATCTCGATCAGATGCTCGAAGCACTCCCCGGCAAACAGCTTGACCAGGTACGACTTCCCTACTTGCCTGGCACCCCGCACCACGAGAGGCTTGCGATTGGGGCGCGACTGCCATTGCTTCAGATACTCCAATGCAAACCTGTACATACCGTGATCTTCCCGTGATCTCCGAAGTTTTCACAGGTGATTTTAACACAAAATGTGATTTTTTACAGGGTTATTTTGGCAAATCCTGGTAAAGTAGCCAATTAATAGCCATTTCCGCCAGTCAGGGGTTCAGGGGCGGGCGTACGTCGATGATCTCGTGCGAGTCGCGGGTCTCGGTCACCAGCCGGTGGGTTCCGTCCGCCAGCGAGGCCTCGAGCTCGGCCAGCATGACGTCGAAGCCAGGCTGGTCGCGCCGGAGCACGTGGATGGCGGCCGAGTAGATCAGCTCGACCTCGACCCACTCTGCCTGCTCGCGAAGCGCGGCCACCGGGGAGTCGTAGGGCACCAGGACGAGCTTTATCAACCGGCTGTCGGGGTCGATCTCGAGGTAGACCGGCGTCCCGTACGTGAGGCTCGTCTCCAGGAAGATGATCTGGATATCGTCCCGGTCGAGCTTCACGTCCCGGTGATCGCGCAATCGGACCGCGATCGTGTCCCCCGAGGGCGGGTCGATGCCGGTCACGATGTCCACGATCACGTCCTCGCGCTCGAGGCAGGCCAGGGGGTCGTCCGGGTCCAGCTCCCAGCCCGGCTCGCAGTCGCAGCGCGCCGCGCCGTCCTCGAGCCGGCAGGTTCCGTGGCCCGAGCAGGTCTGCCCCTCGCAGCCGTCTCCGTCCGAGCCGCCGTACGAGATGCAGCCGCCCGCGCACGCGGCCAGCAGCAAGGCCGTCAACCGGTTCATGGCTCCGCCTTTCTCTCCGCCTGCCCGGCGAGGTATGCGGCGAGCCCCGCGGCAAGCGCCTCGCCGAAGGCGTCCCGGGTGGCCCTGTCCTGGAAGCGGCGCTCCTCGCGCGGGTCCCAGGCGTGGTGCGTCTCGATGATGATCGACGGGATGCGCGGCTCGCGCAGGAAGAGTATCCGCCGGCCCGGCCGGTGCCGGTCGATGAACACGCCCGGGGTCTGCGGATCGAGCGCGTAGAGGTCCTCGTAGTCCACGCCGTCGTAGGGCAGAAAGCCGGTCCGGGCCAGGCTGGACGCCACGGCCTGGGCGAGCTCGCGCCTCGTGCGGGCGAGCTCCTCGCCGCCCTCGTCGGAGCACAGGACCGCGAAGCCGGGCGCATCCGGATTGCACATCCGCAGCGCGGATCGGCTCTCCTGGGCTGCGTCGGCTTCATCGGCCGAATGCTCACGACCATGAGGTCGCTCCGCTTCGGCCCTCTTCGCCTCCTTGCCAGAAGAGCCGATCCGCGCTGCGGGCGGTTTCGCTGCGTCCGGCACCGGGCAGGGCTGGCCCTGGCCGCGGACGTCCGAGTGGATGCTCACGATGACCTCCGCACCGAAGGCCTCGGCCGCGGCCAGCCGGGCGCGGTAGTCGGGGCCCGGGGTGGCGGTCCGGCTCAGGCACAGTGCGAAGCGGCCGGTCTCTCGCAGCATGGGCGCCAGGTGCTCGACCATGGCCAGGTTGTAGGCCTGCTCCTCGATGCCCAGACACGACGTGTTGCCCGGATTGCCCGGGCTGCCGTGGCCTGCGTCCAGGAAGACCGTGTGCACGCCGAAGCCCGGCGTGAAGACCGCCTCCGGGGGCGAGAGCTTCGAGCCCTCGGCCGGCCAGGCCGGCGGCGCGGGCTCGGGGAGCGCCCGGGGTGCCGCCTTCGGCGCGGGCTCCGCCTGCGGCGCGGGCGCCTTCGGTGCGGGGGGCGCCTCGCAGCCGGGCAGGCAGGCGAGCGCGCACAGCAGGCCGGGCACGGCTCTCATGCCCTCGATCCTAGCAGGCTCTCGATGAAGGCGCATGTTGATTTTTCGCCGCTCGCGATCTCAGATAGACTTCAGCGAAGACCGGGAGGTGGACATGCGCGCCAAGGGCTTGGCCTGTGCGGTGCTCCTTTCCTGGCTGCTCGTCTCCGGCGTCCAGGCCGGCGAGACCTGGCCGGTTCGCATCGGTGTCGTCCCGCTCAAAGGCCGCTCGGGCCTGCTCGAGTCGGTGCTGCTGGAGAAGATCCTGCACGCCCGAATGCCCGGCGTGGAGGTCCTTGCCCTGCGCGGCCGGGTGGAGCCGATCCGCGGCGGCTTCGCCCCGAGCACCGAGCGAGAGCTGCGGCAGATGACCGCCGCGTCAGCCGAGCTTCCGGACCTGCTCATCGGCTACGCCTGGACCGCTGGGGACGCGCAAGGAGACGCGCGGCAGATCCGCGTCTCTCTGGAGATCCGCGACCCGCTACGGGACGAGATCGTGGCATCCATGGCCGCCTCCAGCCGGCCGAGGAAGATGGGCATGCCGGGCAGCGAGAACGCCGCCCTCTCGGAGGCTGCGAGCAAGGCGGGCGATGCCCTGCTGCAGGAGATCCGTCGCTACTCGAAGCAGCAGGCCGAGCAGGGTCACCTGATGCGGGTGATCCTCCTGGGTGCGCCAGAGGGACTGGCAGACAAGCTCCAGGCGGCGCTCGAGCCCGAGCTCGGCCCCTTCACGAGACTGCCCGGCGGCCAGGGCTGGGATATCCGAAGCCAAAAGGACAGCCTCGCGCTGTTCAACGATCTCATGGACCGGATCGGGAAGCTCGCGCCGGACTGCGCCCCCTCGATGCTGGCCAGCTCCTCCCCGTACTTCGTACTGAAGCTCGAGAAGAAGCGCTCGCGCTGATCGACGGGCTCACAGCGGAAAGCGGCGGTAGAGCAGGTCGGCCGGGCCGTCGTCGAAAAAGGCCAGGTGCAGCACGTTCTGGCTGTCGACGACCGCGTCCAGCTCGGCGTCGTAGCCGGTGGTCATGGCCAGCGTCTCGATGCGCCAGCTGCCCTGCACGCGATGCGCGCACTTGACATAGACCTGCTCGCTCCGCAGCTCCCGGTAGCAGACGACCGGCTCGTCGCCCGTGGTGAGCTCGAGATCCACAGAGCTCCAGGCCGCATCGTCCACCTGCTCGACCTGCCAGCCGCCTCCGCCCCTGACCGCGGCCGCCACGCCCTCGTAGTCGGCCTCCAGGAAAGCCAGCCAGGGCTCTCCCTGGGAGTCGATGCGGATGGCGGTGTAGCGGGAGGCCCCGGCGACCGGCTCTACCTGCCACTCGCCGCCTTCCAGGTGGGCCGCCTGGGCCGTGTGGGTCTCCATGTCCACCCAGGCGAGCCAGGGCTGCCCTTCGCTGTCCAGGTCCATGGACACGTCCAGGGCCTCTGCGCCGGCCGGGCTGACCCGCTCGACGGACCAGTCGCCCTGCACCTGGCTTGCGTGCCAGGCGACGCGCATCTCGTCCGCGAAGGCGATCTGGGGGCGTCCCTCGGCGTCGATGGCCAGGCGGGTCCACCAGGCGAGGCCGGTGGCCTGGACCACGCTCCGGCTCCAGCCGGCCTCCTCCTGCAGCAGGTAGACCAGGCCGTCCTCGGGCAGGTAGCCGTCGTAGTACTGCCAGCGGTAGCTCAGCTGCACCCGGTCCTGGGCGTCGATGGCCACATCGATGCCGCTCGCGTGCTCGCCGTCCAGCACGATCTCGCTCTCCCAGCCGGCCTCGCTCCTGCGGGCGATCTTCACGCTCCAGTCGGCACCGGCATCCGGCTCGTCCTCGAAGGCCACCACCGGCCGGTCCTGGCTGTCGACGGCCAGGGCCAGGTCCCGGCCCACCAGGCCCTCGCCGGCCACCAGCTCGGCCGGCTCGACCGGGCAGCAGTGGTGTCCGCAGCGCGTCCAGCCAGACTCGCAGTTGCATGCTCCGTCCCCGCCGCAGGCGGCGTGAGGCGGGCAGTCGCCGTCCGAGGCGCAGGAAGTGTAGCAGCCCTCGGCCAGGAGATCGGGGCCGGAGCGAATCCCGCCGAACACGACTCCGTCCCAGCAGCCGTGGGGGCAGACGCTGGAGCAGTTGAAGGGGATGATCTCCTCGTGGCCGTCCGGGCAGAAGACGTGCTCGTGCCAGTCGGCGTAGACCACGCCGTCCAGGCACCAGGTCGCGAGGCCGCACTGGAAGTTGTCCACCAGGGCGCACTCGCTGGGGTAGGACGGCAGCTGGCACTCCCCGGCGTCGCCGTCGCTAGCCGCGCCGTCGTCCGCGGACAGCGCGTCGCCGTCCGCCGGGCCGTCTGCCGCGTCGATCCGGCCATCGCTCACGCCGTCGCCCGGACCGGCATCGGAAGAGCCCGACGAGCCGCTGCAGGCGGGCAGCCAGGAGGCGGCGATCAGCGAGGCCGCCAGGACCGGGCCGAGAGTCGAGCGCATTTTCGATCACCTCCCGAGCGGCGGCGCTCAGTCGAAGTAGGGGTAGTCCTTCCGGAACACGGAGACCTCGAGCAGCAAGAAGTACACCCCCTTGCCGCCGTGGAAGTCGAAGCCGACCTTGAGCTTGCCCCGCGGCTTCGTCCAGCGGGCCTCGATCACGTCGTATCCCCAGTGGTGATCCCGGCGCGGATCGCGAAAGCGGGTGCTCTTCTCGTACGAGGCCTGAGGCTTTCCGAGCTCGGCCGTGTAGCGCGCGATCAGGGCTCGGGCCGCGCGCAGGCCGGCCGCGAAGCTCTCGGCCGTGAGCTCGTCCTCGCGCCAGTAGCGGCTGAAGCGAACCCAGTCCAGCTCGCCGCCCTCGAAGTCGTAGGTCCACTCGCCGGCCACCCCGGCGAGCTCGGCCTTCTCGCCCCACTGGCCCTTGACTGCAAGGCCGCGTGGCAGCAGCGCGGGCTCCAGTCGGGCGAGCTCCGCAGCCGGCATGCCCGGGTGGAAGCGCTGCCCGGGCACGTCCCCGGCCGCGCCAATGCCCGCGAAGGTGACACACAGCTCGTGCCGCAGGGGCGAGGCCGCAGCGTTGCTCACCTGCAGGCCCGGCTCGCCCAGGAAGCGAAGCCGCAGGCTCACCTCCAGCTCGCCGCGCTTCCAGCTCGCCCGGTGGAGGATGCGGGTCTGGTAGGCCTCGCCCTTGGCCGCGTTCGCAAGCGGCCCCTGGACCGTCTTGGCCGGCGGCGCGCCCAGGGCCTGCTCCAGGAGCCCGGCCAGGTCGCCGAGCTTGCGCTTGTACCGCTCGCGCTCGGCTGCCAGCTCGGCCCGGGTCTCGGCGTCGTCCCGCAGGGCGAAGATCCCCTGCCCGGCCGCGCAGAAGCACGCCTCGCGGAGCCGCCCGTCGCGGACCTCGAGCTGCCAGCGGCCGTCGAGCTCCCCGAAGCGGCCCTGCCGCTCCAGGTCCCGGTCGAAGGGGATCTCGTCCGGCACCACGCCCGGCCGCAGCGCGCGGAAGTCCTCGAGGCGCATGCCCGGCCAGACGAGCCCGCGCTCCGCGGCAGAGCCCGGAAGGCCCGCAAGCATAATCGCCATGACCGCGAGAGCCCTCATCGCCCGAATCCGTTCATGCCCCTGGCAATCCCGTCTTCCTACCTGAAACCATCCAACCATATCCAAGGCCTGTCAACTCGCATGCTCCGGGCCGCCCGCCCGGTTCGCTTGATGTCGACCGCCGCGTCGGGCAGGATGAATGGGGAGCGCAGATGGAAGCCAGAGCCGAAAAGAAGAGCCTCGTTCTCGTGCTGGTGGCACTCGCGGCCGTCCTCACCTGCCCGGCCGCCGGAAAGAAGCGCGCCCCCGCGGCCGAGCCCCATCGGGCCGTGCTGCGGGTCGCGGTGGGCGATCTGCGCCTGGACGGAGAGCGGGTCTCCGCGCCCGGCCCGGCCGGCTTCGCCTACAGCCCGTTCTTCGACCCCGCGCTCCCCAGGCTCGAGGACGCGCTGCGCGCCAGGAAGGTCCGCAGGGTCTCCATCCGCGTCTCCGGCCGAGAGAAGCCCGCGAACGAGCGCCTGACGACCCTCTCGTTGCGGAACCTGCTGCCCGAGCTCAAGGCCGCCCAGGTCGCGTCCTGGCAGCTCGTGCTGGACGGCAAGCCCTGCGCCGAGGTCTCGATCCTGCGCGCCAAGGCAGACATCGAGGCCTGCGACCTGAGCTTCGGCGAGAGCCGCTCCGGGGGCGTCCACAGGGTGCCGGTCCGATGGCTCGCTGAGCACCCCTCCGAGAAGAAGCGCCGGATCCACCTGGTGCTGGACTTCGGCGGCTCGATGCCGCAGGTCTGCGAGGTCCTGCGCAGCGTGGACGGGGACGAGGTCGACCTCTCGATCCACACCGGCCCCTACTGAGCAAACAATGAGGAAGAATGAGGGAGGAAGAATGAGGGACGGAGGTTGATTCTCGGCACCTTCCGCACCTCCCCTCCGCCCCCAGTCATCAGTCATTTCGGAATGTTCCGCACCTCCGTCCCCGGTCATTCCCCCGCACCTCGGTCATTGCCGGTCATTGTCTTCCGGCTACGATAGGGTCGTGGAGCGTCAGTCCCGGCACGGTGCAGAAGTGCCGGTCATGGGTCCAGATCTCGTGAGCGCCGGCCTCGGCAGCCAGCAGCGCGATCTGCAGGTCGAACATGCGGGCGCCTGAGACGCTCGCCTGCTCGGCAGCGCGCAGCAGTCTTCCAGAGAAGCCGGTAACTGCTTGCCAGATGGTGGCGCCGCCGCTACGGATCAGGGCACGCACGAACCCGGCCGCCTCTTCCGGAGTGGAAGGCCTGCCGATCGATCGGGGATGGGTGACCACCGTCCAGAACTCCGCCAGGCACGGAAGCGGGATTCCCCAGCCGTCGGGATCCTCGGCCGCCAGTTGCAGGGCTTCGCGGGCTGCCTCATGCTCCGGAGCCCGGGAGCGGTGGGCATAGACGAGCAGGTTGGTATCAACCGCGATCACCATCCCCCCTCTCGATGTGAGCGTACATCGACTCTCGATCGGATACGTCCATACCCTCCGGCAATCCCCCGTCTACCACCACCCATTCGATGCGCCGCTTGCGACGCGGAACCGGCCGACCCTCCTCGGCCAGTCGCGACCGCAGGCCCTCCTCCACCAGTTGCCGAAGAGGAACCCGAAGCTCCGCAGAGCGCTTCTTGGCCTCGATCAGCAGATCATCAGGGATCTCGACTGTCGTCTTCATACATAAAACCATATAACCATATAGATGGCCCGTCAAGACGAAGAGACCGGCCTCTACCCAGCGGGCTCCGGGCTCACCGAGCTGCCCGGCCGAGGCGGGTGCTCTCCAGGAAGCCGAGCATCGCGCTCGCCCTCGCGTGCAGGGCCGGGTTGCTCTGCGTGCACGCGAGCGCCTTGCGCATCTCCCCCATCGTCTTTTTCAGGCTCTTCATCGATGCGGCTCTCCTCCCGGGCCTGTACTCCGAGAGGATCGCCGCCCTGAGCGCACTGACAGTCAGCTTCCTGACCCGATCGTAGCAGGCAAAGGACCCGTCTCGCAGCATTGCCTGCTCCGCATACTGCCAGCGCATCCTCGACATCCCCACCAGGTCGACCCTCATCTCTACCCGGGCCGATCCGGGCTCGTACTCTCCCACCAGCGCCCGACCGGCGATCGCCTTGCGGGTGTGCTCCGGTGCGCCCAGCATCCTCGGCGCCGTCTGGCCGATGTCGTAGAGCACGCCTGGCATCGACAGGAGCGCGTCCATCTTCTGCCGGCCCTGCTCGTCGTTGAGCAGGTACAGCGACCGCATCACGCCCATCTTCCCCCGGAGCTCCATGTACGCGCTGCAGGCCGCCCCGCACATCTCGAGCATCCCGTTCGCCGCGTCGACGCTGCCCGCCTCGCTCAACGCGGAGTTGGCCGGCGCCGCCTCCCATGCAGCGCGCGCATCGAAGGCCCGGCTTCTCAGATCGGACAGCATGCCGGTCTTCTCGAGCCTGTAGCCCGCGTGGAGGACACGCTCGCCCAGCTCGGTCAGATCGGTCACCTGTGTCACCCTGAAGCCGGGCGCGTGTGACCAGCTCAGCCCGATATCGTCCACCTCGGCCACGGCCGGGGACATCAGCCGATCCGAGACGATCGTCTCCTCCAGCGCCTTGGCGAGCAGCATCTCCTGCTCGCTCGCATCCGCATAGCTCACCGCCCTCAGGGCCACGTTGAGCGCGGTGTGCGCGCCCAGGGAGCGGGCCCTCCAGGTGCGGACCAGGATGGAGAGAAGATCGCCCTTCGAGGAGACGACCAGGTGCATGGCGGGGGTCGACGGGCTCCCTCGCCCGGCGCCCGCCGGCCTCCCGGCCATCTCCCGGAAGATCCCCTGCCGCATCTTCGCGTAGGCTGCCGCTGCGATCTCCGGGTCGTCGTTCTTGGTCCGAGCCGCGAACACGTAGATGAAGGCCTCGCCGGAGCTCAGCTCGACCCGCACGCGACCCTGCTCTGGTATCACGCACGCGAAGCCGTCGAGCTCTTCGGCGCCGTGAAAGCTCGCGCCCTCGGCCTGCGCGGGCGTCTCCAGGTCCATGCGCCTCCAGCCCACCTGCTCGAGCAGCTCGCGGATGCGCGCGGCCAGGCGCCGGCTATCCGTGGCCGGGATGAGCAAGCGGTGCCGGTACCCGGTCGGCCGGTCGTAGTACTCGGAGGCGCGCAGGGCAAAGGTGTACGGCGTGACGTAGTCGTCGCCGACCTCGGCCAGGGCAGCCACGATGGGCCTGGTCGCATCCCAGCCCGGCCAGTCGCCGAAGCCGGACACGTCCTTGCCGGTGGCGCAGCCGAGCACTCTCGCCAGCGCGGCCATGACGCCCGGCGCTGCGAAGACCGCCTCGAGCTGCTGCTTCGAAAGACCGAGCCGCTTGTCGAGGAACGGCACGAGCCGGGCCACCGCCTCGGCGCAGAAGGCTCGCCAGTGCTCCGGCCGCAATACCAGGGTCGCCAGGGGCAGGTCGCCCGCCTGCTCGATGAGCTCCCTCGTCGGCCCGCGCGGCGAGGGCGGGGAGCCTCTCGCCTCGCCCGGCAGGTGGGCAGCGCGGCAGACGCCGCCGAGCAGCAGGCAGACAGCGCAGACCGCGAACGCTGCTCGGCTCTCGCTCACGCCCGGCATCTCGGCTACTCGAAGGCCTCGTCGCCTTCCAGGCCGCGGATGAAGGCCTCGAAGCTCTCGGCGACGAAGGTGATCCTGTAGTCGCGCTCCTGGTCGACGTGCACCACTCGGGGCTCGCCCTCGGGCCCGCAGGCCCGGTAGTCCAGGCACAGCATGTCGTGGCCGGCAGAGGGGCAGTCCGCGAAGTAGACGCCGATCTCCGGGTAGCCCCACTCCTCGACCCAGAAGCGGCTGCCCAGCTCGCCGCACAGCGAGGAGGGCTTCGCGCTGCCGATCGAGAAGATGCCGTTGACGGCCACGTGGTCCTCCGACCAGGTCGTCGGCTCGGCCGTGCGGTGGTTCGTCCTGACCGGCAGGCCGCCGTTCTGGTGCTGCGCAAGCGCGACGTAGGCCGCCGGCAGTCGGTAGCCGAGCGCGCGCTCCACCTCGGTGACGGTCTCGGCGCTCGGCGGCTCCTCCACGTATTCCTCGTTCGCGCTGGAGTCCTCCCAGAACGACGCCAGGTCGAGATCGTCGAACATGCCCTCGCCTCCTTCCCGCGGATGATACGCCGTCCGCCCAGGGCGTGGAAGCCCCTCCAGGCGCTCCTTCTCGGCCGAGAGGATCGCGACCAGCTCGGCGGCGTCGGGCCGCGCATCCCGGTCCTCGGACAGGCATCTCTCGACGAGCGCGGCCAGAGGAGCCGGGACGGTCTGCGGGTCGAAGACGAGGCCGGCCGAGCCCGGCGCGGCCTCATCGCCCCCGGGCAGCACCCGCAGGGGCGGGCGCCCGGCCAGGAGCTCGTGCAGGATGGCCCCGAGCGCCCGGACGTCCACCGCCTTCGCGTCCTCGAGCAGCTCCCCGACCAGGTCGCGGAACGGAGCCTCTCCGAGCCCCTGGATCCGCTCCTGGCACGCCCGGGCGTCCTGGAGCCGGCCCGCGAGCGCGTACCTCTCCGCTGCGATCTCGTAGCAGCTCGCGGCGTCGTGGAGGACGCCGAGAGACTCGTATGCCTCGGCCAGCGAGCGGTGCGCGTCCGGATCCTCGCAGCCGAGGCGGACGACCTGCTTGAGCACGGCCACGGCCTTGAGATCGAGGCCCTTGCGGCGGTAGGCCGAGGCGATCTCCAGGTACAGGTCCCTGGCGATCCGAAGCTCGCCCATCCTGGCGCAGAGGTCCGCCTTGCGGAGCCTGAGCCGCAGGTCGCCCGGTTTCTTCTCGAGCTTGCGATCGAAGTCCTCCAGGGCTCGTCTCAAGTTTTCGCGTCCCAGGTCTGCGGTCTGCGCGCTCCGGAGCGCATCCTCCTCCTGCTGGCTCATGCCCGCGGCCTTGGCAAAGCGGGTGTCGCGAGCCGGTCCGCGCCTCGGCCCGGCCGCGGTCCGGTCATGCTCGATGATCGGCCCGGGCGGGCCCAGGACGCCCGCCAGCCCGAAGCCGCTCACCCTGGCCTGCCCGCGATCGTCCACGATCACCCGGTCCGTCCTCAGGTCCAGGTGGACGATGCCCACCGAGTGGGCCGCCTCGACGGCCCGGGCGATCGCCAGGCCGATCTCGACGGCCTTCCCCTGGTCCAGCTCCGCTCCCCGGCTGCGGCCCCGGAGCTCCTCTCCCTCGACCCGCTCGGTGACGACGAAGAGGCGCCCTTCGCGCTCGCCGGCATCCAAAGCGCGGAGGATGTGGGGGTGCTCGAGGGTGCGGAGCCTGTCCACGAGGTCGAAGAAGGCGTCCCGGCTCCGATCGATGTCGACTCTCGGCTCGAAGATCTCCACCACCACCTGCTCGCCCGACTCGAGATCGCGGGCCAGGTGGGTGGGGCCTCTCGGGCCCTGGCCGAGCTCCCGGAGGAGCTCGTAGCTGCCTCGGCCTGTGGTCAGCTCGGTCAGTGCGCGGTCCCCCTGGCTTGCGGAGGATGCTCTCCGGTTCGTATCAAAGAGTCAGCTCGAGCCGAAGTCGGACGGATCCAGGCCCTCGGCTCGCATCGCCTCGGCGTCCGCCTGCCTGTCGAAGGGGATGATGCCTTGCTCGACCAGCCGCCTCCTCCAAGTGACCGAGTACCGGTGCGCGAAGTCCTCCCTCTCTCGCTGAGCTCGGCAGAAGAACGCATCGTGTAGGCGCTCCCAGAGCTCGAGGTCTTCACTGTCCATCTTGGCGGGTATGTCCACCTCGCGCTGGTAGTGGACCAGGTGGCCCACTTCGTGCGCCAGGGACCGGTAGAGCTGGACCTTGCGGACCGCCTCCGGGCCGAAGGTCAGCCTGTGGTGCCTTCCGTCGAAGTGCGACTCATCCGCCTCCTCCTCGAGGCGATCGAGCTCCTGCATGCAATCGACCTTCAGGTGCTTGCTCCAGCGAGAGACAAGAGGGTAGTCGTTCGCGTAGAGGTAGATGGCAGCGCCATGAACGGGGCCCAGGTCCACCGCGTAGTAGAGAGAGGCCCAGCAAGGCTCGATCGTATTCTGCTTTCTGGTCTTTTGCTTGAGCACGACAGGCTGAAGTGAGTCCAGAGTCCCTTGTGCCGATCCTTGAGGTGCTGCTTGATACGCACCCTCAATTTGGTAGCGAGACCCACGTAGTAGAGCTGGTTGTTTCGATAGAGGGCATAGACACCGTGCTTGCCTCCTACCAGCTCCTTGATCTGCTCCTGGAACTCCTCGAGGACACGGCTTGAAACCCGTTCCAGGAAGCCTACCACCAAGCCCTTTGCGCTGCGCTTCTTTCCTGTGGCCATCGATACTCCCCTCAGCGACATCTCATCCAATCCAGTAGCCACGTCATGTGGCCCAATCCTACCGCAGGCATGAAAGCAACCGCAAGCAAGCAGGGGACGGAGGTCGGAAGGAGCAGTCACCCTGGTTCGCCATGACAAGTCAGCCCAGCCGAAGTCGCCCAGATCCGGGCCCTCGGCTCGCCTGCCTGTCGAAGGGGATGAGCTCGGAGCGGCTCACCGCTCGAGCAGCCGGATGACGCTCTCTGCCTGGCTCTCGCGCGCGATGTCGAGCGGGGTGGTGCCTCTACTGTCCTTCGCGTCCTTCTTCGCGCCGCGCTCGATGAGCAGCTCGACCAGCACGGAATTGCCGGCCTCGGTCGCGGCGTGCAGGGGGGTGCGGCCGCGGGCGTCTCTGGCCTCGATGGAGGCGCCGCGGTCGAGCAGCGCCCGGGCCATGACGGCCGCAAGGGCGCTCTCCTCCTCGAAGCCGACGATCTCCCCGTCCGGGAAGTCGCGGCAGTCCTCGCGGGAGAGGTCGACCGCCGTGTGCAGCGCGGTCCGGCCGTCGCGATCCCGGGCGTCGGGGTCTGCGCCAGCCTGGATCAGGAGCTCGATCAGGGCGGCGCCTTTCTCGGGCACGACCGTGGCCCAGTGGAGCGAGGTCGCGCCGTAGGGGTCTCTCGACTGCACGTCGGCACCGCGCGCGAGCAGCAGCCGGGCCGCTTCCGCGCGACCGGCGCCTGCGGCGTAGAGGAGCGGGGTCTTGCCCGTGGCGCTTCTCGCATCCACCCGCGCGCCGAGCGCGAGCAGCTGCCGCAGCCTTCCCTGCTCGCCATCCGTCGCGGCTGCGTGCAGCTCCTCGGCCAGGGCCTCGATGCGCCCGCCGGCGCCCATGTGGACCGTCCAACGCGCGCCTGGGCCGATGGCCAGCCAGACCTTCTCGTCGCCCAGCTCGAGGCCCGGGAAGCTGCAGCTCGCAGGCGGCAGGATGGGGTCGAGCCCAAAGTAGCGCGAGACAAGGCGATCCGGAGAGATGGAAAGGGCCTGTCCGTCCAGGCGGGGGACGGAGGTCGGCCGGGATGGGTCGGGGACGGAGGTCGGCCGGGGCGTCTCGCGGGGTGAGCCGGGGGGCCCTGGCCGGAATAGGGGCAGCTCGGCCCGGAGCTCGGCCGGGAAGCGCACGCCGGCCCTGCGGACGCAGCGCCGCTCGGAGTCGCCGTCGGGCAGGTGGATCGCGCACAGGGGGTCTTCGACCGGCCCGGGCGGGCCCGCCTGGGCCGTGCCGGGCTTGCAGGCCTGGTCGGGCTCGCGGCAGTATGCGATCGGCGGCTCCTGGAAGAAGGGATCCAGCCAGATCGCGCTGAATGTCCAGTCGTAGCAGGGGTGGTCGACGATGCCGAGCTCCCCAGCCGGCGGTATCCAGACAAGGTAGATCCGGCCGTCGACCTCGAGCCGCTGGACCTTCTCGGGGTGGGCCGCAATCGCGATCTCGCCGCGCTCGCCAGGCAGGACCAGCAGGCGCTCGCCGCCCGCGACCAGGCAGGTGGCCCGGCGAGCCCGGCTCATGCCCTCGCCCAGCCGATTGACCGTAAGCCTCGCCTGCGGCGCGCCTTCCTCGGGGGACGGAGCCTGGACGGTGAAGGCGGGCTCCCCGCAGGGCGATGCCGGGGGCGGCTCCCGTCGCGGGCCTGGATCGGGCCTCAGCGCGCAGGCGCAGACGAGAAGGCAGGTCAGGGATGCACAGGGCCTCATGAATGGATAGTAGACGGAAAAGTCCGGGAGAGCGTCACCGGGATTGCCGGCCGGCCCGCACGAAGAGGACGACCAGCCCGATGCAGATCGAGAGGATCTTGATGGCCAGGCGGGCAGAGGTGCCGGAGGAGTAGGAGCTGTAGGCCGGGGCCTGGTAGTGCGTAAGCCCGACGAGCGGATCCTCGAAGTGCTGGCGGTTCCTCTCGAGCTCCCTTAACGCTTCGAGAACCTTGGGGTCCAGGCGTACACCCTCCAGGTCGAGACCCTCGAGGATCTCGAGATCCGGCGCTGCCTCGTCCGCATCGACCAGGATGACCAGCCCCTCCTCGGGCTCGAGCTCGACAGCCGGCTCTGCGGCACCCGGATCCGCGGGCTTTGCGGCGGCCGAGATGGTGGCCAGGTTGAGGCAGAGCAGGCTGGCTGTGACGAAGAACCGCTTCATGATTTGCACCTCCCGAGGATGCAGACAGCATACGGAAGCGATCCGGGGGTTCCAGAGCCGTTCCCCCGCCGGTCGAGGACGGGCTGGACTCTCCGGAGCGCGGATCGGATAATGCAGCCTCGGATGCGCGCCAAACCCCTCGCTTTCGCGGCCGTCGTGCTCGTCTTGCTGGCACTCGGCGTCTACTTCCAGTGGGAGGCCTACCAGGACCAGGCCGCCGAGCAGGCGCAGCGCGAGTCGATCGAGCGCGAGCTCGCCGAGGCAGAGCGTATCGCGGCCGAGATGGACGCCCGCTGGCACAGCGCCATGGCCAGAGCACTCGAGGTCGAGCCCGAGGCCGCGCTCGGCCCCTGCCCGATCGCCCAGTTCGCCGTGCAAGCGCCGGGGACGCTCAAGCGCAAGCTGGGCCTGGAGGGCGCGAGCGGCCCGGACCTCGACGCGTGGATGCGGGCCGTGCGCCGCGAGGATGCGAGAATGGGCGCCTCGAACGAGATGCTGAGCACGCCGCAGGCCATCGCCGAGAGCCCGGGCCCCATGCACCGGCTGGTCCGCTACCGCATCGAGGGCATCCGCCGCGAGCTGCGCACGGGCAGGGCCGATCTCTCGAAGCTCGCCGCCAGGGCGCACGAGCTCGCCTCGCCGAGCTTCTGGACCCACGACCTGGTGGTGGTCATCGACCGCGAGTCGCCCGTCGGCCGAGTCGATCCCGGGTCGGAGACCTTCGAGGGCCGCGCGGCGATCGGCCGGAGCTACGTCTTCGACTATCAGCGCAACGCCGTCGTCTGCGCCGGGCGCTTCACCAGCACGAGCTCCCAGGTGCTTCGCTTCGCGTCGAGGCTGGGGACGGAGGTCACCGACGGCATCGGAGCGGTGGATGCGGACCTGGAAGCCAACGTGCTCGAGTCGGCCAAGAGCTCCCTGCGCCGGGTCGCGCCGAAGGACGGGGGACGGAGGTAGCCGCGTCCGGAATCCGGACACCTCGCCCGAGCTCGAAGCGC
>JAFGRB010000303.1 GCA_016935365.1 Deltaproteobacteria bacterium
CAGTGCCGGGTCCGGTGCCGGGCAGCGTGCCGGTCCCAGTGCCGGGTCCAGTGCCAGGGCCGGTGCCGGGCAGCGTGCCGGGTCCAGTGCCGGGCTCGATCCCGCCTGCGGGCAGCGGCGCGGGGGACGGCCACAGCAGCGCCAGCAAGCCGACCACCACGACCGCCAGCCCGCAGCCGATCGCGGCCGGGAGCTTCCAGCTGTGCTGCGGCTGGAGCGCCTCGCGGGTGAAGGACGGCGCCGGGCTGCCGCTGCTGAAGGGCTTGATGGGCTCGAAGGGCTCCGGGGCATGCTCGCGCTCGATCGCAGGCTCGGGCCAGTCGTACGCGCCGTCGTCCGGGGCGGGCTCCTCCGACAGATCCTCGACTGCCCGTGGATCGATGGCCGGGATGGATGTCGAGTCCGAGCGATCCGAGTCCTGCAGGTCGCCGAAGAGATACTCCCTGAGCTCCTCCTGGTGCCAGATGGAGTCGATCACCTGCTGCTTCTCCGCGCGGCGATGCGCGAGCAGGCGCTGGGCCGTCTTGATGAGCTCCTTGGGGTGGCTGCCCGGATCCTCGAGCAGGTACTCCGACAGCGCGGCGCGCAGCTCGGCGGCGTCCTGGTACCGCGCGTCGCGATCCCGCTCCAGGCAGCGCATCACCACGCTCTCCAGCCCCGCGGACAGGTCGGCCCGCAGCGCGGAAGGCGGCGCGATCGGCTCCTCGCAGATCCGCTTCATGGTCTTGTAGTCGCTGTCGGCCTTGAAGAGCTTCTTGAAGGTCAGCATCTCCCACATCACGATGCCCAGCGCGAAGATGTCCGATCGCCGGTCCACCGGCCGGGCCTGGATCTGCTCGGGCGACATGAACCGCAGCTTGCCCTTGAGCAGCCCGGTGCGGGTGGATGCCTCGCGGCGCCGGGTCCAGGCGATGCCGAAGTCCAGTATCTTGATGCGGCCGTCGTAGCACACGAAGATGTTCTGCGGGCTGATGTCGCGGTGGACCAGCCCCAGGGGCCGCCCCTGCTCGTCGGTCACGTCGTGCACGTAGGCCAGGCCGTTGGCTGCCTGGAGCGCGATCCGCGCCACCAGCGAGGGGGGCAGGCTCTCCTCTCGGCGGCGCGCGACCCGGGCCAGCACGCCCAGGTGATCGCCGGCCAGGTACTCCATGGTGATGAAAGGCAGCCCCTCCGCCGCGCCGCTCTCGAAGACGCGGACCACGTTGGGGTGGCGCAGCCGGGTCATGATCTGCGCCTCGTCGTGGAACATGGCCAGCAGCTCGGGCGCCTCCCGCAGGTGCTCCCGCAGGATCTTGACCACGGCCAGCTCCTCGCTGCCCGGGTGGTAGGCCAGGAAGACGTCCGCCATCCCGCCTGAATCCAGGTGGGCCGCGATCTCGAAGCTGCCGACTCTCTTCCTGTGGACGAAGTCCATCCGCTCTCTCGAACCGGCTTGCCGGGAGGCACCATGCAGCCTAGCCGAAGCAGCTCGCGAGATCCAGTCCGAGGCTTAAGGTTGTAATAATGAACGGCTTTCAGCCCTGATAAAGCCTTGACATCCAGCGGGTGTGAGGCTAGAAGGACAGCGGGTCTGTCGGATCTCAAGCCACAGGAGACGAGCGATGGCGCACCGAGCGTACGTGCTGGCAAACCTGGATCAGGGGACGGAGCGGGACGGCGTCGTTCAGGTGATCCGGATGATGGAGCAGATCGACGAGGTCAGCTTTGCCGAGCCGGTGCTCGGCGCATTCGATCTCGTCGTGCTGGTCGAGTCGGACTCCTCGGTCGAGCAGGTCGTCGACAAGCTGTCCGCGATCGACAAGGTCCGCGAGCTCACGAGCTTGAAGGTCGACTTCCTGCCCGCGCGCGAGCGCATGTGGCGCAACATGTCCGGCATTCCCAGCGAATGAGCGTGGAGGAGGGGCCGATGGAAGCCGCCAGGGTCGAGGAGAGCGTGGATCTCTCCGTCGCGGACCGCATCATCGCCGAGCACGCTTCGGGGAGCGGCTCGCTCATCCCCGTGCTGCAGAAGGCGCAAGAGGAGTATGGCTACCTGCCCAAGCAGGTCATGGATCGGATCGCGCGCGGCTTGCACCTCCCGCCGGCCTCGGTCTACGGCGTGGTGACCTTCTACGCCCAGTTCCGTCTCAAGCCGGTGGGAAAGCACATCATCCGCGTCTGTCACGGCACGGCCTGCCACGTGTCGGGCGCCGACAAGATCACCGAGTCCTTCTCCCGCGATCTGTCCGTGGAGGACGGGGAGACGACCTCCGACCGGCTCTTCACGCTGGAGTCGGTGGCCTGTCTCGGCTGCTGCAGCCTGGCACCGGTGGCCATGGTCGGTGAGGAGACCTTCGGCCGGCTCGACGGCGTGGCGGTCCGCCGGCTGATCAAGGATTACCGCAAGCAGGAGAGCGCATAGAGACGCCGAGTCCCTCGGCTCGAACCTTCGAGGAAGGCATGGACGAGCAACGGATCCGGATATCGGTCGGCCTTGGCGCCTGCGGGATCGCCGCCGGGGCCAGAAAGACCCTGGCCAGCATCGAGGAAGGGATCGCCTCCCGCGGGCTGGACGTGGAGCTGGGCATCTCCGGCTGCATGGGCATGTGCTACCGGGAGCCGCTGGTGGAGATCGCGCGTCCGGGCAAGCCGCCCGAGGTCTACATGGAGCTGTCCGCCGATCGGGTGCCGCGCTTCCTCGACGAGGTGGTGGCCGGGGGCGGGGAGATCGAGGAGTGGATCGGCCGGGCCGAGGACCGGGACTGCCCGGATGACGGCTTCTTCTCGAAGCAGAAGCGGATCGTGCTGCGCAACGCGGGCCGTATCAACCCCGAGAGGCTCGAGGACTACCTGGCGGTCGGCGGGTACCGCGCCCTGGGCAAGGTCCTTGCGGAGATGAGCCGCGAGCAGGTCATCGAGGAGATCAAGGCCAGCGGCCTGCGCGGCCGGGGCGGGGCCGGCTTCCCGACCGGCTTGAAGTGGGGCTTCGCCGCGAAGGCGGCCGGGGACGTCAAGTACATCATCTGCAACGCCGACGAGGGCGACCCGGGCGCATTCATGGACCGCTCGGTGCTCGAGAGCGATCCGCACGCCGTGCTCGAGGGCATGGCGATTGCGGGCTACGCCGTCGGGTCGAGCCAGGGCTACATCTACTGCCGGGCCGAGTACCCGATCGCCATCCGCCGGCTGGGGATCGCCATCGCCCAGGCCGCGGAGGCGGGCTGGCTCGGCGATCGCATCCAGGGCAGCGAGTTCAGCTTCCACATCAAGATCAAGGAAGGCGCCGGCGCCTTCGTCTGCGGCGAGGAGACGGCCTTGATGGCCTCGATCGAGGGGCGCCGCGGCATGCCGCGGCTGCGGCCGCCGTTCCCCGCCAACGAGGGCCTGTGGAAGAAGCCGACCAACATCAACAACGTCGAGACCCTGGCCAACGTGCCGTGGATCATCGTAAACGGCGCGGCGGCCTACGCGGCGCTGGGGACCGAGAGCTCCAAGGGCACCAAGGTCTTCGCCCTGGCCGGCAAGGTCAACCGGGGCGGCCTGGTCGAGGTCCCGATGGGGATCACGATCCGCGAGATCGTCGAGGACATCGGCGGCGGCATCAAGGGCGGCAAGAAGTTCAAGGCCGCCCAGATGGGCGGCCCTTCGGGCGGCTGCATCCCCGCCTCGCTGGCCGATACGCCGATCGACTACGAGTCGCTCAACAAGACCGGCGCCATCATGGGCTCGGGCGGCATGGTGGTCATCGACGACTCGACCTGCATGGTGGACGTGGCCCGCTTCTTCCTCGACTTCACCCAGAAGGAGTCGTGCGGCAAGTGCACCTTCTGCCGGGTGGGCACCAAGCGCATGCTGGAGATCCTGGAGCGGATCACCGCCGGAGAGGGCAAGCAGGGCGACATCGAGCTGCTCGAGGAGCTGGCGGCGACCATCAAGCGCGGCTCGCTCTGCGGGCTCGGCCAGACGGCCCCCAACCCCGTCCTGACGACCATCCGCTACTTCCGGGACGAGTACGAGGCGCATATCAAGGACAAGGTCTGTCCGGCCAAGGCCTGCCGGGCGCTGATCACCTACGTCATCATCGAGGAGAACTGCAACGGCTGCGGGGTGTGCAAGCGGGCCTGCCCGGTCGAGGCCATCTCGGGCGAGAAGAAGGAGCTGCACGTCATCGATCCGGACAAATGCACGCGCTGCGGCCTCTGCATGGATCGCTGTCGCCAAGACGCGATCCGGGTGGTCTGAGGAGGTCTTCCATGGCGAATATTCGATTCACCCTGGACGGAGAAGAGATCGACGCCCGCGAGGGCGAGACCATCCTGCAGGTCGCCGAGCGGATGGGCAAGAAGATCCCGACCCTGTGTCACGACCCCCGGCTGGAACCCTTCAGCGCGTGCTTCGTATGCCTGGTGGAGATGGAGGGCAGGCCCGGCTTCGTGCCTTCCTGCGCCACCAAGGTCGCACCGGGCATGAAGATCCGGACCGACACGCCGGCCGTGCACGCCGCCCGCAAGCTGGCCCTCGAGCTCATCATGTCCGCCCACCACGCCGACTGCGTGGCTCCGTGCCGGCTCCAGTGCCCGGACCACATCGACATCCAGACCTACATCGCCCAGATCGCCGCCGGCGAGTTCACCGAGGCGCTCAAGACCATCAAGCGGACCAATCCCTTCCCGTCGGTCTGCGGGCGGGTCTGCCCGCACACCTGCGAGCTGCAGTGCCGGCGCAACCGGATCGACCAGCCCGTGGCCATCAACCCGCTGAAGCGCTTCGTGGCCGATCTGGACCTCAAGGCGGACGAGCCCTACCTGCCCGAGCTGGCCGCCGACACGGGCAAGCGCGTGGCCGTCATCGGCGCGGGGCCGGCCGGGATGACAGCGGCCTACTACCTCCGCCAGAAGGGCCACGCCGTGTGCGTGTTCGAGATGAACCCCAAGGCGGGCGGCATGCTGCGCTACGGGATTCCGCGCTACCGCCTGCCCGACGACGTGCTGGATCGCGAGATCGCCCACATTTCCGCCCTGGGCATCGAAGTGAAGTACGGGCAGAAGATGGGCCGTGACTTCTGCCTGGCCGATCTCGGCAAGCAGGGCTTCGACGCGGCCTTCATCGCTGTCGGCGCCTGGACGGCGTCCAGCATGCGCGTCGAGGGCGAGGACATGCAGGGCGTCGTCTCCGGGATCGACTTCCTCTTCGACCTGGCCTCCGATCGCACGCCCGAGCTGGGCAAGAAAGTCGTGGTCGTCGGCGGCGGCAACACCGCCATCGACGCGGCCCGCTCCGCCCGCCGCCTGGGCTCCGAGGTGACCATCCTCTACCGCCGCACCCGCAAGGAGATGCCAGCCGAGGACTACGAGGTGGACGAGGCGGAGGAGGAAGGCGTGGCCATGCACTTCCTGGCCGCGCCGGTGGCGCTCGTCGGCGAGGGCGGACGGGTGGTCAAGATTCGCGCCATCCGGATGGAGCTCGGCGAGCCAGACGCCTCGGGCCGTCGCCGCCCCGTGCCCATCGAGGGCAGCGAGTTCGAGATCGAGGTGGACACGGTCATCTCGGCCATCGGCCAGAAGCCGGATCCGTCTAGCTGGCAGGGGGAGGGTGCGCCGGGGGCGACCCGCTGGAGCTCGGTGGAGGCCGACGAGACCACGTACCAGACCGGCGTCGGCTGGGTCTTCGCAGCCGGCGATTGCCTGACCGGCGCGGCCACGGCCGTCGAGGCCATCGCCGGCGGGCGCAAGGCCGCCGTGTCCATCGACCGTTACCTGGCCGGCCTGGAGCCGCTGCCGATCGGCAAGCCGTTCTCCGATTCGATCGGCCGCCTGGAGGAGATCGACGAGGCCTTCTTCGCCCAGGTGGAGAAGACCGAGCGCCAGCGCGGCAAGCAGCTTCCGGCCGCCGAGCGGATCGAGAGCTTCGTGGAGGTCGAGCTGGGTCTCGAGCAGGCCCAGGCCCTGGCCGAGGCGCGCCGCTGCCTGGAGTGCGGCTGCACGTCGGTGGACAGCTGCACCCTGCGCGGATACTGCGAGGACTACGGCGTGGACCTGGGGCGCTTCGAGGTGCAGTACCTGCACCGGCCGGTCGCCGATGACCATCCCTTCATCGTCCACGATCCCAACAAGTGCATCCTTTGCGGGCGCTGCGTGCGCATCTGCTCGGAGCAGCAGGGCCTCGGCGCGCTGGGCTTCGTCCAGCGCGGCTTCGACACGACCGTCCAGCCCTCGATGGGCATGCCGCTGCTGGCCACAGACTGCGATGCCTGCGGCCAGTGCGTGGGCGCGTGTCCGACCGGCGCCCTGGACTTCAAGCGCTTTCTCCCGAAGCCGGGGCCTTTCCGTCCGGACTGCACGGCCGTGGTCTGCGGCTTCTGCGGCCTGGGCTGCCGCCTGACGATCGAGAGCACGGGGGGGCGCTACATCCAGGCGGCCGTGGAGCCGGGCCGGTTCCACAACCGCGGCAACCTGTGCGTGGACGGCTGCTTCGGTCATCGCTACCTCGAGACGCTTCCCCGGCTGACACGGCCGCGGCTGCGGAACGGCGGCTCGGCCCGGGAGGTCTCCTGGGAGGATGCGCTCAGGCGCGCGTCCGAGGGCCTCGGCAAGGCGGCCGGGGGCAAGGGCGCGGCCGTGGTCGTCAACGGCCCGCTGACCAACGAGGCCGCCTTCTGCTTGCAGCGGCTCGCCAGGCAAGGGCTCGGCAGCCAGCTTCTCGCACTGCTGGACGGCCCGGCTCAGCCGGTGGCCTTCCGGCAGGCGCTCCGACCGCAGCCGGGCGGAGTGCGCCTGGAGGACCTCGCCCGCGCCGATGTGATCTGGACGCTCTTTGGGGATCCGTTCGAGCTCGCGCCCGTGGCCGGCATCGAGCTGCGGCGCGCAGCGCTGCAGGGCGCCGAGCTGGTCGTGATCTCGAGCCGCAGCACGCGGCTGGACGATCAGGCCCGGCAGGTGCTGCGCGTGGGCGAGGGCCGGCAGGCGGCGCTGCTGGACGGCCTGGCGGGCTTCGCCGCCGAGGCGGACGAGAAGGCGCTCGGCGAGCTGGGGGCCGCGGTGGGCATCAAGGGCCCGTTGCTGGCCCGGCTCGTCTCCGGGCTGCGCGCCGCCGAGCGGCCGGTCGTGGCCTGCGGCGACGATCTGCCGATCGAGGTCGCCGAGGCGCTCGGCCGGCTGCTCGAGGCGCTGGACCTTCACGCGCGCTTGCTGCTGCTGCCCCGGGCGGGCAACGCGCGCGGTCGAGAGGACATGGGCCTCCACCCCGCCGTGGAGCCGGGCGGAAAGCCGGCTGCGCAGCCGGGCCCCGAGACGGCCGACCTCCTCGAGGCGATCGCCCGCGGCGAGCTCGACGGCCTGCTGGTGTTCAACACGGATCCCTACGGCTGTCCGCTGGATCCGGCCAGGATCCATCCGGATACCTTCCTCGCGCTCGTGGACCTCAAGCCGAGCGAGCTCGCGGACCGGGCGGACGTGCTGCTGCCGGGCGCGGGTCTGGCCGAGGAGTCGGGCACCGTCACCAGCCTCGACGGACGCCTGCTGCCCACCGCGGCGGTCAGGGCTCCGGCCGGCGGCCGAGTCACCTTCGATATCATCGGCGGGCTTGCGCGGGCGCTATCCGGCAAGGCCCACGAGCGGCCGGCGGATGTCTGGGCGGAGCTCGCCAGGCTCGAGCCCGCGCTCGCCGGCCTGGCTGACGGGCTGGAGCTAGAGGGGCGGCGGTGGCCGGAATGACGATGCGCTGGCTGGGCGAGGGGGGCAGAGCCCCCCATGAAAACCCCCTCGGGGGAACGTGAACATGATTCGCGGGAGCCTATCATGATGGCATTGCGTGCGTGCGCGCTGTGTGCGGCCTGCTCGGTGCTGGCCGTGTGCGGCTGTGAGCAGAAGAAGCAGGAGCCCGTCGAGGTGGTGGGCAAGGACGCCACCAAGGAGATCAAGGCCGTGCTCGGCAAGGAGGGCGGCGAGCTGCGCTTCGAGGGCGGGGCCAAGCTGGAGATACCGGCCGGGATCCTGCGCGAGGAGGTGGCGGTCTACTTCAAGCAGGAGGAGCCGTCCTTCGACCTGGCCGGCAAGGATTTCGTGGGCAGGGCCTACCGGATCAGCCCTCACCTGAGCTTCAACCCGGGCTTCGCCAAGCTCCACGTCCCGCTGGACCGGCAGCTGCCCGGGATGCCCGAGGACGTCGAGCTGAAGCTGTACTACTTCGGCAAGAAGGTCGCCAAGGGGCCTTCCGGCGACAGCTTCGTCCACGAGTGGATCCCGGTGCCGGTCCAGAAGTTCATCGGATTCAGCCAGGACCAGAAGCAGCTCATCTTCGCCATCTTCGAGACCATCTCCGATCGGACCACCAAGGCGCCTTACGGCCTCTTGCAGGCCGCTTACAACATGCGCTAGCAGGCCGCGGCCCTCGCGCGCGGAGGTGGATCTTGGAGACGACGAAGAAGAGGCTGTACTGCTGGAGCTGCGGATTCGAGATCGTGCTGATCGACAAGGTCGTCCGCAACGACACCTGCCCCTCCTGCGACAAGGACCTGCGCTGCTGCAAGAACTGCCGGTTCTGGGACCCGGGCGCCCACAACCAGTGCCGGGAGAACCTCACCGAGTATTGCCCGGACCGGGAGAAGGCCAACTTCTGCGCCGCCTTCGAGATACGCGTGGGCAAGCTCGACTCCCCCGAGGACATCGAGGCGGCCAAGTCGAAGCTCGAGAGCCTGTTTCGGAAATGATCGCTTGACTCCACCTTCCTGGCGCGGTACCGTGGCCGCCTGGGAAATCCCTCTTTTCCGGAGGGTTGTGTCGTCTGCTTTCCGGGAGGAGTCGATGGTGGAACAGTTCAACGGCGTCAAGGTCTTTTCCGCCACCCTGGCGAGGAACCGGGAGGAGTTGGGCGACAAGGTCACGCAGTGGCTCGGCGAGCATCCGGGCTGCGAGGTCGTGGACATGAGCGTCGTGCAGTCCAGCGATCGGGAGTTCCACTGCATCTCTCTGGTCCTGTTCTACAACGAGAAGTAGCGGGCTGACCGTGCCATGCCTTCGAAAAAGGTCCTCATAGTCGAGCCGGAGAAGGAGTTCGCGCTCTCCCTGGCCGCTGTGCTCGAGGGCGACCATCGCTTCAGCTTCGTACAGAAAGGCAAGCAGGCTGTCGACGAGGCCGTCAGCCTCGAGCCGGACATGATCGTGCTCAGGGCCGAGGTTCCGGACCTGTCCGGCTTCACCATCTGTACCCGGCTCCGGAAGAACAAGGCGCTGCAGGGTGTGCCCATCCTCCTGATGTCGTCCGACTCGAACGAGGCCGCCATCGAGAAGCACAGGAGCGGCAAGCATCCCGCGGACGCATACCTGCTGATTCCTTTCGAGATGCGGGACTTCGTCCGCGAGGCCTGCATGCTGATGCGGATCGAGCCGCCGGAGCCCCCGGTCGACGAGCCCGCCGAGCAGGCCGATGTGTCCAGTCTGGACGGCGTGGACGAGTCGGAGCTGAAGATCGGGGGCAAGCGATCGGACGGGCTCGACTTCGCTGACGACGACCTGGACGGTCTCCAGTTCGGCGAGACCCCATTGGGCAGCCAGGGGCAAGAGGGCGGGGGAGACGCGGCCGCGGAGCCCGCCGGCGAGCCCGATTCCGAGAGCGCGCCCGCTACCCAGCCCGGAGAGCAGGCCGAGGCCGGAGAGCAGGCCGGGCCCGGAGAGCAGGCCGGGCCCGGAGAGCAGGCCGGGCCCGGAGAGCAGGCCGGGCCCGGAGAGCAGGCCG
>JAFGRB010000025.1 GCA_016935365.1 Deltaproteobacteria bacterium
GCACTCGAGCGCCTTGCCGCGATCCGCGCCGGAGCGGGTGGCGACCACGCGTCGCAGCGCGGTGTCGATCGGGTAGTACTTCTTGCTGCGCTGCGCCCGCTTCCGCTCGGAGAAGGCGAAGAAGGGGCAGCCGAAGAGCAGACCTGCCGCCTCGGACGCATCGAGGTAGCTGGAGACCGTGTCGACGGCCAGGCCGGTCGCGGCCGCGATCCGGCGCAGGCTCAGCTCCGATCCGGCCGATTCGTACGCCATCTGGACGACCTGGCGGATGGGCAGGCTGGAGCGCGCCCTGAGCCGCTCGCGGATGTCGCGCTCGATGATGTCGTGGAAGTACTGCCGCCGCAGCCTGTCTCCGTCGGGCATGACGAGCGGCTCGGGAAAGCCGCCGCGCTCCAGGTAGTCCGACCAAGTGGCGGCCGGATCGAGCGCCCGGAGCTCGTCGAAGTCGAAGGGGTAGAGCTCGATCGGCAGATGGCGACCGGTGAGCAAGGTGGAGAGCTCGCCGGACAGCAGCCTGGCGTTGGAGCCGGTGAGCACGAAGAGGTTGCCCCGCGGCCGGTCTAGCTGGCTCGTGATCCAGCGCTGCCAGCCCTCCACCCACTGGATCTCGTCGAGGAAGAAGTACAGCCGCGCCACACCCGGGTGCCGCGCGCGAAACTGCTCGACGAGGGCGTCGAGGATCTCGAAGCTCAGCGCCCGTGCCAGGCGGGGATCCTCGAAGTTGACGAAGGCGCACAGGGCCGGATCGAGTCGATGGCGCTGCATGACCTGCTGTAGCAGGGTGGACTTGCCGCAGCGCCGGACCCCCTGGATTACCAGGAAGAGCGAGTCCCTGAGCTGCTTTGGCAGCTCGACGGAGCGGGGGACCGACTCGGGCACTGCTCGATCCCAGAAGCTCCAGTAGCTCGCGAGCTCGAGGATGTCGATGTCCATGGTGTCTATCATGATAGACACTCCGTGTTTTGTCAACTATACTCGACAAAAATGACTCTGTCGATCTCAATCGACAAAGAATCGAGACCTTGCCGCTCGGGCTTCCTTTGCGCGGACTCCGGGGGTATGCTCCGGGATGGAGGCCGCCGCCCGGCCGGGCCGGCAGCCGCGAGGTGAGGCATGGAGCTCGAACGTCGCTACGGGGTGCTGCTGCACCCGACCTGCTTTCCCGGCCCCTGGGGCATCGGCGTGCTGGGCGCGCAGGCGCGGGCCTTCGTGGACTGGCTGCAGTCGGCCGGCGCCGCCTGGTGGCAGGTGCTGCCGCTCGGGCCCACGGGCTACGGGGACTCGCCCTACCAGGCGGTCTGCTCCTTCGCGGGCAACCCCTACTTGATCGACCCGGAGGACCTGGCCGCGCGCGGCTGGCTGCGGGCCGAGCCGCCGGAAGCGCCCGAGGGCTGGGTGGACTACGGGCTGACTTATGAGAAGAAGTGGCCCCTGCTGCGCCGGGCCTTCGAGGGCTTCTGCAGGCGGGCAGCGCGGGCCGACCGGCAGGCCTTCGAGGGCTTCCGGGCCGAGCAGCGCTACTGGCTCGCCGACTACGCCCTGTACCGGGCGCTGAAGGGGCATCACGACTTCCGCGCCTGGGACGCCTGGCCCGAGCCGGAGAAGCGGCGCGATGCGGCCGCGCTCGACCGGGCCCGCGAGACGCTGCACACCGACGTCGACTTCCACGCCTGGACCCAGTGGGTCTTCTTCTCCCAGTGGGAGTCGCTGCGGGAGTATGCCCGGACGCGGGGCGTGCGCATCATCGGCGACATCCCGATCTTCGTCTCCCACGACTCGCCCGAGGTCTGGGCCCACCCCGAGAAGTTCTACCTGGACGCCGGCGGCCGCCCGAGCGTCGTGGCCGGGGTGCCACCCGATTACTTCTCCGAGACCGGCCAGCTGTGGGGCAACCCCCTGTACCGCTGGGACGTGCTCGAGGCGGACGGCTTCGGGTGGTGGATCGAGCGGCTGCGCACCGCGCTCAGGACCTGCGACCTGGTGCGGGTGGATCACTTCCGGGGCTTCGAGGCCTACTGGGAGGTCGAGGCGGGCGCGCCCAACGCCGTGGCCGGCCGCTGGGTCGAGGCCCGCGGCCGCGAGCTCTTCGCCGCCGTGCACGCGGCGCTCGGCGACGCGCCCATCATCGCCGAGGACCTGGGCATCATCACCGACGAGGTGCGGGCGCTTCGCGACGAGCTGGGCCTGCCCGGCATGAAGGTGCTGCAGTTCGCCTTCGACGGCGACGCGGAAAACGAGTTCTTGCCCGAGCGCCACCCGGCCCACGGCCGCTTCGTGGTCTACCCCGGCACCCACGACAACGAGACGACCCTGGGCTGGTACCGCAACCTGGGCAAGAAGCTGCGGCGCTACGTGCAGGACTACCTGCTGAGCTACGAGCTGCCCTGCTCGGAGAGCGAGATCCCATGGTCCATGATCCGGCTGGCCATGCGCTCGCCGGGCAAGCTCTGCATCGTCGCCCTGCAGGACGTGCTGGGGCTCGGCAACGAGGCGCGCATGAACGCGCCGGCCACCACCGAGGGCAACTGGGCCTGGCGCTACCACGACGGCGATCTCACGGCCGAGCTGGCCGCCGGGCTGCGCGAGCTGGCAGTGGCCCACGAGCGCCTGCCCGGATCGGAACAGGCGAAGTAGACCGTATGGAGCGGGGCGCTCCATACGGTCAGATGGAGGGCGTAAGCCATCCATCCGCGGGGGGGTACAGCCGCCCGGACCTGTGCCGGGCGGCGAGGGGGGCGCGCGGCGCCCCCCTCCATATCAGGGCTGGGGTTCACCCCCCGCCGCTGAAATGGCGCGGCAAGATGGAGGCGCCGAGACGCTGGAATAGCAGCGCTCCTTCAGAGCGCAGAGGAGGTTTTTTTCGCTCCTCTCGATTTTCCGTAATACTGCGAAATGCCCGTCAATGGAGATCCACCTCGGCAAGATCGAGCACAGCGAAGCC
>JAFGRB010000304.1 GCA_016935365.1 Deltaproteobacteria bacterium
AAGAGTGTTGAGCCTCATCGTGACGAAAGATCATTGGATATTCGTCAGTCGCTCCAATGGAATAATGGCAATCAAGAAGACACCTCTGGCAGGAGTGAAGAGGAAGTAGCACAGGAAAGCGGGTTGGGTGGAAATGTACTGGAATTTGAGATTATTCGAGACTGTCATACTCATGTTGCCGCTCATCTCGTATTCCCCTCGGAGCGTGGCAGCGGGGCCGAGCTCGGCTGCTGACGAGGAGAAGGTGTCCGGGAAAGAGGGCCTGCCTCTGCCCGAGGGGCTGTCGTGGATGAGCAGGCATCGATTCGCAATGAAGATAAAGAGAGTAGGATCTGGACTGGTGCTGGCGTATCGGCGTCAAAATTTGGCCAGGCTGAGAGAGTCGGACGGAGGGCTCGAGTTCATCAAGAACATTGCTGCAGATGCCGTTGATTTTTGGGGGGATGACCGGTCGATGTATATAATGACAGAGGAGGAGCTGATCCATTTTGATTTTCGGGATCAGGAGGTGAAGTGGAGAGAGAAGCTGTCTCGTGCGGACCTGGCCGTGTCGGATGGAAATGCTGCATTTGTGTTTTGTAGGGTTGATGGGGTGTCGGGGTTGTTTGCGATACAGAGGGACGGAGGAGGGTTGTGGAATAGAAAAATGGAGAACGTGGACGGGCTTTTCTTGGATGAGAAGTACCTCTACGTAATTAGAGAGTCGGAGGCGCTGTGCCTCGAGAAGACGAGCGGGGACGTCATGTGGTCGAGGCGATTGGCTGACTGGGATCTTTCGCCACTGGAGAGACCGCTGGAGGTGGTGGTGTGCAGGTCGTGCATGGAGATCGTCTTATTCAAGGCGAAGAACAAGCTGTTTGCGGTATCGAGAGGCTCCGGGGAGAAGATCTGGGAGAAAGAAGTAGCGGTGGAGAGCAGGGCTGAGTCTGGGAGAGAGTACGTTGTTGCTGTGGATGAGAAGGAAGTGCGGGTGATGAGGACTGGTGATGGTGGGGTCTGCTGGAAAAAAGAGAACAGCGCGAAGGAAGCCGTCGAGTTCGAGGTCTTCGACGGGAAGCTGTATTTGCAGGAGGCCTGCGAGGAGAACGCTGCGGAAAGGTGCCTGTCTGTATATGACTTGAAAAGTGGAAAGTCAGAGTGGCGTTACGAGAGCGGCCGGGTGTCGGACATGATCATGACAGAGACCCATTTCATCTTCGTGAGCCCGGTCCGTGGAATATTCGCAGTGAAGAGATCGAAGATCGGAGCGCACTAGATAAAGATTCTCCCTTCACAACAGCTTGACCGCTCCGCCCGGCCGTGCTATTCGCCCGATCATGCCCCCTCCGCTCGCCGAGCGCCTGCGGGCGCTTCTCGACTCCACGCTGGATCGCACCGATCTCCCCGGCCTGCCCGAGCCTGAGCGGGGCAAGGTCCGGGACGTCTACGACCTGGGCCCGGATCTCCTGATCGTGACCACCGACCGGGTGAGCGCCTTCGACGTGGTCTGCGGGACGGTGCCCTGCAAGGGCCAGGTGCTGAACGCCATCGCCGCCCACTGCTTCGAACGAAGCGCCGACCTGGCGCCCAACCACCTGCGCGCCTGCCCGGATCCCAACGCGATGCTGGTGCGCAAGCTCGATCCCCTGCCGGTCGAGGTGATCGTCCGGCGCTACATTTCGGGCAGCCTGTGGCGCGACTACAGCCGGGGCGAGCGGCGCCTGTACGGCATCGAGCTGCCCGACGGGCTCAGGGCGGACGAGCGCTTCGACGAGCTGCTGGTCACGCCGACCTCCAAGGCCGGGCCGGGCGAGCACGACGCGCCGCTTTCGACAGAGGAGATCCTCTCCCGCGGCCTGGTGGCGCCCAGGGTCTGGGAGCGGGTGCGCGGCACGGCGCTCGCGCTCTTCGCGCGCGGCGAGCAGGAGGCCGCCTCGAAGGGCCTCATCCTGGTCGACAGCAAGTACGAGTTCGGCCTGGATCGTGATACGCTCTACGTGATGGACGAGATCCACACGCCCGACTCGTCCCGCTACTGGGAGGCCGACGGCAGCGCCGAGCGCTTCGAGGCCGGGCAGCCGCAGCGCATGCTCGACAAGGAGAACGTCCGCCAGTGGCTGCGCGAGCGCGGCTTCGAGGGGCACGGCCGGCCGCCGCCGCTCGACGACGAGGTGCGGGTCGAGCTGGCCCGCGCCTACCTGGAGCTCCAGCGGCGCCTGCTGGGCGAGCCGCCCGAGCTGCCGGCCGACGGGCTCGACGTCCACGCCCGGCTGGTCGACAGTCTGGCCCGGGCGGGCATCCTGAAAGGGCCGTGAAGACACCCCGGAGGAAGACGATGAAGACGCACGCGATCGCCGTCTCGCTCACCTGCTTGCTGCTGGCCCCGCAGGCCGGCTCGCACCACCCGGTTCCGGAGGACATGAGCCCGGGCGGCGAGATGGGCACCCACTCCGTGACCGAGCTCATCGTGCCGGACGCGCCGCCGCCCGAGCCGGACCCGGACGAGTCGGCCGTGGACCAGGCGGCCCAGGTCTTCGTCCAGGCGCTGATCGGCCGCAAGGCCAAGGAGCTGGCCAAGGCGGGCAGCGATCCGTTCTCCTTCGAGGGGCGCACGGTCGAGGGGGTGGAGGCGATCGAGCGCTACTGGACGGAGATGCTCGCCAAGGCGGGCGAGAAGCTCGGCGAGCAGGACAGCGGCCGGCTGACGGTCTTGACCTACAAGGAGACCGTGGAGCGCTTCGGAGAGCCGCCAAAGAAGCTCGCCTCGCTCAAGCTCAAGCGCTGCCGCTTCGTGGTGGTGGAGTTCAACCGCCGCCCGGGGATGCTGCTGATCCTCTGCCCGCAGGGCAAGCACCAGTGGAAGGTCTGCGGGGCGACGGATTGAAGGTGAGCTGTCCTCGCTGTTGCGCTTCCACCCCCACCCGGGCTTCGCCCGACCTCCCCCGTCGAGAGACTGTCGATAATCGCAAGATTATCGAAAAAAGACCCTGCAACTCTGCGAAACGCAGAGGCGTGCAAGTCGAAAAACTGCGTTTTTCGACAGTCTCTCGAGGGGGAGGTGTTTTATACGTCCCTCCCCTGGCGGGAGGGACCGGCCGAAGGCCGAGGGAGGGGGACGCGCAGCTCGCTCAGGGGACGCTCAGCTCGATCTGCTCGCCGCTCTCCTGCGCCTTGACCTGGCCGGCTCGCTGGAAGCTCGCGCCGTCCAGGCTCCAGAGGATCTCGTAGGCGCGCCCCACGGGCACCGGCAGCGAGGCCTGGCCGGCCTGCAGCTCGGCGATCGGGTAGAGCCGGACCCTGGCCTCGTCGTCCTGGGCCGCGACCCAGCGGGCCTGCTCGCCCGAGACCAGCGCGTAGGCGGTGCCGAGCTTCTGCGCCTGGACCTCGGCCGAGAGCTCCTCCGGGTAGGAGAAGGCCTCGCTCAGCCCCTCGTAGGCCAGCAGCTCGTCGTGGCGCCAGTAGATCAGGATCTCGATCCGGCACGCCTCGCAGTCGGAGTCGAAGACCACGCCCACAGACAGCGTGCGCTCGACCGCGTCGTACAGCACCCCGCAGCCGTACAGGGGCAGCTCCGCGCCCCCGGCGTCCTGCAGGCTCAGCCCGAGGAAGAAGTTGGAGTACGGCCCGTTCAGGTCGAAGACGCCGCCCGCATCGTCCTGGAGCCAGTCGAGCCAGGCCGCGAGCGCCTCGTCCTGCAGGCTCATGCCCATCTGCCCCAGCGGGAGCGAGAGGCGGAGCTCGTCTTGCCCGGTGCTCTCCGGGTAGCATCCGGCCCACAGCAGGCAGGCGAGCAGCAGGGGCGCGGTTCGGGCGGGCCGCATCTCAGTCTCCCAGGCGGATCGTGAGCTGGAAGCCCCCGCCGGTGGCGGCCTCGAAGCCGGAGCGCCACTCGCCGTCCGCGCCCTGGAGATCCATTTCTCCCGGGTCGAGAAAGCCGCCGAAGGCGTCACCGGACGACCGGATCGGCTCCTGCGGGCTGCTCACGTCCCTGCGCTGCACGATCCCGGCGTCCACTTGGGCGGGCGGGGCCGCGCCCGCCCGGTCCAGGGGCAGGTTCCAGGCCAGGGCCTCGGCCGGCTGGGCGGCGTCGGTGGAGCGCCGGATGGCCTGGAGCTCGGCTGCCGCCAGCGCCCGGGAGGGCTCGATGCGGCCGTCCGCACCGACGCGGCTGCCGTAGCCGGCCGCGACCCGGAGCGCCTTGCCGCCGCCCGCGCCTCGCCAGGCCACCTCGCCCGAGAAGGCCACCAGGCGGAGCGCGTCCGGCTCGTCGGCCAGCAGGGCGAACTCGGTCCCGCGCACGCCGGCGATGGCCGTGCCGCAGCGCAGCTCGAAGTCGGCCTTCTCGCCGGCCACGGCCCGGTGCACCAGGGCCCGCACCCGCCCGCCCAGCAGGTCCAGGCGGGTCGAGCGCCGGCCGCTCCCCGGGGCGAAGAGGTGGCTTGAGACGGCGAGCCGGCTCCTCGAGCCCAGGGCGATCACGCTGTCGTCGCTGAGCAGGACCTTCAGCCGGCCGCGCTTGCCGGTCTGCAGCACGTCGCCCTGCAGGACCGGGTCGCCGATCCGGCAGTCGATCGCCTGCTCGCCGCGCGCGATCTGCGCCGGCGCGCGCACCAGGGCCACGAAGCCGACCGGCTGCTGCGGCTCGGCGCCGCGGGCCGGCCCGATCGAGGCCAGCGAGCAGGCGGCCGCTGCGAGCAGGGCCGCCCGGAAGCCTGCGCTCCGTATGCATGTGGCTTTCACGGCATTCATTCTAGCACGCAAACCGTCCAGGGTGCATCCGTGCTGTCGCGCTTTCACCCCAAGCCTCGCCCCACCTCCCCTCGGTATCCGTCCCTCCCGGCGGGAGGGACCGGCCGAAGGCCGAGGGATGGGGCGCGCAGCTCGATAAGAAAGACCCGACACGCTGCCGGGCTCATTCCGAGCCCGGGCCGAGCTGGATCCGCAGCTCCTCGCCCGGGCGGGTCAGCAGGAACTCGCCCAGTCCCTCGCTCTCCCCGTCCGGCAGCTCGAGCTCGAGCCGCAGCCAGCGCTCGATCGGCAGGTCGAGTACCGTGTCCCCGTCCAGCAGCGGCACCGGGAGCAGCGCGGCCTCTGCATCGATGTCCACGATGTGCACGCGCGCGTCCGCCGGGCGCGTGCCCTGGATGCGGATGGCGGCGCGCTCGCGCGCCTCGAAATCACAGGCCACGTGGTCGGAGACGAGGTCTCCGAGCACGAAGTCCGGGCAGCGAGCCGTGTGCTGCCGGCAGCCCGCGCCCTCGCAGGCGAAGACCTCCAGGTCGAGCTGGCAGGACTTCTCGATGTCCTTCGGGCCGGGAAGGACCTGCAGCACCACGGTGCCCACCCCCGCCGGCCCGATCAGCAAGGCCCTGTCGAGCGGCAGCCGAGAAGGCTCGAGCTGCTCCTCCCCGGCTTCCTTGCAGAGCAGCGTCGGTGCGATGAAGAAGCTCCGGGAAGCCGAGTCCAGCGCGTAGACCTCGTGCTCGGGCAGCATCATCCAGGCAGACCAGCCGGCCAGGTCCTCGGCCTCGACCGAGGCCTCGAGCGCGCTGGTCTGGATCCATACCCCGGCCGGAGCCTCCTCGTTCACGCCGGCGTAGCATCCGGCAGCCAGGCAGGCCAGCAGCGCGCAAGTCCGACCGCTCCGTCCACTCGCAGGCCGGCTCATGGCTCCACGTCCACCTCGACCTGCATGCCCGCCTGATCGAGGCTGAGCTCGGTCAAGGTCTCGTAGCTCCACCCGTCGGTGCTCATCTCCACTAACAGCCTGCGGCCGACCGGCAGCGAGCCCAGCACGGCCTGGCTGCCGTCCTGGGCGGGCTCGAAGGCAGACCTGGGCAGGCGCACCCGCTCGGTCTTGTCCTGCACGGCCGCGTAGGCACCCTGGAGCACCTGCGGGTGGCGGACGAGCACACTCGCCTGGTCGAGCATCCCCGCCTGGATGTCCAGGCTGGGGCTGTCGACGGACATGTACTCGCTCATGAGGAAGCTGGAGCTCCTGCCGCTGAAGACCTCCAGCACGCTATCTGGCTCCTGCCCGAGCTGGTGGAGCCAGAAGATGGCAGTCTCGATCTGGTAGAGCGCGGTGCTCGAGTACTCCCGCGGCACGATGAAGAACGAGACCTCGCCGTCGGTCCTGCTGACATCGCCCCCGGCGTACTTGAGCTCCTTGGGCTTGCTGGACCCGACATCCCAGATGTGCAGCGCCATGAAGAAGCTGGCGTCGGTGCTCATCTCGTAGACCGGCGGCAGGTCCCAGCCCGCGTGGAAGTCGAGCCACTGGATCCAGCCCGACAGGTCCTGCTCGCATACCCCCAGATCGCCCAGGTCGATCCACAGCCCCTGTGCCTCGGTCTCGGGGTAGCAGGCCGGCATCGAGGCCAGGGCCGCCAGGACCGCCAGACCGACCAGCGTGCGCTTCGTCGTCCGTCTCATCATCGGTCTCCCGTTCACCTGACGAGCCGTATCTTCAACCTGACCGCGGGGCTGCCGGCCACTACATCGATCGGCTGCTGCCACCTGCCCGAGTCCGCGCCCTCCCCGTTGGACCCGAAGTACTGGTCATTCAGCCTCTGGTCCCCGGCCCCACCAGGTCCCAGAGAGGGAGCGGGGGGCGCGGTCGCGTCGAAGGCGCTGCTGCCCCGCATCGGATCGTCGTCGGCCTGGACGGACGCGGGCCCGCCTCTCCGCGAGCTCGCCGGGCGGTCCGGCCTGAGGTTCCAGGCCAGGGCGGTCGGGGCCTGGGCCGAGTCGGTCTGGCTCCGGATCTCTGTGAGCTCGGCCGCGGCCAGCGCCTCGGGGCGGCCGGGCGCACCGGCGCCTTCGGCCCGGCTGGCCTGGCCCGCGGCCACGATCAGGGGCTGGCCGCCCTCCACCCGCCAGCTCACGCTGCCCGAGAAGGTCACCACCCGCGCGCCTCTCGCCTCCTGGAGCAGGGCGAACTCCGTGCCGCGCACGCCGGCGATGGCCGTGCCGGAGCGCAGCTCGAAGTCGGCCTTGTCCCCGGCCACGGCCCTGTGGACCAGGGCCCGGACCTTGCCGTCCAGGAGCGTCAGGCGGGTCGAGCGCCGCTTCGAGGGCTCGAAGAGGTGGGCGGAGATCTCGAGCCGGCTCCTCGAGCCCAGGGCGATCACGCTGTCGTCGCTGAGCAGGACCTTCAGGCGGCCCTTCTCGCCCGTGACCAGCACGTCGCCCACCCGCACGGCCGCGCCGATCTCGGCCGGCAGACGCTCGCCGGCGCGCTCGATCCGGGCCGGCGCCCTGGAGAGGGCCACGAAGCCGGCCGGCATGTCGGCGGCCTGGGCCTGCGAGGCCGCTGAGCAGCAAAGGACGGTAAGGAGCGCGATCGTCACCCGCATGGCAGCACCTCAGGAGCCTTTCCGCTGCATACCACATGCCAGGTCGGGGTGACCTGGATCACAGAATAAAGGCAATAGAATCAACGCCATGGGCTTGCAGGCCGCCGCGCCGGCCGCCGCCGGCATCAGAAATCTGACCTCGATCATACCTTTTTAGAGCCCTCACAGCATCCCCATCACGGAAAGCCCGACCGTGTGCCGCTGGTAGCTGAAGGGATCCAGCTGCCCGGCCGCGGTCAGGATGTCCTCGGACAGGTTGTGCAGATAGCGGTACTGGAGCACGAGCGAGAGGTGCTCGCCGATCTGCCAGCTCGCCCCGCAGCTCGCGCTCAGCAGGTTGTCGACACGCTTGCCCGACTCGATCCAGATCAACTCGAAGTGGAAGTGATCCTCGCGCCGGTACTCGATCCCGCCCCAGACCCGAAGCCCGGCCGGCAGGTCGAGCCGGGTCTCGAAGGCGGCCAGCGGGCCCCACAGGTCCCAGTTGAGTCCCTTGGCGTCCTCGACCGATGCGCCCGCCCGCAGGCAGAGCGCGAGCCGATCGCCGAAGAAGAGCAGGTCCTGCCTGAGCACGAGCTCGTGCGCGAAGTGGTTGCGGAGATCGGTGTCGAAGAAGGCCGCCCGGAAGCGGTAGGCGATCGAGGTCTCGGCCCAGGTCACGAAGCGGGCGCGCAGGCGGGCCGTGCCCGTGTGGGCGTGCATGTAGAGGCCGAAGCCGGAGCTCGATTCCGCGTCCTGGATCACGCTCCGGTCGTCCAGCATGTCCAGATCGAGCAGGTAGGCCGCCTGGACCTGGAAGCTCGCGCCCAGCGTGTGGAAGTAGAGGATCGACGCGGCCAGGTCCGTCAGGTCGTAGCCGGAAGTCTCGTCGGTGAAGTGGAAGGAGCGGTAGAACTGGCCTCGCAGCTCGAGCCCGTGGTCCCGGGCCCGAAGCGGCCGGTAGAAGCCGCCGGCGGACAGAAAGGCCCGCGGGGAGGCCTGCCGGCTGGTGTCGGTCGTGCCCAGGGTGACGTTGCTGTCGTACTCCGCGCCCGTGGCCGCGAAGAGCCCGAAGCGGCGTTGCGCGCCCGGCTCGGCCAGCCTGCTGGCCAGCGCGAGGTTCTCGCGGGCCAGGTCGCCGAGCGGGCTCCTGCGCTGCTCGTCCGCGACCTGGCTGAACGCGCGCTGCGCCTCCTCGGACCGGCCGCGGTGCAGCTCGATCAGGCCGAGGTAGTAGCGCGCCTGGGATGCGAAGCCGCCGCCCATCTCGGCGGCCCGCTCCAGCGGCTCGACGGCCAGGTCGTACTCGCCCTGCCGGTAGCGGCAGTAGCCCAGGTAGTAGTGGACCGAGTCCCTGTCGGCCAGCTCCGCGGCGGCCGCGCGGAGCTCCGCCTCGGCCTGCTCGAAGCGCCCGAGCTTGACGAGCGCCAGGGCCAGGTCCAGCCGGACCGCGTGCAGCCCGGGCTCCAGCTCCAGGGCGCGGCGCAGCGTGAGCACGGAAAGCCCCAGCCGCTCCTGCCGCAGCAGGACCTGGCCCAGGTAGCAGGTGGCCCGGGCATCGTTGGGCCGCGCCTCGAGCACCGACCGGAAGCGGGCCTCGGCCTCCCCGAGCCGGTCCTGGCTCAGGGCCACGATGCCCTTGGCGAAGTCCAGCTCGGGCGGGTCGGCCCGGGCGTCGAGCGCGCAGCAGAGCAGCGAGATGATCGCGGCGAGCCTCCTCCAGAATCTCCCACCCGTGCTGATCCGGGACGCCGGACCGTCGTGCAAACCAAGGAGCTGCGCCGAAGTCGAGCGGAGGCGTGGTTCTCCAAGTCGAGCATCGACTTCGGCGCTGCGACGCCGGCTTGCGCGACGAGGTGGCGGATCCGGGATCCTGCGCTGTGCGAGGCCTTTCACGCTTCAACGCTCCGATAGGCCGGCCGCCAGCGCCTCCATGCGATCCATGGCCTCGTCGATCACCTCTGTCGAGCACGCGAAGGAGAAGCGCAGGTAGCCGGGCGCGCCGAAGGCCTCGCCGGGCACCACGGCCACGCGCCTGTCCTCGAGCAGCATGCCGGCCAGCTGGAGGGTGCTCTCGACAGCCCGCCCGGCGAGCTCGCGGCCGATCCAGCCCTCGAAGGACGCGAAGGCGTAGAAGGTGCCCGCGGGCCGCGCGCAGCGCACGCCCGGCAAGGCGTCGAGCCGGGGGACGATACGCTCCCGGCGCCGGGCGAACTCGGCCCGCATGGACTCGACCACGGACGGCGGGCAGGCGAGCGCCGCGCAGGCCGCGTGCTGGACGAAGGTGGTGGCGTTGGATGTCGACTGGTCCTGCAGCTTGCGCATGGCCGCGATCAGCTCGGCCGGCCCGACCGCATAGCCGAGCCGCCAGCCCGTCATGGAGTACGCCTTGCTCACCCCGTTGACCACCAGGGTGCGATCGGCCAGGTCCGGGTGGCGGAGCAGGATGTGGGGCGGCCTGGGAACGTCGTAGACCAGCTTGTCGTAGATGTCGTCGCAGATGACGACCAGGTCGTGCTCCCGGGCCAGCCCGGCGACCCGATCGAGGTCCTCGTCCTCGAGCACGCTGCCGGTCGGGTTGCAGGGGCTGTTGAGGATCACGAGCCGGGTCCGCGCGCCGCACGCCGCCTCGAGCGCGTCGCCGTTCAGGCCGAAGCGATCGTCCTCGAAGGGCAGCAGCACGGGCTCGGCGCCGGCCAGGCGGATCTGGGCCGGGTAGGAGACCCAGTAGGGTGCCTGGACCACGGCCCGGTCGCCCGGCTCCAGCAGCGACTGCATCGCGTTGTACAGGCACTGCTTGGCCCCGCAGGAGACGACCACCTGGTCGTCTCCGTACGCGAGACCGAGCTCCGTTCGGTAGCGCTCGCGGACGGCCTGGCGGAGCTCGGGCACGCCGGCCGACGGCGCGTAGCCCGTGTGCCCGGCCTCCAGGGCGCGCACGCAGGCCTGGCGGATGGGCTCGGGTGTCGGGAAGTCGGGCTCGCCGGCCGCCATGGACAGCACGGCCTCTCCGGCCGCCTTGAGCGCCTTGGCCCTGGCGCTGATGGCCAGGGTGGGCGAGGGGGAGATGGACTGCACTCGGGTCGCGAGGTGCATGCGTGGCTCCTCTCGACGGCTCAGGTGCTGAGCTCGCCGTTCTTGGCGCGCAGTTTCTCGATCACCACATCCGGCACGAGCCCGCTGATGTCCCCGCCGAAGAATGCGACCTCCTTGACCGTCTGGGAGCTCACGTAGAAGTGCTCCTGGCCGGTCATCATGAAGAAGGTCTCCAGAGTCGGCGAGAGCCGGTGGTTCATGTGGGCCATCTGGAACTCGTTCTCGAAGTCGCTCAGCGCGCGCAGCCCGCGGATGATGATCGAGGCCTTGCGGGCCTTGGCATAGTCCACCAGCAACCCGCTGAAGGAGTCGACCTCCACGCCGGACTCGTCCGCGAGCGCCGCGCGCAGCATCTCGACCCGCTCCTGGGGGCTGAACATGGGCTTCTTGCGAGGGTTGATCGCCACCGCCACGATCAGACAGGGGAAGACGCGCAGGGCGCGGTGGACGAGATCCAGATGCCCGCAGGTGACCGGATCGAAGGAGCCGGGATAGATGGCGAGGTGATCCAAGCGGGAGCCTCCTGGCGCAAGAGATGGAAAATCAATCAATTACCTACCCGAGCGCGGCCCGCTTGTCAACAGGCTGCCGGTACTCGAGCACCTGGGTGCGGCCGTAGATCTTCCGCCGGCCGAGCGCCAGGCAGCCCGCCTCGGCGGGCGGATCGAGCTGCGCCTCGCTCTCGCACAGGACGCATCCGGACACGCGGAGCCACGCCCGGCTCCCGAGCGCGCGCAGGCTGGGCTCGAGGAGCCCCTGCCCGTAAGGCGGATCCAGCAGGATCAAGTCGAAGGGCTCCGCGGGCTCGGCGCGCAAGAAGCGCAGCGCGTCCCGGCAGAGCAACTCGGCCCGCGCGCGGAAGCCGCAGCGCTGCAGGTTCTCGCGGATCAGGGCCAGCGCCCGCCGATCCCGCTCCACGAAGACGGCCTGCGCCGAGCCGCGGCTCAGCGCCTCGATGCCCAGCGCGCCCGTGCCGGCGAAGAGATCGAGGGCGCGCGGGCCGGTCGGGCCCGGTCCCAGCAAGTCGAAGATGGATTCTCGAATGCGGTCCGAGGTCGGCCGGATGAAGCGTCCCTGGGGCGGCCTGAGGCGGCGGCCGCGAGCGGCCCCTCCGACCACCCTCACGAGCTCTCCAGGGAGGCGAGCACCGGCTCGACCGCGCCGTGGCCCCCCAGGGTCTCGATGGTCTCGAAGGCCTCGGCGTAGGCCAGGGCCTCGAGCCGCGCCGGATCGCGCGTCGAGGCCCGCCTGAGGATCCCGTCGCCCAGCACGGCCCCGAGGATCTCGGGCAGGCGTCGCCGGTCCGGCCGGCCCACGCCGGAGAGCGAGCCCCAGGCCACCCGGACGCCGGGCACCGCGCTCTGGATGCCGGAGGCGAGCGGCCAGTCCTCGCCCTCGACCTGCACCAGGCAGGGCTCGATGCCCTCCGCCCGCAGCGCTTCCAGCTGGATCGAGATGGAGCGCACCCGCTCCCCGACGCCCGCGCCCTCGATCGGGGGAAGCACCGAGATGCCGAGCTCCAGCTCCATGGCCGCCGTGAGCAGAAAAGCAGCGTAGCCCGCTCCGCGATCGGGCGGCAGGCTGCGCAGATCGACGCCGATCGAGGTGAAGCCCGTCTCGATGCAGTTGGCCACCAGGCCCTGGATCGCCTCGAAGGCCGCTCCCGATTCCGCATCCAGCGCTGGAAGCTGGACGTGCAGGCAGAACGGGGCGGGCCGATCCGTCGACTCGGCCGCCTCGACCGCCAAGCGGAAGAGCTCGGCGGGGCGCAGGCGCCTGATCTCTTCCGGCTCGGGAGAGTCGGGCTGCAGGCAGAAGCCCACCACGGAGCGCAGGTGGCTGGCGGCCCGGAGCACGCCCGGCAGGGCCGCCGGCTGGCTCAGGCGCGGGATCCACAGGGTCGCGCCGCCCGGCAGGCCCTGCAGGAGGTGGCGGAGGCTGTAGAGGGGGACCCGGCTCTCGGGGCCGAGCTGGTGCATCACATTGGTCGGCCTCTTGGCGAGCAGGTATTCGCCGAGCATGGACGCCCCCATGAAAAAGAGGGCCCTTCAGGCCCTCTGGATGCGGCTAGCGCGGCGAGAGCCCGTCAGTCCGGATCGCACGCGTCACCGAGCCCGTCGCCGTCCGTGTCGGTCTGATCCTCGTTCGGGACGTCCGGGCAGTTGTCGTCGCATTCCCGGCTCTGGTCGGTGGCGCAGGGTTTGTCACCCTCGACCCCGCTGTTGTCGCCGTCCTCTCGGATGCCGTCGTCGTCGCGGTCGGGATCGCAGGCGTCGCCCTTGTCGTCGCCGTCGAGGTTTTCCTGGCCGGAGTTGGCCACCAGCGGGCAGTTGTCCTCGCCCACGCAGGGATCCTGCGGGGTGCTGAAAGCGCCCGGGTCGCACACGCCGTCATTGTCGTCGTCCGAGTCGCAGGGATTGCCGCGCCCGTCGCCGTCGTTGTCCCCGTTGTCCTTGTCTGCCAGGTCCGGGCACAGATCGCAGACATCGCCAAAGCTGTCGTTGTCGCGATTGGCCTGGTCGCCGGATGCCAGCTCCGCCCCGCTGGTCGTCCCGTCACCGTCCACGTCGCAGCGCTCCGGAAAGACGTCGCAGTCGATTCCGTTGGGCACGTGCTTGCAGTTGTCGCACGAGTCGCCCAGGCCGTCCCAGTCGCTGTCGAGCTGGTATAAGACGTCGTAGCCGGAGTCGCTGCGCTTGTTGTCCATGAACGGATCGAAGCGGCAGTACTGCTCCAGCTCGAGCCCCAACTCCTGGACCTTCTTGCTGCCGGGCGCATGGCAGGTCCACTCTCCCGAACAGGCCGGCTCGGGCAGGTCGCCGTGGGCCACCATCTCCAGGCAGTCCGCATTGGTCTCGCAGGCGTGGAGGACCGACTGGGGACGGCAGAGCAGGCAGCCGTCAGCCTTGAGATCGTGGCCCCGTGCGGTCAGCAGAGCGCTCGAGAGGTAGCAGGTCTCGGGTGAGGCGCCGTCGCCCATGGAGCAGGCGGTGCAGGTGTCGGTCTGCTCGGTCCGATCCGAGCACCACTCCCATGGCTCGGCCTCCGCCCGCTCCTCCTCGGGCAGCGGGCAGCAGGGGTCCTTGGCCAGACAGACGAAGACCAGGAGCGTCTTGACGTTGCTCACGTCCCTGCAGTTGTCGTCGCAGTCGCCGATCACCTCCTGGTAGATCGTCTCCAGGCCGCTGGTCGGATGGAAGATGGCGTGCACGCCGCAGCGCCGGTTCCGTGGGCTGCCGTCCAGGTCGCCGTCGTCCGGGATGCTGTCAAGGTCCGTATCGCGGAAGCAGGTGCCCCACTTCTCCTCGTAGTCCTTCCCCTCGACTTTCTGGGTGCGCTTGATGCAGATCAGACCCTGCTCGCAGTCCGAGTCGGTCAGGCACTCGGAGCCCTCTCCTCCACGGCAGCCCGACAGGCCTGGAGCGAGCCCCGCGATCCACAAGCAGGCACATGCTGTTGCTGCGGCTCGATGTAGCCTCTTTTCCACCAGGTCCTCCTTTGCGTATTGGCGGGCCCTGCCCACGCCGGTGGCGCGTCTCACAAACGGACAGGTGCGATCGCATATAATCCAATCGCCGGGGCGTGTCAAGAGCAATCTCCCCAGAAAGCTCCGGGATCTTCGCTAGTTTTTGCTTGACTTGAGGTGGGGCCGAGAATAATCATACTCCCCAAACGGAGCCCGGGCACCCGCCCGCGCGAGGCCGATCGTATCCGCCCGGCAGCTCCGCGCCGACAGGAGGAATGATGACCCGACGTTCGTTTCCCGGCTGCTGTTTGCCGCTTCTGGTCTTGATCTGCGTGGCGACCGCTCCCTTGGATGCGAGCGCGAATGTCGTGGACTGGGAGAAGGAGATCTTCATCGCCAGGCCACTGGTCACCGAGCCGGCCTGGACGCAGACCGGCTTCTACCTCCACAGCATGCTCTTCGATCTGCCCAACGCCCAGTCGCGCCCGAGCCCGCAGATCGGCTTCTCCTTCCTGCCCGGCTTCACCTGGTCGGCCCTGGACATCATCGAGCTCAACGTGGGCTTTCCCCTGGTGGTCAACCCGGACGAGACCGGAGACCGCGAGATCCACGCAGCCGATCTGAACCCGGCCATCAAGGACGCCCCCAACTGGGACGGCACGCCCGACTTCGACCTGCCGGGGATCCAGCTGGGCCTGAAGGCGAAGATCTGGGGCAAGAAGGGCGAGGATCACTTCTTCGTCGCCGCCGGGCTGATGAGCAGCATCGCGATCGAGAAGTGGGGCACCAACTTCCTGCCGCCCAAGACCTCCCCGGGGCACTCCAACTCCCACCGCTTCTGCCCCTACGTCTCGGCCGCATACCAGTTGCCCGGCACGGGCTTCGCACCGCAGATCCAGCTCGGCGCATCCATCCGCCTGCCCGAGGAGTACTACGACCCGGAGAATCCGCCGAACCCGGGCGACGAGCTCCCGAGCAACGGCTACGTCGATTTCTTCTTCAACCTGGCCTTGCCCTTCACGTTCGTGTTCGAGCGAACCATACCGATGCTGGAGATCAACGGCGTCTTCGGCGAGCAGGGCTCCCAGCTCTTCATCACGCCGGCCGTGAGCTTCTTGCCGGAGACCAGCCCGGCGCTGCTGTCCTTCGCGCTGATGATACCGGTGCTGGACTCCGACTTCCGGGACAACGAGGGCTTCCGCCTGCTGGTGAACTTCAGCTATCGCTTGGACATGCTGAGCATTCCCGCCATCGGTGCCGACGAGGACAAAGAAGGCGATGCTGGAGAGCTGCCGCCCAAGGGCTGGTAGCCGGAGGTGTCGCGGGCTCCCAGACGGACGGGTGTCGAGCTGTCATGACGGACCGATCTGGAGAGGAGATGCGTTGGCGGGTAATGTCTTCATCGTCGACATCCAGGATCGGGATACGGTGGGTGGCAACTTCCTCGTCCAGACCAAGCAGGTCTCTCACAACAAGAACGGCAAGCCATACCTGGCGCTGATCCTGATGGACCGGACGGGCACCATCGAGGCCCGCTTGTGGGACAACGTGGAGCAGATCGATCCGCGTTTCGAGTCAGGCGACTTCGTGCACGCGACCGGGCAGGCGATCGCCTTCCAGGGGCGCCTCCAGCTCAAGGTCAAGAACATCAAGCGGCTCGATCCGGACTCGATCGACCTGGACGAGTACCTGCCCTCCTCGCCCTTCGACCGGGGAGAGATGCTGGGCCGGGTCAAGGAGCTTCTCGAGAGCCTCCAGCCGGGGCCGCTCCGCGAGGTCTTGCTGGGCGCCTTGCTGGATGAGGAGTTCCGGCGCAGCTTCGGCCGGGCGCCCGCGGCCAAGACCATCCACCACGCGTACCTGGGCGGCCTGCTCGAGCACACGCTGTCGGTGATGGAGCTGGCCGACCGGGTCGCCGGGCATTACGCACACGTCGATCGGGATCTGCTGCTCGCCGGGGCCTTCCTCCACGATCTGGGAAAGATCCGGGAGCTGGATCGCGAGCGGACCTTCGATTACACGGACGAGGGGCGGTTGATCGGCCACGTGGTCATGGGTGCCATGCTGTTTGCCGACTGGGCCGAGGCCCACGGAGGCGTGCCGGACGAGCTGGTCCTCAAGATCACGCACATGATCCTGTCCCATCACGGCAGCTACGAGTTCGGCTCTCCGAGGCGGCCCAAGTTCACCGAGGCGCTGCTGCTGAGCCACCTCGACGAGCTCGACTCCAAGGTGCAGAGCTTCAAGGAGATCTCGGACCGGCAGGCAGGGCGGGGCTGGAGCTCGTACCAGCGGGTCTTCGATCGCTACCTCTACCTGGGCAGCCCGGCGGAGCCCGCGCCTCCCGGACGGCCGGACGAGCCCGAGCCGGCTCGGGGGCCCGGGGATGCGGGGCCGCGAAAGGGCGGAGGGGACGACCTGACGCATCGCCCGCTGGCGAAGCTCGGCGCCAGTGGCGGTGCCCAGTTGCTGGATCTCTTCGAGGGTGGGGAGCCGGGACGAAAGCGGTGAAACGGTGAAGTTCGGCCAGAAGCTCATCCGGGCCGGTATCATTGACGAGGCCCAGCTCGACGCCGCCCTGAGCCACCAGGCGGAGACGGGACAGCGACTGGGCGAGGCCCTGCTCGAGCTCGGCTACATCGGCGAGGATGTCCTGCTCAAGCAGCTCGCAAAGGAGTTCAACACCCGCTTCGTCTCGTCGGCGAGCCTGGGCAAGATCAAGGTCAAGCCCGAGCTCCTACAGATCGTGCCCCAGAAGCTGGCCGAGGAGCACGATCTCTTTCCCATCATCCTCGATCGAGACAAGGATCTCATCGCGGTGGTCACCTGCGAGCCGCAGAACACGGCCGCCGTGGAGGAGATGAAGATCATCTCCGGCGTGAGCAAGGTCTTGGTCTACATCGCATTGCGGGAGCCCATCCGGGCGGCGATTCGCAAGCACTACAAGGGCGACATCATCTCGAGCTCCGAGGGGACCTTCAGGCCCAAGCCCCGCGCCCCCCGCTTGGCCGATCCGTCCTTGCTGACACCGGTCGAGGACGAGGAGGCCTACGAGGAGCCAGACCAGGGGTCGGATCAGGAGCCATACAAGCCATACGGGGAGCCGGACGAGGAGCCGGACGAGGAGCCGGCAGAGGATCTCGAGCCGCACGTCGGCTCGGGCGACGCCTCCCTGGAGGACGAGATCACCCCGCCGGAGGAGCGGGCGCCCCCGGACAAGCGCATTCAGGACATGGCTCCACCGGCCATGGTCGAGGTGGAGGACCTGTCGGCCGAGCACGAGATGGAGTACATCGATCCGGCCCGGCCCGCGTCGAGCGGCCCGGTGGTCATCAAGGAAGAGGGCAAGCCCATCACCTCGTCGTGGACGCGCCAGATCGAGGAGGTCCGCAAGGGCTCGCTGGTGTCGGACAACGATTTCATCGAGACGCTCAACATCCTGGTGGGCTTGCTGGAGATGCAGCGCTCCAACCTGCAGGGGCATTCGGCCCGGCTGGCCAAGTACGTCAAGGTCATCTCCGAGCGAATGGGCCAGTCGGAGACCAACACCAACCACTTCATCATCGCCGCCTATCTGCACGATCTGGGCAAGCGCGCCTCCGTCCACTTGACGCTGCTGAGCATCAGCCGCAGCGAGGATCACCGCAACCGCGCCCGTCGCTACCACCTGACGCCGGCCCGGCTGTTCGACAGCGTGCACCTGCCGGCCCAGGTCAACCAGATCATCGGGCACCTGTACGAGAACTACGACGGCACGGGCCTGCCCGAGCAGCTCAGCGGCGAGTCCATTCCCCTGGGCGCCCGGATCATCGCCGTGGTGGACGCCTATGAGGATCTGATCAGCAACACGACGAATCCCTTCGGCATGCTCCTGCAGCCGGAGGACGCGCTGGCGAAGCTGCAGGACCAGGCCGAGAAGCTATTCGACCCCAACGCCGTCTCCATGCTGGTGGAGATCATCCACAAGGAGACCGCCGAGGAGCAGCTCACGTCCTCCAGTCCGATGGTGCTCGTGGCGGACGCGGACAACTCCTCCACCTCGGTCATCGAGCTCAAGCTGGTCAAGCGCGGCTTCCAGGTCCGGGTCGCCAGGGACAGCTATGCGGCCATGGAGAGCTTGCGCTACGAGCCGGTGGCCGCCGTGCTGGCCGAGATGCACCTGGAGCCCAAGGACGCCTTCGGGCTCATGGACTTCGTCAAGGAGCTGGGAAGGGCGATCCCGTTCTTCATGACCTCCAACGACACCTCGCCGGAGGCCATCACCCGGGCCTTCGATCTGGGGGTCGCGGATTTCTTCAACAAGCCCTTCGTGCCCGCCGTGGTGATCGCCAAGATCCAGAAGGAGCTGGCCGGCAAGCCGGTCCAGACCGAGCCGCCCATTTCCGGTTACACCGACGAGGAGAGCGGCGTGGTCATCGAGGTGGAGTCGGATGGTAAGCCGCCCCCGGATGACGGAGCGCCGCGGGAGTACAGCGAGGAGGACTTCCAGGCCAGCCCGCCTCCCGAGCAGATGGACCTGTCCTCCTCCATGCCCGAGCCGCCCACGGGCACCATGGCCGGGGTGGTGAGCACCAACGCGCAGATCCTCTCCGGCTCGCTCGAGGACAAGAGCGCCTTGGCGCTCATCAAGGCGCTCTCGGGCCGCCGCCGCAGCGGTCTGCTCAGCCTGCGCGACGGGGAGCGGAAGGGGACCATCTTCTTCGAGAAAGGCCACGTCTTCCAGGCCAGCCTGGGCGAGATCCAGGACGAGGAGGCCTTTCTGGAGCTGGCAGCCTGGCGGGACTGCCTCTACAAGTTCGAGCCCCAGGACACGCCCAGGGCCCGCTATATCAAGACCGGCACCGGCAAGCTGATCCGCATCGCCTCGATGAGCGAGGAGTCTTGACCTAGCCCACAGACGAGCCCCGAAGGGGCGCACATCTCGGAGCGCGAGGAGGAATGGATATAGCCTGGGGCTGAAGCCCTGAGCCGTATACACATCTTTTCCGTCGCAAGGTTTTCCGCTGCGAAGCAGCGGGGGGATAAAGCCTGGGGC
>JAFGRB010000305.1 GCA_016935365.1 Deltaproteobacteria bacterium
CCCGTACTGGAGCTGGTTGATCAGGACGAGGTAGTTCACCTCGGCCTCGGGCACCAGCGTGCCCTGCAGGCCGCTTCCCGGCTCGTAGCGCTGGACCGAGTCGATCAGGGTGGTCTTCTTGCCGTCGTTGTCGTAGCGGTGGTGAAGGACGGACAGCGAGAGGCTCGAGTCGAAGAGGAAGGTGCCCCGGGGAAGGGTCTCGGTGAAGCCGGCCCGCGCCCGGCCGCCGGAGACGAGGGTCCAGGCCAGCATGAAGATGGCCGCGAGCCTCACGGCGAGGCCTCCAGGTCGAACTCGACGAAGTCGCCGTCAGTGGCCGGGACCTGGCCCATGGCGTAGTGCAGCTTGCCGCGCTCCGGCTCGAAGACGACCGCGTTCATGCTCTCGCGGGTGTCGACCAGGTCCGGGTGCCGCAGGATGTCGATTGCGCCGTCGAGATCCATATGCCCGTAGTGGCGGCGGATCTCGTCGCCCAGGATGTAGTAGGCCCGCAGCGAGCGGTAGTAGAAGGAGCTCCAGTCTTTCTGCGGCGGGGCCTGGAAGACCAGGATCGGGTCGTCGAGGTCCGGCAGGTTGGCCTGGAAGTGGCTGGCCATGCGCAGGTCGTCCGGGCCCTCGCTGGCGATGCCGTCCTCGGGCCCGAAGGCGTGGAAGCCGTCGTCGGAGTGCTGCATGATGTTGCTGTCGAGCTCGACCGAGGCGATCTCTCCGTGCCGGTCGCCGAGCAGCAGGTTCCAGCCGAAGGTGTCCCCGTCTGCGGCCAGCAGGTCCATGGCCTCGGGCACGGCGGCTGCCCGCTCGAGCAGGATGCGCCCCTTGATGCCGGCCGGGATGCCGGTCGAGAGCAGCAAGGCGTACATGACCCGGTCCTTGACCTGGCCGACCAGCGGGTTGTCGAGCGTGTCCGACGGGTTGAGCGCGCAAGTCAGGCCGGCCGCGTTCATGCCGGAGAACCCCCACACGAGCCCGGCCCAGCCCAGGACCGCGAAGGGCTCGCCGTCCTCGGGCCGGTGGACGAAGAGCACGCCGTGCTTGTGGGAGATGTTCGAGTCCAGAAGCGCGAAGTGCTGGGCCAGGCGCGTCGCGCCGTCGGGCGTGGCCGAGCCGCGGACGGCGAAGCCCAGGGCCGGGGGCATGCTGCGGCCGTCCCAGGCGCCCTTGTTGGGCACCTCGGCGGGCCTCAGGCCGGCGCCCCGGGTGGTGAAGACGAAGCGCTCGTCCCGCATCACCCGCGGTCGGACCGGGAGCGGGTCGGCGATCTCGGAGATGTCGTGCGACTGGACGATCAGCGAGACGACCTCGCCCTCGGGCAGCCCGCCCGGCGGGCTGAAGATCACCTCCAGGTACTCGTCGTGCTCGCCGGACAGGCTCGACTGGATGCAGTCGTCGGCCGCGGTGTAGAGCACGTCCCCGAGCTGGATGCGGACCGAGCCCGGGTCCATGCCCTGCAGGTCGCCCTCCTTGGGCTTCTCGTCCGGGCTGCCGGTGAAGCCGCCCAGGCCGGGGTTGTCGATGAAGCGCATCCGGATCCGCGCGCCGGCCGGCACCTCGGCCATGACCGCGTGAGGCCTGGGGCTGTAGCCGGCCAGCCACTCGCCGCGGCTGTCCGTCTTGACCGCCCCGTCGTCCGCCTCGTCGGTCTGCCCGTCGCCGTTGTTGTCCACCCCGTCCGCGAAGTCGCCCAGGAACTCCACCTCGAGCAGCTGCGGCGCCGAGAGCTGCTTGAGGAAGAGGGTCACGGTCCGGAAGGCCAGCATGGTGTCGACGAAGGTGTTGAGGACCAGGATCCGGTCGAAGGAGATGCCCGCCCCGTCGGCGATGCCGTGCATCTCTTGGGCGTACTCGGGGTGGCTGTCCTCCAGGATCTCGAGCAGGTTCTCGCCGGACTCGAGCATCATCCGGTAGGAGAACTGCCCGTTCTTGTACGGCTCCTCCCGGTAGACCTCCAGGAACTTCATCACGTCGTCCTGCTCGCGGTTGAGGTAGGGCATCAGGTTGGTCTCGAGCAGGATGGTGTACAGCGAGCGGATCTTCTTGCCCAGAAGCTTGCCGTGCTGGAAGCCGCGCTCGTAGGCGCTGCCCGAGAGCACCACCACCTCGGAGTGGGCCGGCGGCTCGGCCGGCCCGCAGCCGGGGAGCGCCGCGATCGCGGCCAGGGCCGCGCAGAGCGGTGCGAGTGTCCTCATGTGGGTACGCTCCTCTCGCCGGCCTTGAGCTCCATCTCGGCGGCGGCGCTCGTGGACAGGAACAGTACGCCGATCACGATGACCAGCACAAGCAGGAAAGAGGCCAGCCCGGGGAGCTTGCGGTAGATGACGGCCTCCAGGATCAGCGGCGTCAGGATGACGGCCGCGTTGACCGAGGGGACGACCTCCACGGCGCGGCCGCGCAGGAAGCCCACCTGGGTCACCGCCAGGGCGGCGATGGCGAAGAGGATGGCGACATAGGGGTAGGGGGTCGCGAACTGCCCGGCCAGCGAGTCGCCCGAGCGGACCAGGCCGGCGTCGGCAATGAAGATGGCCAGGCCGATGCTCAGGCCCGCGCTCAGGCCGAAGGTCATCCCGTGCAGCTTGCGGAGCCGGAAGGCGGCGACGCAGGCCGCGCTCGCGGCCAGGACCAGCGCGACGACGGTCATGACCAGCGAGCGGTCCGCGAACTGCCTGGCCTGGCTCTCCTCGCCCGCGCCCAGGTAGGCCAGGATCGAGGTGCCCAGCACCACCAGCGAGATGCCGGTCCAGTCCCGGAGGCGGAGCTTTTCGCCGATGACCAGGACGGCGAAGAGCGACAGGCCGATCAGGCCGACGCCGGTCATGGCCGAGACGGTCGACGGCGACTTGGACAGCATCAGGCCCATGGAGTAGGGGACCGCGGCCCCGGCGGTCATCAGCACGCCCAGGAGCCAGATGCCGAGATCCCAGCGGTGCCGTCTCGCGAACATGGAGCGGCCCTGGAGCAGCACGTGCACCTTGAGCTTCTGGACGCCCTTGCCGACGTTGAGCAGCAGGGCGGCCAGGATCGCGAGCAGGACGCCGCCTAGGAACTCGACGTTCATGGCACTCCTAGGAGAAGCGCTGGTACAGGCCGAGCTTGCTGGCCTTGGCCCAGAGCACCGCCCGCTCCACCAGGGCCGGGGACAGGCGGTAGGCCAGCCAGCCCAGGTTCCCGATCGGGGTCATGATGAGGTGCTTCTTGCGCTTTTTCAACATGTCGATGATCCGCTCGGCGGCCTGGGCCTGGGTGTGGTGCGCGGGGCGATCGGGCGGGACCGGCTTGCCGTCGGCCGAGAGGATCCGCTTTTCGGGATCGTGCTCGGTGTAGCCCAGGTAGACGATGCCCACGTGCACGCCTTTGGGGATCAGCTCCAGGCGCAGCGACTCGCACAGGCCGGTCAGGGCTTTCTTGCTGGCGCAGTAGACCGAGGCGCCCGGAAGCCCGAAGAGCCCGGCGATGCTGGAGATGAAGACGATGCTGCCCCGGGCTGCGACGATGGGCTCCATGGCGATCCGGCTGAGATGGACCGCGCCGGAGAGGTTGGTGGCGATCACCCGCGAGCAGACGTCGCCGGAGAGCTCGGCGAAGTCGCCGCGCATGGAGACCCCGGCGTTGTTGACCAGGATGTCCAGCCGGCCGAAGCGATCCAGGGCGCGGCCGACCATGCGCTCGGCGTCCTTCCACTCGCCGATGTCGCCGGCGACGGCCTCGACCTCGCCGCCCTGCGCCTGCAGCTTGGCACGCGACGAGGCCAGGCGCTGCTCGCCCCGGGCGGTGATGACCACCCTGGCGCCCTCGTCGACCAGCCTGGAGGCCAGGGCGAAGCCCACGCCCCGGCTCGCGCCGCTGACGAGCGCTACTTTTCCCTTGAACATGTCCGTGTTCCCTCGTACCCAGGTGCTTCGCCCTGGGCCGTGTCCATGTTTTTTCCGTCGTTGATCTCCGCTGCGAAGCAGCCATCTCTGCGTCTCGGACAGAGCTCGAGATTGCCGCGCCCCTTCAGGGCGCGTGATTGTGTTCTCTCCGCTTTCCTGGGGCTGAAGCCCTGAGCCGTATACACATCTTTTCCGTCGCAAGGTTTTCCGCTGCGAAGCAGCGGGGGGATAAAGCCTGGGGC
>JAFGRB010000306.1 GCA_016935365.1 Deltaproteobacteria bacterium
GAGCCAACCAGCTAATATTGCAGGTATTTATGCGGCTAACTCCACCGTAACTCCGCATAATCTTAAACTCAGCATAAGGGCGCAATAGAATCGCCCTGGGCTGTCTTGTTTCGCCCCTACGGGGCTTTCGTTCACGGGTGCCCGCGTTCTGCAACAGGCTGTGGGCTAAGGTCCCGCTGGCTCGCCCGCGCTCAGCTCAGGTGCAGACGGGCGGCCGCCCGGCGCGCCGAGCGCCTGACCGCAGGCGCCTCGTCGCTCGTCAGGCGCTCGAGCAGCCGGAGGTAGAGGGCCGGGTCCTGCTGGAGACGCCGCCCGACAGCCTCCACCACCGCGGCCCGCACCTCGGGGCTCGGGTCGCAGCCGAGCTGCTCGATGGCCAGGTCGTCTCCCAGGGCCGTCACCCCGTGCGAGAGCGCCCCGGCCAGGGCCCGCCGGATCGCGGCCCGGTCCGACAGGGCCCACTCGAGGACCGCGCGCGCGCGCTCGAGGCCGGTCTGACGCCCCAGCCAGCGGGCCACGGTCCGGGCCAGGGTCCTGCGGACCGCGGGATCCTCGTCCTGGCCGAGCCTCTCCAGCAACGGCTCGAGCTCGACGGCGGAGATGTCGAGATCGGCCCGGCCGAGCAGCTCCGCCGCCCGGCGCCTGACCCTGCGGCGCGGATCCTCGGCCAGCACCCCGGCCAGGCTGGCGAGATCCTGCGCGCCCCAGCACTCCTCGTCGACCTCGCCGAGCAGATCGGCGATGATCGTCTCGGGCACCCTGGCGAGCTCGGACCCTGCGCCGGCCGCGGGGCCGGACGACATGGCGATGGCCGCCCCGCCCAGGTAGGCGAGCAGCTTGTGTCTCAACGTGGCATCCATGGGCGCACCTCCCGCCCGGCCTGAGCGTCTCGGCCGGTCTGCAACCTGGGTTTCAACCGACGAAGCGCGCGCGGTATTCCGCGCCGGAAGCCGCGGGAAGGATCGGCTGTCCAGCGCTGTTCGACCGACCGAGCGGTCAAGAAAACCGCGCGACAGGAGGTGAGCCATGAACGATTCGAGCAAGAGGGGCAAGTCCATCGCCATCGTCTCCGTCCTGAGCGTGCTGGCCGTCGTCGTGGTCGTCCAGTCCGTCCTGCTCGCCAAGATGAACGACCGCGTCGACGCGCTCGGCAGCGCCGGGGACGAGCCCGCGGCGAGCTCCGCGGCCGAGCAGGCCCAGCCGGACGCAGCCAGCCCGCCCGCAGCGAAGCCTGCGCCCGATCTGGATCTCGACGACGACTGGTTCTCCGCGCCCTTCGACCGGGACGGATGGGATCCCTTCGCCGAGATGCAGCGGATGCGCGAGCAGATGAACCGCCTGTTCGACGACTCCTTTGGGCGCTTCGGGAGCAGCAAGCGCTTCTCGCCCCTGGTGCGGGAGCATCCCTTCTCGCCGAAGGTGGACGTCGCCGAGGAGGCCGATCGCTTCATCATCCGGGTCGACCTGCCGGGCGTGACCGGGGCCAGCGTGAACGTCAAGGTGAAGGACGACCGGATCGTGACCATCTCGGGTACACGCGAGGAGCAGGTCGAGAAGTCCGACGACGACGGCCAGGTGGTGCGCCAGGAGCGCCGGATGGGGCGCTTCGAGCGCACGGTCAGCCTGCCGTCGCCGGTCGACGCCGGCAAGATGGACGTCGATCAGAAGGCGGGCGTGGTGACGATCGCGCTGCCGAAGAAGGCGGCCGGCTGACGGCAGGTCTTTCGAGCCTGACCTGCCCTCATGGGGCGCAACAGGACAGCCCAGGGCTGAAGCCCCGAGCCGTATACACATCTCGGAGCGCAAGGAAAGAATGGTCTTGGCACGCTCCGAGATCCGGTTTTTCGCTGCGAAGCAGCGATGGGATATAGCCTGGGGCTTCAGCCCCAGGGAAGCGCAGAGAACATAATCATGCGCCCTGAAAGGGCGCGGCAATCCCGAGCCCTGTCCGAGACGCAGAGATGGCTGCGCCCCTCCAGGGCGCGTAAATTCTCACCTTCTTATACCTGGGGCTGAAGCCCCAGGCTTTATCCCCCCGCTGCTTCGCAGCGGAAAACCATGCGACGGAAGAGATGTGTATACGGCTCAGGGCTGAAGCCCCAGGCTTATCCCCCCGCTGCTTCGCAGCGGGAAACCTTACGACGGAAAAGATGTGTATACGTCCCAGGGCGAAGCCCTGGGAATAGCCGCGGCTGGCGGTCAGGGGCAGCTCGACTGGCAGCTCCCGTTGACGCACATCGTGCCCGGGCAGCAGGCGGTGAAGCTGGCGCTGCACTCGCCGCAGGCGGTCACGTCGATGCCGTGGGCCACGAAGTCGGCGCAGGTGCCCTCGGTCGAGCCCTCGCACTCGCAGGTCTCTTCGAAGATGCTCCTGATGCAGCTGCGCGAGGACACGCAGATGGCCGTGCCGCTGCAGTCCGCGTCGCTGATGCAGCTCCCGTCGCCGCTCCCGCCGACGCCGACGCAGACCGTGCTGGCCACGCAGCGGCCCTCGCCGGCGCAGGTGTCGTCCGCGCAGCAGAAGTCGGCCGGGCAGGACACGCAGTAGCCCCGCGACGGGCAGTACGCGCAGGGGTTCGCCTCCCAGCTGCAGGTCGACAGCGTCGAGAAGGAGGTGCACGCCTCGCCCTCGCAGCAGGGCACGTCCAGCGGCTGGCAGAGCAGGCCGCAGTGGTGCTGGCCGGCAGGGCAGTCGTTGCTGCCGAAGGTGCCGTTCGCGGCGCAGCAGAACTCGGCCCGGGCACCCAGCGGGAAGCCCGCCTGGCAGTCCCGGCTGTCGTCGTTGGGGAAGCAGCCGCCTCCGGCCGAGTTGGTGCAGTAGCTGCTGGTGTGCCGGGTGCCGTCGTCGCAGCAGACCGTGTCCTTCGCCGGGCGGCAGCCGTTGCCGCAGGGCACCGTGCCGTCCGGGCAGCCGAAGCCGCGGTCGATGTCGAGGGAGAAGCAGGCCGTCAGCACGCCCGCCAGCGCGAGCGCGCAGGCCGAGGCGAGCGCCAGCGAGCGAAGAATCCAGCGCCGAGATCGCATCATCGGAACCCTCCTCGGAAGGCCGCCGGCGGGCAGCCGGATCTCACTTCTTGCGCACGAAGACGAGCAGCCCCGACTCCTGGCGGGAGTTGGTCCACCTGCCGGTCATCGTCTTGCCGTCCTCGGACAGCGTCAGGCGGTGCTCGCCGAGCCGGACCCAGCCCTGCGGGTAGCGGGTGTGGGTGACGCGGTAAGCGATCCTGCGGCCCTTGCGGGTCCCGATGCCGTGCCAGACGATGCTCCGGCCCTCGTGCTCCCAGTAGCAGGAGGCCACGACTTGCTCGCCGTCCTGGGAAAAGACCACGAAGGAGGACTTGTGCCCGGGCGTGGAGGTCTCCTTCCACAGACCGCTGATCGAGTCATCGGCCAGCGCCTCCGGGGCCAGCAGCACGATGACCAGTACGAGTCCCGAAGCTACGCGCATGGGCTTGGCTCCTCTCTCGCGACTCACTGCGTATCGCAGGCGGTGACGATCTTGGCCGTGGCGATCGTATGGCAGATCGACTCGTTGTCCAGACAGAACTCGGCCTCGCGGCGCACGTTCTCCACGCAGGGATCCGGCTCCTTGCAGCTGCACTCCGCGGCCGCCGGGTCCGCTTCCTTGTCTTGCGCGAAGCAGATGCAGTCGCAGCAGTCCGGGTAGATCTGGCAGACCTCCTCGACCGTGGAGCGCGTGAGCTCCCTCGCCTTGTCGCACAGGCTCTCCCCGTCGACGCAGCCGGAGAAGCAAGCCGCCACGACGAGCGCGCAGATCCCAAGCTTCGAAAACGAGCCCATGACCGCTCCTCCGCAATGACGCAAGCGCTGGCTGAATCATATCACAGACCTGCATCCCGAGGTGACAGGCAGAACGTCGAGGTGTGCAGGTCGAAACACTGCGTCTTTCGACAGTCTCCTTGCGGGATGGGCCGGGCGAAGCCCGGGGGAGGGGTCCGCCTCTTCAGGGGCCGGCGTCGCAGCGGGGGCACCTGGCCTCGCAGGCATCGGCGAAGGCCTGGGCGCAGACGGCCCTCTCGCGCTCGAAGCTGTCCCGGCAGGAAGCGATGCAGCGGTCCTTGTGGCGGGTGTGCGCCTTGCACCAGCGGATGCAGCCGTCCAGGTCGGCGCCGCAGGCGAGCGCATCGAAGCCGTCCTTCTCGCAGCGGGCGCGCTTGGCGGCCAGGCAGCGCTGCATGGAGTCGGCATCCGGGGCCAGGCGCCGGCAGGCCTGCAGGCAGGGCTCGCGGGTCTGCGCCTGGCAGCGCCTGGCGAGCTCCTCGGCCGTCAGCCCGACGCAGCCGCCGCCCCGGGGGCGAAAGCCCTGCGGGCAGCGCGCCTCGCCGATGCAGCGCCCGGAGCCCGTGCCCCAGTCCTGGCCGGGCCAGCAGCAGTGGCCGGCGATCTCGACCTGGCCGCGGGGGCAGCCGCGCGCGCAGCCGTCGCCCTCGGCCACGAAGCCGTTCGGGCAGGCGGGCTCGCCCACGCACTGCTGGCTCATCACCCCCCAGTCCTGCCCGGGCCAGCAGCAGTGGCCGGCGATCTCGACCTGGCCCCCGCGGCAGCGGTGGCTCTCCGGCGAAGGCCCGGGCATGCCCCCGATCCGCACGACCGCCCGGTCGATCGCGTCCGGCAGCGCGTCGAGCCCGCAGGCGGTCTTGACGCTGGCCGCGGCGTCGGTCGCGGCCCGGCCCAGGTCGTACAGATGCAAGGTCAGCCGGCAGTCCGAGCCGATCCGCAGGATGCGTGGGGCGACGATCTTCGAGGCCGCGAGCTCGCGGCCCATCTCCACCTGGCAGGCCGTGTCGTAGCACCTGCGGTAGGACTCGCGCTTGGTCCGCCCGAGCCGCGCGTGCAGCATGTCCCGCGGCACCACCCGGAAGCGGCCGCCCTCGCCGAGGCGGGTGGCCAGGTAGTCGGTCAGCTGCTCGCGCGCCTGCCCGTCGAGCGCGCCGGTCTTGTCCTCGAACTCGAAGACCGCCAGCACCGGCGGGCTGTCCGCGGCCGCCACGCCGGCCGAGGCGCAGATGACGAGGATCGATATCCAGAGCCGTATCGCGTGCATGATCGCATCTCCTGACTGCGTGTGTTTCGACGAGCTTGCAGCGAAGCAAGATCGATGCCGGAGCGAGGCGAGAGATTTCGCCTGGAAAACCGGGCCCTGGGGCGGCGGTCCGGTCGAGGCCCGCCCCGGACGTGAAGCGAGGGCACGGACGAGACTAGAATGGAATAGCCGTTAAGGAACGCAGGCGGCAGCGCGTGTGACCGAGATCACCACACGCGCAGCCACTCCGCTGTTGCCCCTTCCGCCGCGGCCTGGTATTAAGCCCGGCAACGCCTCCGCAAAGGAAGAAACGATGCGATTGTCTTGCCTATCGATCTGGCCGCTGCTCGGGATGGCGGCGATGTCGGGCTGCGCCTCCGACGACTGCCCCGGCTGCGAGTGCCGCAGCGCCGAGGACTGCGCCGACGGACAGTACTGCGACGTGGGGACCCACACCTGCGTGGATGCCTGCAATCCCAAAAGCTGCGGCGAGCTCGACCGCGCGTGCGGCGACTGGCCCGACGGCTGCGGCGCTACGCTCCACTGCGGCGACTGCCCGGCCGGACGGGAGTGCGACGCGGACGGCCAGTGCGAGTGCGCTTTCGCGGAGTGCAGCGGGACTTGCTGTGCGGAGGGCCAGGTTTGCGACACGGCGGGCGCATGCTGCAGCCCGGGCTGCGAGGGCCGGCAATGCGGACCCGACGGCTGCGGCGGCAGCTGCGGGCAGTGCGCTGACGGCTCGACGTGCAACCAGAGCACCGGGCGATGCGTGGCCGATCCCCAGTGCGAGACGGCGGCCGATTGCGCCGCGAAGTGCGGCTCGGCCGTGAGCTACACCTGCCGGGCGGACGAGACCTGCCTGTGCCTGTCCGGCACGTTCATGTCTTCCGGCGGCCCGGCGCGCGCCGACGGTGCGGTGGCCAGGTCCGCAAGCTACGCGCTCGAGGCCGACAGCTTCGACGGCATGGCCCCGCCCGAAGGCGGAGCCAGCTCGGCCGGCTTCCGGCTCGAGACCACGCTGACCCAGTAAGGCAGACGAGCAAGCATGTTGACCTCGCAAAAAGTCGCTTCGCGACTTCTGCTCGGCGGGGGAGGGACCTTCCCTCCCCCGCCACTTGAAATGAACTCAAGTGGTTCCACCCCCTCTTGGCGGCCGGCGCTTTCCAGCACCGGCCGTTGATGGACTTATTACGAGTCCATCAAGCATGGATTGGAAGGAGATCGGACAATGAGACGGAGAGCCTTTCTCGCGAGCGCGGCGATCGCTTTTCTGGCGGCCGGCTGGGCCTCGGCCGGCGACATCCCCGACTCGCTCACCTACCAGGGCCGACTCAGCGACGCGAACGGCGGCGCCGTGGCCGACGGGGAGTACAACTTCCATTTTCAGCTATTCGCTTCGTCCGACGGTACGGACAGCCTGTGCGACTGGCTGCAGCCGGACGTGCCGATCCGCGGCGGTGTCTTTCGGGTGGAGATCGGCAACACCGCCACCGGCGGGGCTGGAAGCTGCGCCAACGCCATCCAGGACGTGCTGCGATCGAACGATGCGCTCTGGCTGGCCATCTCCATCGCCGGAGAGGCGTTGAGCCCGCGGATCCCGATCGGCGCCACGGCCCGGGCTCATCACGCCCAGCACGCACAGAACGGAGTGCCCGTCGGCACCGTGCTTCCTTTCGCCGGCCCGGTGGACAACGTCATCGCGATGCCGCCGTCGGGCTGGTTGCTGTGCGATGGATCCGCGGTCAGCCGGACGGCGTATGCCCGCCTCTTCGAGGTGATCGGCACGGCCCATGGAGCCGGCGACGGCACGACGACCTTCAACCTGCCCGACTACCGGGGCCGCTTTCTGCGCGGCGTCGATCTGGGCGCCGGGCGCGATCCGGATGCTGACGCCCGGCTGGAAGCCATGCCGGGCGGCAGCACCGGCGACGCCGCGGGCTCGGTGCAGGAGAGCTGCAACCTGGCCCACCAGCATGCCGGCACGACCGACTCCGCCGGCGGCCACGATCACGAGGTGGCCAACCTCTACACCGCGGGCGGCGGCAACCAGGGCATCCCCTTCTTCGGGGTCGACCACGGGAGCGCCACCTTGCTGCGAAGCGACACGCAGGGCCAGCACAACCACGCGCTCAGCATCGATCCGTCCGGCGGGGCGGAGAGCCGGCCTCAAAACGCCTACGTGAGCTACATCATCAAGCACTAGCCCCAAAACGACCGCCCTTCGGGCGGCTAGCCCTGTACCATTCGAGCTGTACGCTGCCACCTCTATACTGATAGTCTGACGGCATGGCGAGGCGCGGTCTACATCTGCTCGTCGCGGCCGCCATCACAGCCCTGCTCGCGTGCTGCGGCGGGACCCAGCCCGAGTCCGATCTCTGCCTGGGCGTGGTCTGCGACTTGCCGCCAGCGCCCGCTTGCCTGGACGAGTCCACCCTCCTGGTCTTTCTCCCCGAGGGGAGCTGCGATCCCGAGACCGGGGACTGCATCTATGAGAGCCGCTCGCAGGAGTGCATTTTCGGCTGCGGGGATGGCCGCTGTCTCGGCCCGGCGCCGGGCGTGCTGGCCCTGGTGGTGCCCGAGCGCACGCTGCTGTATGCGAAGACGAGCGGGCTGGGAGACAGCGTGATGCGCGCCTACGAGCTCAAGGCGCGGGTCGCGATCCAGCCGGCCGTGATCCTCCTGCCCGAAGACCGGCAGGAGGTGGCCGCGCCGGAGGGCTGGATCGAGCGGGTCGAGGTCTCGCCGGGCATCGAGGCGCAGCCGGTGGCGGACAGCGTCTTCGTGCGCGAGGACATGGACGACCTGGGCGGCGTCGGGCTGCGCTACCGCTTCGATCAGTTCTTCGACGACGGAGAGCAGGAGCACTACCTGGACCTCTTCGCCAACTTCCCCTTCGCCGACGGCGAGCCGCTCGATCCGGTGGTGGTCATGGATCCCGAGCGCATGTCGATCGACGAGAACTGGCACGGCTCGGTCGGGGTGATCGGGCAGGGCGGCGCGCCCCTGGGCCCCTGCCCGATCAGAACGGACAAGAACCCCAGCCTGCTCCGGGTCGACAACGGAGACCGGCTCTGGCTGCTCTTCGACGAGGACCTGGTCGAGGCCGTGTTCGAGCGGGGCGAGGCGCGGCGGCAAGTCGACGACTACTTCGACCTGGCCTTCACGGTCAACCATCACGGCTTCTACCCGAGCTTCTTCGTGCTGCTCGACGATCCGCTCGGGGAGATCCACGCGCTGTTCATCGACGAGTTCGGAGGCGGCGAGGAGCTCTACTACCTGGACGCGGCCGGCGACGTCATCGACAGCCAGCCCTACTCGAGCTGAGGAGCGACCCGCCGGTATGAGAACCCTCCTTCGGTCTGCAGCTCTGCTGCTCTCGTTCCTCGGCGCCTGCGGCGGAGAGCAGCGGGCGCGCGACCTCGCTCTGAAGCGGGAGATCGCCTTGCAGCGAGAGCAGCTGGGCTCGCTCGAGGCCCGGCTCGCGAGCCTGGAGGCGGACCGAGAGCAGCTCGATCGCAAGCTCCGCGCCCTGGAGGCTCGGCGCCGGGAGAGGATGGACGCGATGCTCGGGCTGCAGGCCCTGGCCGCCCGCGTGCTCCGGGCGACCGGCCGGCAGGCGCTGGAGCGGCTTCCGAGATCGGAGCGCGAGCGGAGGACTTTCGCGATCCTCGTCGGCGCCGTCGCCCGCAGCGGCGACGCCTCGCTGTCCGAGGAGCTCTTGCCCTTCGTCGAGCAGCACCGCAAGTGCTTCGAGATCGCCGACGGACCGGACTGCGGCTGCGACGCCATCGCCGCCGAGCTCGACCGCTGCCGAGACGTGCCCCTCGTCCTGGACCGGGCTCCGGCGTTCGAGGCCTGCGATCGTGTGCTCGCCTGGCCGGGGCTGCCCTCGTCGGCCGTCTGCCTCTCGCGCGACGGGCGCTGCCTCCGGGCCGCCTTCGTCCACCAGGGCCGCGCGTGGGTCTCCGACTACCCCGCCCCGGCCGCCGGGCGCTACTTCCCGAGAAACCGCCTGCAGCTCGCGCACTGCCGGGCCCTGAGCGCAGAGGCCGCCTGCGAGGCGGACTGCGATCCGGACATCGAGACCGAGCAGGAATGCCGGGAGCGCTGCAGCGAGGAGTGGGATCGGATGCACGGCTCATGCTTCCTGATGCCCAAGAGCCTGTTCGACTCCGAGTGGAATGCCACCTGCGGCAGGAACCTCGTAGATCGCGTCCTCAAGCTCAAGAGCATCTTTCGGGTCAGCTACAAGACCGTCCTGTATAGGTATTACGAAGAGCTCGGAGGGGACTGCCGCGTGTGGAGTACGTTCTATGACGAGTTTTTTCGTCTTATCGGAAGGCGCCTCGACCAGAAGGAAGAACTGCTGCCGATCGACAGCAGAGAGTACTCTGAGAGCCTGAGGTCGAGGGAGCCGGACAGCCTGCCGTCGTGGGACCTGAGGTCAGATCGGCTCGCAAAGCTCGTACGGATCGGCCTGGAGAAGGGTGTGATCAGCAGGTCTCTGGGAGCAAAGGCTCTGGGGATCTCTCTTTCTGAGCTCAAGGAGTGGGGACGCTCGTGGCGGCTTGAAGAAGGGTAGCATCTCGGATGAGCCGCCAAGGTGGCAAGTCGTATCTTCTCGACTCCAGTGTCCTGATCGACTTCCTCGATGTTGACTCCTCGATCCTGACCTCTTTCGCCAAGGAGATAGGACCAGTCTTTGTCGTGCATACAATACTCGAAGAAGAGATAGACGGACTGGACGAGAACGGCTGTATTCAGCTAGGCATGACGCTGTACCATCCGTCCTTCGAACAGCTCCTGGAGTCGAGGCAATACAACCGGCCTCAGCGATATGACTACCTGGTCTTCATTGTCGCTCCTCTCGATTTTCCGTAATACTGCGAAATGCCCGTCAATGGAGATCCACCTCGGCAAGATCGAGCACAGCGAAGCCCCGCA
>JAFGRB010000307.1 GCA_016935365.1 Deltaproteobacteria bacterium
CGGGCTACGCGGGCGATCACTGCGAGAGCTGCGCCCAGGGCTATCACCAGGACGGCCTGGGGAGCTGCGTCGCAGACGAGCACTGCGATCCGAGCTCGTGCAACGGCCACGGGAGCTGCGACGACTCGACCGGCGTCGTCACCTGCACCTGCACCGGCGGCTTCACCGGACCCTACTGCGGGCAGTGCGGCGGCTGCGCCATCGGCGACACCTGCCACGCGGCCGATACCCTCGACCCGGACAACCCCTGCCAGAGCTGCCAGCCGGGCATTTCGGCCGGCGACTGGTCCCCGGTCGACGACGACACGCCGTGCGTGGACGACGACGTCTGCAACGGCGAGGAGACCTGCCAGGCCGGGGTGTGCACGGACGGCCAGGATTTGAACTGCAACGACGACGACGATCCCTGCACCGACGACCTGTGCGATCCGCAGACCGGCTGCTACTGGGAGTTCAACACCGAGCCATGCGACGACTCCAATCCCCGGACCACCGACGACAGCTGCGACGGGGCCGGCACCTGCCGGGGGCTGGTCGACCTGGACCAGGACGGCGTGGCCGACTACGGCTACGCCGCGGTCTGCGCCTCGGACGAGACCGAGGCCTGCAACGACAACTGCATCGGGGTGGCCAATGCGGATCAGGCCGACCTGGATGGCAACGGCGTCGGCGACGCGTGCGACCTGGGCACGGTCGCCGGACAGTACATCGGTGGCCACGCCTGGTCGCCGGACTCGACCCGCATCGCCCTGATCCAGTGCGCGGCCGGACAGGGCTACGCTTGCGACTTGATCGTGGCCGACCCGGACCTGACCCACGCCCAGATCATCCACGACCTCGTCGACTCGGGCGGTCTCTACGGCTGGCAGGACGGATGGATCTACTTCCGACGCTACGCGGTCAGCGGCCTGCCTTCGGCCTACGCGGGCGACGGGGAGGTCTGGCGCATCATGCCGGACGGCAACGGCCTGAGCCAGGTGACCAACACCCTGAGCAACGGCATCAAGGCCTACGACTACCCGTCCTACGCCAACATCGGCACCGTGCGCTGGGGCAAGATCATCCCGGGCACGAACTGGATCTACATCAAGGCCCACGACGGCAACGGCTGGTACCGGACCTATCGCTGCAACGCCGACTCCTGCGACGAGCCGGGCGAGGTCGTGGGTATCTCGGGCGATTACGGCTGGGGCTCCGGGCTGTCTCAGGCCGGCGACCGGCTCTACTTCGGCGACTCCTGGGACCACGATCAGCCCATGACCTGGATCTCGACCGCCCTGGACGGCTCCGATCCGGTCACCCTGGTCCACCCGCTCCAGTCCCTCTCTTGCTTCGTGGGCTCGCCGGACGGCCAGACCGTGGCCTACGTCGAGGAGCGGGGCGCCCGGGTGCTGCGGCTGGTAGACGCCGACGGCACGGACGACCGGGCCCTGCTCGGCGACGGGACCGAGCTGATGATCACCTTCTGGCAGGACGGCGCGAATCGCAGCGGCGTGATGGAGAACGACATCTGGTCGCCGGGCAGCCGCTACCTGCTCTTCGGCAGCGACCGGGCCGGCGACTTCCACATCTTCCGGATCGGCAGCGACGGTACGGGGCTGGTCCAGATGACCGACGGGGCCTACCACGACTTCGGGCCCAGCTTCTCCCCGGACGGGCGCTCGTTCTCGTACTACCGCCTGCCGGTCGGCTACGACGACAGCTCCTCTCCGTACCCCACCAACCTGGTCGTCGAGCCCACCTGCTTGGACTTCCACGACTGGCCGAACTCGATCCTGGTCACCGGCGGCACGCTGGCCGGCCAGGCGCTGGATCCGGCCGCGCCCGCGATCCGCGTCGGCCCGAGCGCGTCCATCTCGGGCACGATCGAGACCCAGATCGCCAACATGGCCGGCGAGTCCGGCTGGGTCTTCCCGGTCTGCGGAACGCCTTCCTGGGGCGATCCGGCGAGCTCCTACTGGACCCAGAACAGCTGGTTCCACCTCGGCACCGGCGCCCAGACCTTCAACGTGAACCTGACCGCCCCCGACACGCCGGGTCGCTACTACATCTTCATGGCCGGCTCGTACGAGATGGACTGCGGCGACGTGCTCTCCCTGACCCGCTGGCAGGACCCGCCCGAGATCTGGGGCGACGGCAACGACGTCGCCGACTGGGAGCTGGCCGAGGCCCTCCAGGCCCGGAAGCACGGCAAGGTCTGCGCCCGCTTCGAGGTGCCCGGAATGGGTACCTGGAAGATCGCCGCAGCCGCGGTCGAGGTCATCGTGGAGTAGGCCGGCCGACGATCAGGGGCTGGCGAGCCACCCCTGAGCGCTCATCTCGATCCCGACGGGCGTTGGCGATAGAAGGCGGCCAGTATTTCGAAGAGATCCGGGTGGTGGGTCCGCATCGTCTTCGGCATCTCGAAGAACATCTCCGTGGCCACTGCAAAGAGCTCTAGTTTGTCCGTCGCGGAGTACGGGCTCAACCATGATTGACCCCGGACGGCGCGAACGAACTCCTCGTTCATCACTTCGACCCAGTAGCCATAGAGCAGCGGAGAGAGGCAAGGAGGGACGCCGTCGAGTCCGTCGAGCGCATCGAGGACGTGCGCAAACTCGTGGTAGCCGGGGTTGAATCCATCGCTTGGATTCTTGAGCCCTTGCAGGAGCTCTCTCCAGGCGATCTCGACGAACTCGCGACATCCGATACCGCAGACCGTCCTTCCGCTGGAGTCACGGAAGGCCTTGGGGTGGACTTTCACCCATTGGAGCGGCTCCAAAAATAATATCGGCAAATTGATCATGAGCCGACAGGCGGTGGCCGCGATGACGACCTTGACCTCGTCCGTGATCGTCATCCCGTCTGCTGGAACGAACCTCTTCGTCTCGACGAACTGAGCGAGCTTCTGCTCGAAGCGAGCTCGTCTCGCGGGGGGAAGTCGATCGTAGAAAGGTACGCGTTTTTGAAGGATGGCTCGCCATGCCGGATCAAAGCTCGGCTCTACTTTCGGCTCCGGCTCTGCGCTCCTCATCTCGATACCGCGGCGTGCGAGCTCCTTCGTCAACTCGTCGACGGCGTGACCGGTCAGCTTGTGCCTTTCTCGCCACAGGCTCTTGAGCCGATCGTCCGCAGTGCCGGAATAGTCGACCTGTATGGGGCCTGGCCTGAAGAGCCGCCGGAAGAATGCGCCGATGCCCATCGTCACGTCCGTTCATCGGTCACTATACACCAACAAGTCGAACAAGTCGGGTGTCCCGCAATCGGGCCTGTGGTATGGTGCGGGGCAAGAGGAGGCGACATGGGTGTGGATCACGTGCTGGCCTTCGACTGCGCGACGAAGCGCGCGCTGGGAGACGGTGACGCGACGGCCGGGAGCTGGAAGCTGGTGGAGCTGCTCAAGGCGCGCGCCCGGCTGGAGCTCGTGGAGGGGATCGCCCGCAAGGAGGGCCGGCCTGCCGGGGATCTGTCGCTCACCCACGTCGTGATCACGCCCGACGGCCCGCAGCAGCAAGCCGAGAGCACGGACGCGCTCCGCGAGCGCATCGAGCCGCTGGCGGGGCTCGGAGCGGCCTGCGAGGGCTGCGCGGCGAACGTGAGCGGAGATGCGTTCGGCTGCGTGGGCTACCTGAGCTACCCCGTGCCGCGCCGCAGCGAGCAGTGGATCCTGGATCAGCTGCAGCCGGGCGACGAGTTCGGCGGCTTCGTCATGCTGCGCGCGCTCGACGACTTCGGCTACAGCGGAGAGCCCATCGACGCGATGCGGGCCCGGGGGCTCTTCGAATCGGAGCAGGCGCTGCAGCGCGCGATCACGGATCGCCACGGCACACAGAGGCAGGTCCGCTCCAGCCAGGTCCTCGAGGCGCTCTTTGCGGTCGGCGACGCCCTGCAGCCCTTCCACTGCGCGCTGGTGCTGCAGTGGCTGGGCTTGCTGTGGATCGACGGCGAGCCGCCTCGCGCCCTGGACGATCCGCGACCCCTGATCAAGCTGCAGCAGGCCGCCACGACCGCCGAGCGTCGGGCCCTGACCGAGCTCGCGCTCGATAGCCCGGGAGACGATCCGGCCCTGTACGAGCTGTGTGGTCTGATGCGCGCCCTGTATGCGGCCTTCGTGTTGGAGTGCAGCCTGCTGGTGTCGGTCTGATGCGCATCCCGCTCCACGTCTTTTTACTGCAGCTGCTGCCCATCCTGGTCTTCCTCGTGGTGGACGGCTTCGTCGCCGATCCGGTCTGGGCCATCGGGGCGGCGCTCGTCTTCGTGGTCTTCCAGAGCGCGGTGCTGTGGGTGCGCAAGAAGAAGCTCGATCCCTTCATCGCGGTGGACGCGGTGCTGGTCTGCGGCATGGGCGCGGTGTCGCTGCTGGCCCAGGACGACTTCTTCTTCAAGCTCAAGCCGGCCGTGATCGAGGGGGTCATGGTGCCCTACCTGGTCTTTCTGGCCCTGGCCCCGAGGCGCTGGCTCGATCGCTACTTCGACCGCTACCTGGACGGCGTGCAGATCCCCGAGGCCGGCTTCAGGCTGATGCGCAGGCTGATGATCTTCTTCGCCGCCGGGGTGCTGATCCACGCCGGGCTCGTGGTCTGGGCCGCGCTGGCCTGGTCGCGCCAGACCTGGGGATGGATCTCGGGGCCGGGCTTCTACCTGCTGCTCGTGCCGGTGGCCGGCTGGACGCTGGTGCAGCGGATCCGCATGCGCCGCAAGCGCCCGCGCCCGCGGCTTCGCTTGCGGCCGCGGCCGGAGGACGAGCGGTAATCTCCAGCAGCAACGCGACGCCCGCAACGCGGATCGTTCCTTCTGGCAAGGAGGCGACGAGGGCCGAAGCGGAGCGACCTTGGGGTCGTGAGCATTCAGCCGATGGAGACGACGCCGTCCAGAAGGAACGAGGTGCGTTGCGCTCTCTATGCCCGGGACGATCAGAACACGCGGTAGCCGAGTGCGATACCGATAACCGGCGCGAAGACGTAGGACGTGTATGTGTCGTTCAGGTAGCTCTCGCAGGATGCGGTGAAGGGATCGTAGATCCGGGGCAGGAAGGCCGAGAAGTTCGGCTCCATCCGGGTCGAGGCGCCCACTGTGGCGGCCACGCCGATCGGCCGTGGCGTCGTCGTAGCCGTCGCAGCCCACGACCACGGCGTTGATGAGATCGACGTAGGCGCCCGGCATGCCGCCCAGCGAGGTGGACAGGCGGAGCCGCCAGGGACCCTCGACGCTGACCCGGGCGCCGGCGTGAATGGGGAGATCCGTCAGGGCCTCGGCCTCGAGGTGCCAGTCGCCGGCCGCGCAGGGGCTGGCTGCGAGCAGCAGGAGCGAGAGGAGCGTCGAGCGAAGAGGCGTCCGCGCGGCTGCAACGCCGGGCACCCCCGCTCGTGCTCGGGCTACGAACCGCCCTCCGCGCGCTCGGGGGGCCCCCGCCCGGCTGCGCGCCGCGCTCATGGCAGATCTCCTCCGCCCGACTCCGCGGGGCGGCCCACGATGAGAAAGCCGTCCTGCGTCAGGTTGGCCACGTGAGCCCGAAGCCAGGATTCCGAGCGGGCCGCGTGGCTGATGCGCAGCTCGTCGATGTCGCCCTGGAACCAGAAGCCGCCCTGGACGGCATTGCCGATGCGCAGCGGCAGGGGCGTGTCGGCCGACCAGCCCACGCCGAAGCTTCGATCGTCGAACTCGCACAGCAGCTCGCCGTCCAGGTAGAGCTGCATGGTCGGAAGGTGGAACACGCCCGCCAGGTGGTGCCAGTCGATGCCCATGCCGTGTTCGCGCGCGATCAGGAAACGCCGCTCGTCGCCGGCCTCGTTGTAGCCGCGGAGCTCGATGTGGGCGTGGTCGCTCTGGGGGCGCTTGAGCAGCAGCGCATAGCCGATGGCCGGGTCGTTGTGGCGATGGTGGGACAGCGCCTGCCACTCGCCGCTCGCATCGCTGGCGACCAGCACGCTCTGCGGCACCCGGACCCAGGTCTCGAGGGTGAAGTCGTCCTCCAGGTCCAGGTCCTCGGCGTGCTCGACCTCGAAGGCCTGCCTGGCGTCGGCCTCGAAGCGGGCAGCCGGCCCGGCGATGCCGTCTGAGATGGGATCCGGCGAGCGTGTGCCCACGGCTGCGGCGAGGTGGCCGCGGCCGGTGGAGTCGGCGATCTGCTCCCCGCTGGGGCCCATGTGGTAGACCGCCGTGTACTCCGCAGCCCAGACCCGCTCCGGGCGCTGGAGCATGGGCGCGTTGTCGCGACCCAGGAGCAGGAAGAAGCGCCGGCTGCTCTCGTCGAGTGGATCGAGCCGCTCGAGCCGCACCCATGCTGCGAGCGTGCCGCTGCCTGGATCATAGTGCTCGATCTCGTACGGCAGCAGCGCCTCGCAGGAGTCGGTCCCGCCCTGGGTGAAGACGATGTCCCAGCCCCTGGCGTGGCGCACCTTGCCTTCCTGGCCGCCCGCAACGGACGTGAGCTCCTGATCGCCCTCGATCCGGATCAGGACCGGAAAGCCTCGCAGCGGCTCGCCCAGGGCCGTCTCCTGGACCTCCACCGTCCAGGCATACGTGTAGACGAACTCGTCGGTCTGACCGTCGCAGTCGTTGTCCTTGCCGTCGCAGTCCTCGGGTGCGCCGAGGTACACGGCAGCGTCTCCGTCGTCGCAGTCGGTCCCGGTCCCGCAGGCCACGTCGAAGTCGCCGTCTCCGTCGCTGTCCTTGAGCGACCCTTCCGGCAGCGGCGCGCAGACGCCGTCCGGGTCACAGGCCTGGCACGGTCCGCAGTGGCTGCCGGCTGCCATGGGCTCGAGGACGCAGCCCTGCATGGGATCGCATCGATCGAGCGTGCAGGCCATGCCGTCGTCGCAGTCCGCATCCTGGGCGCACAGGCAGGCGGCCGGGTCGGCCCCTTCGGCGACGGGCACGCAGACCTGGCCGGCCACGCAGGTGCAGTGATCCGGGCAGCCCTCGCCGCAGCGCAGGTACTCGGAGCCGAAGTCGGGATCGAAACGGCAGCCGAGAGCAAAGAGCACCGGCAGGCAGAGAGCACATCGTCGCATGGACCCATTCTAGCCCAAGGATGCAAAGCGCGGCATGGAAAACGCCATCCCTGGACGGCGAGCTTTGTCTTTGCTCCGTCCATCAACCGTGGCATAAAGCCGGGTAGGCAGGGAGGTCATCCATGGTCGAGTACGACAATCGAGATTTCTGGGGCCTGATCTTCAGGCTCAAGGGCTCGATCCTGCAGGTCATCGCCCCCAAGGTGATCACCATCACCGTACTGGCTGCGGGCTACACCGGGATTCACTTCTACGTGCACAAGATCGTCTTCTCCGCGGTGCCCTTCTCGATCGTGGGCGTGGCCCTGGGCCTGCTGCTCGTCTTCCGCACCAACACCGCTTACGACCGCTTCTGGGAAGGGCGCAAGCTCTGGGGCCAGGTGGTCAACGCGGCGCGCAACTTCGCCATCCAGGTGCGCGGCTACCTGGCCGAAGGAGAGGAATCCGCGGCGCTGCAGGCGGACGTGATCCGCAAGGCGGCCGCGTTTTGCTATCTCATGAAGCAGCACCTGCGCGGCGAGTACCACCCGGGCGAGGTCGAGCACCTGCTCGACGAGCAGGCGCGCAACGCCGTGGACGCGGCCGGACACAAGCCGGTCTGCGCAATCGCAGACGTGACGCGCCGGCTCGAGCGGGCCCGGGCTGCGGGCCTGGTCTCCGACGTGCAGGTGGCCGAGATCCACAAGGACCTGTCCGAGCTCATCGACTGCCTGGGCGGTTGCGAGCGCATCCTGAAGACGCCCCTGCCGCTGGCATACGTGCTGCACATCAAGCGCTTCCTGGGGCTGTTCTGCCTGGTGCTGCCGGTGGGGCTGGTGGACGCGCTGGGCTGGTGGACGGTGCCGAGCATGCTGTTCATCGCGTACTCCTTCTTCGGCATCGAGGAGATCGGCATCGAGATCGAGGATCCCTTCGGCCGAGATCCGAACGACTTGCCCCTGGACGAGATTTGCCAGACCATCGACAGGAACCTGCAGGAGCTGCTGCCCGGGGCTCCTGCAGCAGGAGGCGCGGCATGATCGCGATCTTCGTCACCTACCTCGTGCTGACCCTGGGCCTCGGGATCTGGCAGGCTTTCAAGACCAAGTCCCAGTCCGACTTCGTGCTCGGCGGCTCCAAGCTGCCGGGCTGGATGCTGGCGCTGAGCGAGCGGGCGACCGGCGAGTCGGCCTGGTTGCTGCTGGGCTTCACCGGCTTCGTCTACGCCTCGGGCCTGAGCGCGATCTGGATCGGCGTCGGCTGTCTGCTGGGTATCTGCACGGCCTGGATCGTGCTCGCCCGGCGCTTCCGCTCCGAGGCCGAGCGCTACGGGGCGCTGACCATGCCCGAGTACTTCTCGGCCAAGTTCCCGCGCAAGGCCGCGACGATCCGCGGGCTGTCGACGCTGATCATCACCTTCTTCTTCGTCTTCTACGTCAGCGCCCAGTTCGCCGGCGCCGGCAAGACCATCCTCGAGACCTTCGGCCTCGATCCGCTCTGGGGCCAGATCATCGCAGCGGCGGTCATCCTGGTCTACGCCACCTTCGGGGGCTTCATGAGCGTGGTGGCCGTCGACGCGTTCCAGTCCGTGCTGATGATCGCCACGCTGGTGGTCACCCCGATCGTCATGCTGGTCATGGTGGCCGGCGGGGATGGCCCTGGCATCGGCGCGGCCCTGGAGGCGGCCGGCGGCGGCATGGACTCGCTGGCCGGCAGCGCGACCGGCTTCGCCGCGGGCTTGCTGGTCTTCAACAACCTGGCCTGGTTCTTCGGCTACCTCGGCGGCCAGCCCCAGCTCAACGCGCGCTTCATGGGCATGCGGGACGAGCGCAACGTCAAGATCGGGCGCAACATCGCCGTGGTCTGGACCGTGCTGGCCTACGCCGGGGTGGTCGGGATCGGGCTCTGCGCTCTGGCGCTCTTCGGCCCCGGGGCGGTCGAGGACAACGAGATGATCCTGCCGCACGTGCTCACCGAGCTCTTCCCCTGGTGGCTGGCGGCCATCCTGCTGGCCGGGGCGGTGGCGGCCATGATCTCGACGGCCCAGAGCATGCTGCTGGTGGCCGCCTCGTCCGTCAGCCAGGACGTCTACCAGGGCATTCTCAAGCGGGGCCGGGCGCCGGACAGGACCGTGCTGCTCGTCTCGCGCGTGGCCACGCTGGCGATCGGCGCCCTGGGTCTGGTGCTGGCGCTGACCACCTCGGAGCTGATCTACACCATCGTCTCCTACGCCTGGGCGGGCATCGGCTGCTCCTTCGCCCCGGCCATCCTGCTGTCGTTCTACTGGGAACGCTTCAGCTCGGCCGGGGTGGTGACCGCGCTCGTCGCCGGGATCGTCACCACGATCGTCTGGATCACCTGGCCGAGCCTGATGCGCTTGATCGGCCTCGATAGCCTGGCCGTGGACCTGGAGGGCACGATCACCGCCCGGGCGGTGACCTTCTGCGTGTCGATCGGCCTGGCCGTGCTGGTGACCCTGCTCACGCCGACGCCCATGGATGAGGGGGTCACCGAGCCGGCCATCAGGGGGTCAGACACCTTTACTTAGCACTTAGAATAAGTGCTAAGTAAAGGTGTCTGACCCCCTGTCGCTGCCGTCCGGCAGCATCCAGTCGGGGTGCGGCTGGCCGCGCTCCTCGAGCTGGTAGCGCACGCAGGAGGCCCAGTCGCCCTTGCAGTAGCGCTCGACCCAGGCGCAGTCCAGCTTGCCCGCCTCGCAGTAGTAGCGGATCGGGCAGACCGGGTGCCACTTGCAGGGGGACAAGAGGACGCCCAGCTTCGCGTAGCTCGCCGCCATCTCGGGCTCGAGCGCGCGGTTGTGCAGCAGGGCGGCCGGGTGGCGGAGCGGGTAGATCTTGCGCTCGGCTACGAGGTGCAGCTGTCCGAGCACGGTGAAAAAGGCGCTCTTTTCCGGCATGGGAAGGCCGTGCCGCTCGAAGATGTCGCGGATGGCGAAGAAGCCGAGCGGCACGATGACCTCGGGGGCGACTCGCTCGATCTCCGCGTCCAGGTAGGGGCGGCAGGCCTGGATCTCGTCGGGCTTGGGCTTGCGGTAGCCCGGCAGGAAGCACTTGACCAGGTTGGTCATGTAGACGGCCTCTCGCGCCACGCCGGCCTGGTCCAGCAGCTCGTCGAGCACCCGGCCCGAGGGGCCCAGGAACATGGCCCCCTCGCGGTCCTCCACCTGCCCCGGGGCCTGGGCCACCAGCATGAGCCGGGCCGAGGGGTCCCCCTCGCCGCACAGGGCGTGGATGCGCGTCTGCGCGAGGCGGCAGCGACCGCAGCTGCGGATCGACTCGCAGAGCTCGTCCGAGGGCATGCGCGCTCCGCCTCAGGGCTGCGCGCTGAGCGCGAGCTGGGAGATGCCGGCTCGCTGCAGCGCGTCCATGACCGCCACCACGACCCTGTACGAGCAGTCCCGGCTGGCCATGATCACCGCGCGATCGGGCCTGTCGGGCAGCCCGCGCAGGAACTCGACCAGCGGCTCGAGCTCCGGCTGCTCGGGCTGCGTCGTCATGCTCCAGGTGCGGCCCGGTCCCGGCAGCGAGATGTGCAGCGAACCCTGCTCGACCGCGACCTGGAGCGTGATCGCGCGCGGCTCGGGCACGGCCGGCAGGGCGATGGGCTCGGTGTGGACCGCGATGGGCTCGAGCAGGATCGCGTAGACGACCAGCGAGGCGTACAGCTCCGCGGCCCGGTCCGGCCCCAGGTCGTGACGCAGGATGGCCCACAGGAGCTGCGTCCAGACCAGCAGCCTCTCGGTGTGACCGTCCGGGATCTCCGCATCGCAGAGCGCAGGCCGGGGCCCGGAGAGCAGCGGGCAGTAGGCCTCTCTGCAGGCCGCGATCAGCGCTGCCGAGCGCTGGTCGGGCGGCTGCGGCGCCAGGTCCTTCCAGGCGCGGCTGCAGCCGGGCTCGACGAAGAGCCCGGCGCAGGCCTCGGCCAGGATGGCGCTCATGTCCTCGGGGCGCACGGACGAGCGGGCTAGCTCGGCGAAGCCCTGGACGCAGCGGGCCATGGCCGGCAGGGCCTGCGGGTGACGGATCTCGGCTCTCGGGCGCGGCGCCTGCTGGCAGGCGATGGACAGGCAGAGACACAACGGTATGCAGAGGTCGAGCTGTCTTCGCATGGCGCTACCAGTCGGGCCCGATGTAGCCGTAGTAGCGCCCCAGCCAGTAGGGCAGCAGATAGTCGCAGCCGGTGCGCTCCTCGCCCGAGTCCGAGCCGCCGTCGAGCGAGTAAGGGTTGCGATGCCAGATGACCATGTCGGGCGTGCGCAGGTTCGACGGCAGGGGGTAGAGCGCCTCGTCGGTCTGGGCCGGGTTCTTCTCGATCTCCGGCTTGGTCGAGTTGGTGACCTGCCGGTCCCTGAGCGGCGGCTCGGAGAAGACCACCACCTGCCACAGCGCCTCGTAGAGCGCCTCGGCGTCCTGCTCGCCGGTGGAGAAGAGGTACCAGGGCGTCTTGACCGGGTTGGCCTCGACCACGGCCTTGCGGTTGGGCGTGGTCTCGTCGGCGATGTTGAGCCACAGGGTGTCGCGGAAGATGGCCTTGTAGGTCTCGCGCAGCGGCGGGTCCTGCTCGAGCCGCATCAAGTGGAACCAGTTCTGGTAGACCAGGTAGACGTTGTACCACTTGGTCCCGTAGCCCATGTAGACCCACTGGTGATCGCGCATGGCCCCGATGTAGTCGTGCTCGAAGGCCAGCTCCCGGTAGTAGTCGTCGAAGCGCTGCTCGCCCGAGACGTGGTGGGCGGCCTTGAACCAGGCCAGGCAGCAGACCGCGTTCATCCCGTTGGGCACCGGCAGGCCTTCCCAGGTCTCGCCGTCCATGTCTCCGTAGTGGGTCGTCTCGCCGTCCGGATCGACGATCTTCAGCCCGTGGTCCCAGACGTGATCCGCGAGCGCCACCAGGAAGTCGCGCACCTGCGATCGGGCCAGCTCGTCGTCGACCAGGTCGTAGGCCATGGCCAGGCCGTTGACCGCGCCCGAGACCTGGTCGCGGCTGGTGTCGCCTTTCCAGAAGTAGTCGGCGTACTCGCCCTGGCCGCGGTGCATGTCGGGCTGGGTGTCGACGTCGTCCCAGTAGCCGTCCTCCATGGGCCAGTCCTTGTGGGCGTAGCAGCGCCCGATGAGCCCGGGCATGCCGGTCACCAGCTGGAAGAGGCGCCAGCCGTCGATGTGATCCCGGATCAGCTCGAGGGCCTCGTCGCTTCTCGTGACCGCGTAGCGCAGCGCCATGGCCTGGGTGCACTGGCCCGACTGGAAGGCGCAGTCGCCGCAGGTGGAGTAGCGCAAGTTGCCTTCCGGATCGTCCGGGGTGCGGCAGTTGAACGCCAGGCCGTGGGTGTAGTGGCGCGCCTCGTAGACCCGCTGATAGCCCTCGGCCCGCAGCGCCAGCGGGCCCGGGCCCGGCTCGCCGCAGCGCAGGCCGTAGAGCTCGCAGGCCTCGGTCCCGGCCGCGTCCGAGGCGCACAGCACGAAGTAGGAAAAGCCCGCATCCCCGGCCGTACCGGCGAGCTCGCCGCTGTCCGCATCCAGGCTCATGCCCGCGGGCAGCTCGCCCCGCTGCACGCGCCAGTCGCCGTACGGCGGCTCGCCGCCGGTGGCCTGGAAGGTGTACGCGTAGGCGGCCTGCGGCGTGGCCACGGGCGGGAAGGCCCGCACGAGGCGGAACGGATCCACGGCGTAGCGGCCCGAGACGATCGGGCTGTCCGCCATGCCCTCGGCGACGGCCAGGGCCTGGATCTCGATCTCGGTGCCCACGCCCTGGATGCGGATGGGCTGCTCGGGCGAGAAGACCGGCGCGTCCCGGCCGGGCAGGCTGCCGTCGGTCGTGTAGTGGATGGCGGCGCCGGGCGTGGCGCAGCCGAGCGTCACCTCCAGGTCGCTGTCGAAACGACCCGGCGGCGGATCCATCTCGGGCGCGGCCACCTGCTCTGCAGCCCCACCGCCGCACGCGGAGGCCGAGAGCCACAGCAGGCAGCACGCGATCCATGAGCGGGCGTACACGGCTTCCTCCTGCAACCGGTCAGATCGCGGGACGGCCGCCGGGCCGGATGGCCTCGATGACCTCATCGGCCAGGGCCTCGGCCTCGTCCTCGCTCAGCCCCAGCATGCAGCGCAGCTTCTGGTCGAACTCGAACTCGCTGTCGTTGGTGTCCAGATCGCTCATGGCCATGGCGTAGGCCAGCTTGTAGGCCGTGCGCCGCGCGTAGGGGCGCTCGAGCTCCGAGGTGAACTCGCGCAGGTCGTCGTTGGCGTCGTGCTCGAAGGTCGCGACGAGATGATCGACGAGCTGCTTGACTTTCTCGGGCGTGGCCTGGGGACCGTAGAGCAGCAGCATGGCCTCGGTGAAGGCGTCCAGCTCGCTCTCCATGAGCTTGCCGTCGGCGGCGATGGCCATGTAGGCGATCTCCAGGATGGCGTCCCGCTCTGCGGGCTCGAGCTTGTCGTGCGCGTCGGCGCCGAGCGCTTTCTCCACGTTCAAGGCCAGCATGCGTGCCATCGTACACGTCCTTGTCTGGCGGCGGGAAGACGATCGGCGAGCCGCCAGGAGCATGATACCGACATCGGCGCCGCCGGACAATGCCGATGAGGTCATCAGGTCATCAGGCTTGTGGGATGTGCGGCCCGAGGTGTAGAACATAGCCGATGGAGCCAGCGGCGCTCATCGGCGGGCCGGGGCGCTTCGCCTTCTTCTCCGGCAAGGGCGGCGTGGGCAAGACCACCCTGGCGGCCGCCTCGGCGGTCTACCTGGCCCGCCGGGGAAAGCGGGTGCTGATCACCTCGACCGATCCGGCCCACTCGCTGTCCGACGTCTTCGAGCGCGAGATCGGTCACCAGGGCGCCTGGCTCGAGCCCGGGCTGCAGGCCGTGGAGATCGATCCGGCCCTGCACTGGGCCGAGGCCACGGCTTCGGAGCCGCTGCCCGACACCGGCCGCCGCGCGGGGCGCGTGCAGCGGACGATGATGGAGGCCGTGCGGAGCATGGGCGAGGCGCCGGGGGTCGACGAGTACGTCTCGCTGGAGCTGATGCTCGACCTGATGAGCTCGGACGAATACGACATGGTGGTCTTCGACACCGCGCCGACCGGCCACACCCTGCGCCTGCTCATGCTGCCCGGCATGCTCGACGGCTGGATCGGGCGCCTGTTGAGCCTGCGGGATCACTTCGCGCGCATCGGGCGAGCCTTGCGGAAGCTGCTGCCCAGGGGAGAGGCGGACGAGGCCGGCATGGAGCAGAACCTGCGCAGCGCTCGCGATCGCGTGGCCCAGGCGCGCGCGCTGCTGACCGATGCCGATCGGACCTTGTTCTGCCTGGTGAGCATTCCCGAGGCCATGTCGGTGCTCGAGACCGCGCGGACGTTGACCTTCCTCCGCGAGCACGGCGTCCCGGTGGGCCTGGTGGTGGCCAACCAGATCCAGCCGGACTCGGATCTGTGCGTCTACTGCCGCCAGCGCAGGGCGGTGCACCTGCGAGAGCTGGAGCGGCTGCGGCAGCTCGTCGGCCAGGCCCCGTTCCGGGTCGTGCCTGCCCGGGCCAGGGACATCCGGGGCTGCGACGCCCTGGCCGGGCTCGGCGAGGAGCTCTGGTGCGCGGCTGGATCTCAAACGGAAGCGAGAGCGTTGTCATGAGCGAATCCCAGGATCTCCTGCAGTCCCTGAGCCTCGATCAGAAACGCCGGCTGCTCGGCGCGCTGGCCGAGCTTTCCTGGAGCGATCGCGTCCTGATGACCGTGGAGAAGGAGCTGTTTCGCGACCTGTCCGTCTGGATGGGCGTGGACGACTCCGAGGGCTTGCAGATCCTCAAGCAGGCCCAGGACCCCGCGCGCCTGCGCCTGGACGGCCTGCCGCGCAAGGTCCGCGCCGTGGTCTTCGTCACCGGGGCGATGATGGTGCTCGTCGACGGCCTGTTCGCGGATGCGGAGAAGCGCGACCTGGCCGTGCTGGCCTCCTCGCTGGGCATCGCGCCGGACAGCGCGCGGGAGGTGGTCCAGGAGCTGAGGAGGCGCTCCAATCTACGGGAGCAGATCCGCGAGGCCATGAGCCAGTGCTACTCGGTGGCCGAGAGGCCGAGCCAGCAGGCCGTGACCCTGCGCAACGTCATCGGGGTGCTGGGCGCGTTCTTCGGCGTGGGCGTGGGCGCGTTCACCGCCCCGTCCATCATCCCGGGCGTGGTGGCCGGAGTCTTCGCCGGCGCCCTGGGTGGCGGCATCCTCGGCAGGGTGGTGGCCGGCATGCAGCACCACGAGACGGACGAGTACGAGTTCGAGGATCTCTAGCGAGGTACGACACGGAAGCATACGCGTTGCGGCAACGCCGCTCGGCTGCGCGCAACGCTCTGACGAAAGGACGCATGTGAAGCGCTCGCAAATCATCCTGTGCGCCTGTCTGTGCGCGGCCGCGCTCGTCTCCTCGACCGCCCGTGCCAGGAAGATCCGGCTGGACTTCGACCGGGCCGATCTCGTCTCGGTGCTCGCGACCTTCGCCAAGCTCGACGGGCGCAACTACATCGTGCCCGACGCGCTCCGCGACCTGCGCTTCCACATCGTGACCGGCAGTCCTGTCGAGCTGGAGCAGGCCCAGCGGGCGCTGGACGCAGCCCTGGCCTCGGAGGGGCTCGTGCTGGTCGAGCGGCAGGGCTTCTGGATCGTCCAGCGCACATCGAGCCCGGCCCTGTCGAGGCCTGCGCCGCTGCCAGCCAGAGAGCGGTCGCTCCTCGACCTGCCGCCGGCCGCCTTCGAGCTGCCGGCGCCCGATCGCGCCCTGGCCCGCGAGGGCATGCCGCTCATCCAGGCCGCGGAGGCTGCCGCCCGCGCCGCGGGTGTGGAGATCGCGGAGCTCAGCACATCCAAGGAGGGACCTCGGCTCGACATGCGGCTTCGCCGGATCGAGGCCACGGGCCTGGCCCGCTTTCTGGGCGCGCTGGAGGCCGCCGGCGACCGCCGGGTGGACGGGCTCGAGCTGCGCGCGAGCTTCAGCAGGCCCGGGCAGCTGGACGTGGAGCTGCAGCTCGTGCGGCCCGCGCCGGATGACCGAGCTCGGTCCGCGCTCGCTGCGCTGCGGGAGCTCCTCGGCCTGCTCGCTCCCTTCGAGGGCACCCGGCTGCGCGAGCTGCACGTCGACGGGCCCAAGGTGCGCCTGCGGGGCATGGCCGCCACCTTCGAGGAGTGCGACTCGATTGTCGCCGCCTTGAAGGCGGCCGGCTTCGCGGAGATCAAGTCGAGGCCGCTGCGGATCGGCGACGGCGCGCGAGGCGTGCGCTTCGTGATGTGGATGGAACGGCGTGTGTCCGATTGAGACGCGAGCTTTCCGGGGCTCGAGCTGCCTGCGCATCCGCGGGCGGATTCGTTATCCCATGGATCGCAGCGAACGCTTCTTGTTGAGCCTGATCGCCCTGCTCTGCTTCGGCTGCGAATCTCGCGGGCCCGATTCCCGGACGGTGGTCGAGCAGATCGGCCATCCGGAGCTCGCTTCGGCCGATGCGACCGCCGATGCAGCCACGGCCGATGCGGCAAGCGATCCGGCACCCGATGCGGCGACGCCCGAAACGGCCGGCGCGCCTCCCTTGGCAGCGAGGGCGCTGCCCGTCCCTCCTCGACAGACCGCCCCCTGGAAGCCGAGGGAGCGCAGCGAGGCCGCGGCGGCCAGCGCCGCGCTGTTCGAGCGGGGATTTCCCGATCCTCGAGCCTGTGCGTACCGGAAGGTGCGATTCGTCGCCGGGCGCGACCTGCGCTGCGACCGTCCGCTCGACACCGCTGCCTGGGTCCTGCCTCCGGTCGAGGGGCGTGAGGACTTCGCCATCACGACGAACGGCCTGCTCGTCAGGCTCGAGGAGGTCGGCGAGCCGGCCGATCTCGAGAAGGACACGCTCGAGCGGCTGGCGCGCTATTCGAATGCCATGCCGGACATCCGGCTCTCGAGGTACCTGCGCGACCAGCGGAGCTCCGAGGCGCTGGGCGCAGCCGGCGAGGTCCTCTCTCCGCTGCAGGCGGCCATGCTGCTGCGCCTGGGCAAGCCGGATCTGGCCAGGCGGGTGCTCGACGGCTGGAGGGGCCAGAGGCCGGGCACTCCGCCCCGTCTGCTCGAATTGCGCGGCGCGCCGGAGCTGTGCTCCATGCTGGTCTACTGGCTCTGGGCTCGCTACCACCAGGCCCTGTGCGCTCACGCGCGAGCCGACATGCTGGCTGCCAGCTATGCGAACGGCCTGGCCCGGGACCTCGAGACGCTACAGGGCGAGATCCGAGACGGCAAGAAAGCTTGCCCTGCTATCGAGCGGGCCGTCGGCTGGATGCGCCCGCAGGTCGAGTCCCTGGTCCGCGACTTGGCACGGCGGGCGAGGGCGGACGGGTCGGGCGGTCAACTGGGCGGCCTGCAGGACGTCAGCTGCAACGTCGGACCCGAGCGCCTCGAGCTGCGCCAGCATCCGCGGGTGCGCGCGCTGGTGGAGGAGGGGCTCCGGGGGGCTGGAGCGCTGATCGATTGCCTGGAGCGCGACCAGCAGTTGAGCCGCACGGTGTGGATCCGCGAGTGGGACGACTCCAGCTGCTGCGGGCGGCATCTGTCCGATCGGGTCGTTCCGGTCGGGGTATACCACCTGGCCTATACCGCCTTGAGGGAGCTGCTTCCCTGCGCGAGTTGGGAGGAGATCGAGGCCGGCGCGGGCGATGACGAGGGCATCTGTGCCAAACGGCGCGCGGCGGCGATGATTGCGCGCCAGTACCTCGCAGAACGGCTCAAGGCGGGCACGGAGCCCGACTTCTGTCTGGCCCAGCTCGAGGAGGATCCCGAAAGCCTGGTCGAGGCGATGGAGTACCTGTCCTTGCGGGCTCCGGCGACATGGCTTCGAGACCGGAACCGCGACTGGACCGCCCTGTACGAGTCGTCCCTGAAGCGGCGCGGACTGCGGTTCTTCGGTACCGGAAGCGACCTCTACCAGCGCTGCCGCTTGCTGGGGCAGCTGCACGAGCGGCTGATGGCCGTCGACGATCGGCAGGCCCTGAGACGCTATGCGAGCTGGCTCGGCAGGACCATTCTGGGCTGCAGCGAGGGAAAGACCGACTGGCTGCTTCTGGCGCCGCTGTGGTCGAACCCCGGTCATCCTGCATGGGCCGAGCTGGTAGAGAAGCTCTACGGCCGCCGAGGCTCCTGCAGGCCCGAGATGCTGTTGAATCAGAATCTCCGGCAAATCGCCTCGCCCTTGCTCGTCCTGGCGCCGTTCCGGCAGCAGGTGCTCGAGATCTTGCTGGATCGCGAGCCGGGTCCGGACGGCGAGCGGGTCTGCGATCGCGTCGCGGTCGCTCTCTCGCGGGTCAGCGGCCTGCCGGCCTTCGATCCGAGCTGGCCCGAGTCGCAGCGCGACTGGACCCTGGATCGGATGCGGAGCCTGCTCGAGCGATACGGCGCGCGGACTCGCTTTTCAGAGGACTTCCTGAGAGTCGGCTTCGTCTTCCAGCGCGAGCGGATACGCCCGGCCAGCAAGGCGGACGTGGAAGCCGGCATGGCCGTGTTCACGCTCGAGGGTCGCGGCCGGGCCGAGGTCGTGCCGCTCGGGTTCCCGTTCCAGGTGGAATACTGGAATCCGTTCCGCGGGCGGTGCTGCCAAGGCGAGGTTTGGCAGCTCGAGCGCCTGGCCGATGGCCGCATCTTCGCCGGAGTGACGGGCCCCGCCGGCCTGCTCGAGGTGGAGGCGGGCGGGCATTTCTGGCTGCTCCCGGGCTCGGATGACTGGCCGAAACGGATCGGGCAGGACGGGGGGATCGGACTCGTGTTCCACGACCTCGAGCCCGCGCGCATCGGGGGACCGCTGGTGCTGAGATTCGAACTCGTCAACCTCAAGCCGTATCCTCAGCAGGTGCCGGCGTCGTTGTGGCGCCAGGGCCCGGATGGTGCGTCCGAGCTCGCGAGAGGTGTGGAGATTTCCCTGAAACGCAGCCTCTCGGACGCCGGCCACGCATCCGAAGCGGTCCCCGGGAGCGCGCAGTCCTTCGCGACCTCGATGCGCACGCTGGCCCCGCTGGAGCGGGTCGAGCTGCAGATCGACCTGGGGGCCAGCTGGCAGATTCGAGAGCCCGGCCACTACGACCTGCGCTTCATCCACATGCCCGGTCTCGGCGAGATCTCCTCCGATGGGGAATTCTCCTTCGAGTTGATGCCAGCGTACTGACGGACGAGGCCATCCGCTTTCGATGGTTCGTTTGACCGGGTGGCCGCTCGGGTGATACATGGGGAGCGGTGAGACGATGAGCCCGCCGGGTCCCGTCATCCTCTATGAGGACCGCAGAGGTCCTGAGAAACGATTCGGGCTGCACGAGCTCGCAATGCAGATTCAAGCCCCAACGGGGCGAAATATGTCAGCCCAGGGCGAAGCCCTGGGTAACAGGGGAAGGAATGACTCGGAGCCCCAACGGGGCGCAATAGGAATTCGGCATGCACCTCTATTTCGCCCCGTTGGGGCTTCGTCTCACTCGTCACGCCCAATCCCAGGGCTTCGCCCTGGGCTTTCATATTCCGCCCCTGCGGGGCTTTCGAAGCAGATCAGGGATCAGATTCGCAGCGCAGTGCCGTCCTTCGATGCATTCCTCGATTTGATCCAGAATGAGGCGCGCCCGCACCTGCAATCCTGAAACGACTGGGAGGTCCCGATGACCCGTCACGTTTCGTTCTTCTTCGCCGTCGCATTGCTGCTCGCACCCGCCGCGCTCCGGGCGCAGGCGGGCTACGACCGCCTCCAGCGAGAGGCGGAGCGCCTATACGCCCGCGGCTCGTATCGCAAGGCGCACGATCTGTACGCGAAGGCCGACAAGATGAAGCTCACCCCGCCCAAGGCGCGCTGGGTGGACTTCCGGCTGGCGGACACCCTGTGGCGCTGCCAGTCCGAGCGGCGGGCCGACCGGAGCAAGCTGGACCAGGCCGTGAGCTCCCTGGACGCCCTGATCCGCGAGGTCAAGCGGGAGAGCGAGCGGGACCGGGTCTGGGCCGAGGTCCACGAGTCGCTGGGCGACTACCAGTGGCTGCGCTCGGACACCCGGTCCTGGTACTCGGCCTGGAGCCACTACGAGCCGGCGCTCGACTGGTGGGCGGGCGCGGCCGACGTCGAGCTGGCCCGGGCGCGCTACATCGGGATGGCCTTTCGCTGCGCGGCGCCCCCGTGGCGGGACTCGTCCTATTACTACGGCTACCACGGCAACTACCTGCCGCTGCCCGTGATCGACAACCTGCTGCAGATCGTCCGCGATCCGGGGCAGCGGGCCCACGCCCTGTTCCTCAAGGCCATGGGCCTGCGCTACCAGGGCGGCAGCTACGAGCAGCGCGCCCGCGTTCCCGAGGCTTTCGAGGAGGCGCTGCGCCACGGCCAGGGCACGGACTGGTACGACGACGCGCTGTTCCACTACGCCCAGCACCTGGAGAGCGAGGGCCGGCTGGTGCAGGCCAAGGACGGCACCTGGCGCTCCGAGGTGGACTACCCGGGCGCGCTGGTGCTCTACAGGCGCCTGATGCGCGAGTTCAAGAAAGGCGAGACGCGCTACTGGCTGCAGGCCAAGGAGCGCATCGCCGACATCACCCGCGCCGATCTGTCGCTCGGGGTTTCGCACGTCTTCCTGCCGGGCTCGGAGATCCAGCTCAGCCTGGGCTGGCGCAACGTCAAGCGCATCGAGCTCCAGGTCACCCGCGTGGATCTCACCCGGGACGTGGCCTTCGGCTCCGGGGACGGGTCCGGGTCCTGGCTCCAGCGCATCGATCTCGGCCGGGGCAAGCAGGAGCGCCGCTGGGTCATGTCGACCGGTGACACGGGCAAGCACCTGCCGGGAGGCAAGTCCATCCACTACGAGGGCAAGCTCCCCACGGGCGCCTACGTGGTCGAGGCCAAGGGCGGGGGTCTGGTGCGGCGGGATCTGATCCTGGTCAGCGACGCGTCCGCGGTGGTCAAGAGCGCCGGCAAGAAGGCCGCGGTCTACCTCTGCAACGCCCTGGACGGCTCGCCGCTCGTCGATGCCACGGTCAGCCTGTGGCAGCGACGCTATGTCGGTGGCAGCTGGAGCTGGAAGCGCGATCAGGCCCACACCGGCACCGACGGCCTGGCCCGCTTCGAGCTCGACGTGAGCGCCTCGTCGGTCGAGCTCTTCGCCGCCGGGCGGCTGGCCGACCGGCAGGCTTTCTCCACCGGCTACTGCAGCTCGGCGGGCGCCTCGGAGAGCTGGAAGATCTACGCCTTCACCGACCGGCCGGCCTACCGGCCCGAGGACGAGGTGCAGTGGAAGATCGTGGCCCGCACGCACGACGGCGCGACTTACAGCACGCCCGCAGGCAAGGTGCTGGAGTGGGAGATCACCGGCCCGCGCGGCGCCAAGAAAGCCGCCGGCAAGGCGAAGCTCAACGCCTTCGGCAGCGCATGGGACAAGCTCGAGCTCAACGCGGAGATGGCGCTCGGGGAGTACCGGATCTCGTTCTGGACCGAGGGGCGGAGACGGCACGTCGGCTCGGCGACGCTCTTCCGGCTCGAGGAGTACAAGCTGCCCGAGTTCTCCGTGTCGGTCCAGGTGCCCCAGGAGGCGGGCCGGCCCAAGATCTTCAGGACCGGCGACAGCGTGGAGGCCGAGATCCAGGTCGACTACTACTTCGGCGGCGCGGTGGTGGGCGCCGAGGTGGAGGTGATCGTCACCCAGAAGCCCTACTACGCGATCTGGCGGCCGGCGCGCGACTACCCCTGGTACTACGGAGACATCGATCCGCAGCCTTACGCGCACTACGGCTACGCCTCGCAGATCAAGCGCGAGAAGCTCAAGACCGACGGGGCGGGCAAGGCGATCGTGCGCTTCGACACGCCGCTGGGCGCGCAGCAGGACCTCGAGTACCGCATCGAGGCGCGGGTGACGGACTCCTCGCGTCGCGAGGTGATCGGCGCGGGCACGGTCCGGGTGGCCCGCCAGGCCTTCCGCGTCTTCGCCCAGCCGCGCCACTTCCTCCACCGGCCGGACGAGGACGTGCGCGTCGACTTCCGGGCCCGGGACGCCAACGACGAGCCGGTCCGGGCCGAGGGCACGGTGACCGTCACCCGGGAGCGCTGGCGCGAGATCTGGCTGGACGACAAGGGCGCGTCGATCGAGGGCGTCGCGCTGAAGCGGGCACGCGAGAAGCACAGGCACTTCCCGCTCCCGGGCTGGCGCTTCAAGTTCCGCGGCTACGAGCACGAGAAGGTGCTCGAGCAGAAGGTGCACACGAGCGCCAAGGGCGAGGCCGAGTTCGCCTTCAGGGCCCCGGGGGAAGGCTACTACGCGATCCTCTGGCGCTCGCCCCAGAAGGGCCGCTCGCCCATCGAGGCCCGGACTGCGGTCTGGGCGGCCACGCCGGGCAGCTCCGACCTGGGCTACTACCACGGCGGGCTGGAGATCGTGGTGGACAAGGACACCTTCAGCGTGGGCCAGAAGGCGCGCGCCTTGATCTGCGCCGAGGTGCCCGGCCGTTTCGTGCTCTTCTCCATCGAGGGCGATCAGCTCTACGACCTGCGGCTGGTCAAGCTCGATGGCAACGTGGGCCTGGTCGAGCTGGGCGTGATCGACGCCTACGTGCCGAACATCTACCTGGCGGCCGCCTCGGTCCACGACCGGCAGCTCACCACCGCGAACAAGCAGATCGTGGTCCCGCCCGAGAAGCACTTCCTGCAGGTCGACGTGCGCGCGGACCGCAAGACGTACCGGCCGCGTGAGCAGGCCCGGCTGAAGGTCACGGCGCGGGATTACCTTGGCAAGCCCGTCCGGGCCGAGCTGGCCCTGGGCCTGGTCGACGAGTCGGTCTTCTACATCCAGTCCGACTACGCGCCCGATCCCCGGCAGTTCTTCTTCGGGACCAAGCGCGGCGATCACGTCTCGACCCAGAGCACCTTCCAGTACCGGGGCTACATCCGGCTGGTGGACACGGGCAAGGGCCTGGTCGACGAGCGGCAGGTCGAGCAGCAGCTCGCCCAGGCGAGCCTGGAGGCGCAGCAGCCCCCGGCCGACATGGGCGGAGCGGACGACATGCGCGCCGAGGAGTGCGAGGCGGCGCCGATGGCCAAGTCGGCGGCGCCGGGGCGCGCAGCCCGGGAGCGCAGGCGGGATGCGGGCCCCAAGAAGAGCGCCAGCATGCCGGCGCCCGAGGCGGTCGCGCCGCCGGGGCCCCCGGGCGGCGGCGCGGCTGCGGAGCCGGCGGTGGTGGTGCGGACCGACTTTCGCGCCACGGCCCTGTTCGTGCCCGACCTGCAGACCGACCACAAGGGCCTGGCCCGCGCCCAGGCCCGCATGCCCGACAGCCTGACGAGCTGGAAGGCGACCGCGCGCGCGGCCACGAGCGACGACCGCTTCGGCATCGCGGCCTCCTCGGTCCGCACCCGCCAGCCGCTGATCGCGCGCCTGCAGGCTCCGCGCTTCTTCGTGGTCGGCGACGAGGCGACCGTCTCGGCCGTGGTCAACAACAACACCTCCAAGGCCATCCGGGCCAAGGTCAAGCTGGCCGCCTCGGGGGTCAAGCTGCTCGGCCTGCCGGCCCGCACCGTGCGCGTCCCGGCCGGCGCGGACGCCCGGGTGGACTGGCGCGTGCGCGTGGCGCAGGCCGGCAAGGTCGTCTTGCGCACCTCGGCCCGGGGCGGCGGGTACGCCGACGCCATGGAGAAGCCCTTCGTCGCCCACGAGCACGGGATCGAAAAGACCCTGGTCAAGGCCGGCAAGCTGCGCGGCAGCCAGGCCCAGGTCCAGCTCGACCTGCCGCCGCGCCGCAAGGGATCGACCCGCCTGGAGATCCAGATCGCCCCGAGCCTGGCCGTGACCATGCTGGATGCCTTGCCTTTCCTGATCGACTACCCGTACGGCTGCACCGAGCAGACCATGAGCCGCTTTCTGCCCGCGGTCATCGTGGCCCGCAGCCTCGAGAAGCTGGGCATCTCCCCGGCCGACGTGATGCACAAGGTCTTCGGCGGCGTAGAGCCGAAGCACGCCGCCAAGACCCACCCGCGCGGCAAGCGCGATCTGGGTGAGCTGGCGACCGTCATCCAGGCCGGGATGGATCGGCTGATCGACTTCCAGCACGGCGACGGCGGCTGGGGCTGGTGGAAGACGGGCGACAGCGACCGCTTCATGTCCGCCTACGTGGTCTGGGGCCTGAGCCTGGCGCAGCAGGCCGGGGTCCAGTTCGAGCGCCGGGTGCTGGACCGGGGGGTGAGCTACCTGGAGCAGCACCTGGTCGACGAGGAGCTGAACCTGGACCGCCAGGCCTGGATGCTGCACGCGCTGTCGACCCACCATGCCCTGACGGGTCGCAGGCAGGTGCAGCAGTACCAGCACAAGGCCTTCGACAACCTGTGGAACCACCGCACGCAGCTCGACGCCTACACGCTGGCCATGCTCGCGCTGAGCGCGGTGCACTACAAGTTCAAAGACAAGGCCGAGATCCTGATCGAGAACCTGGAGAACACCGTGCGCCGCGACGAGGCCCCCGATCGCTCGGTGGTCATGCGCGGCCCGGACGGCAAGCGCAGCCAGGAGACCATGGCGACCGCGCGCTGGGGCGCCGACGGTTTCTGGTGGCGCTTCTCCGAGGGGCCGGTCGAGTCGACCGCCTTCGTGCTGCGGGCGCTGCTGGCCTACAACCCGAAGCACCCCCTGATCGATCCGGCCGTCAACTGGCTGGTGAAGAACCGGCGGGGCGCCCAGTGGACCAACACCCGCGACACGGCCATCGCCGTGCTGGCCCTGACCGACTTCCTCCACGCGAGCGGCGAGATCGGCAGCGAGTCGGCGTACACGCTCGAGGTCAACGGCAGGCGGATCGCCGACCGCAAGCTCCGCGGCAGGGATCTCGTGGCCGGGCCGAGCCGCTTCGACGTGGATGCCCGGACCTTGAAGACCGGCGCCAACCGGATCGTCATCCGCAAGCGCAAGGGCGCGGCGCTGTACTTCTCGGCCCGGGCCGACTTCTTCAGCCTGGAGAAGCCCATCCCGCCCGCCGGGCACGAGATCTTCGCCCGGCGGCAGTACTACCGCTGGCTCGGCCGGCCGTCGCTGCTCAAGGGCACGGTCTACGAGCGCAAGCCGCTCGATGACGGCGGCAGCCTGGTGAGCGGCGATCGGGTGGAGGTCGTCGTGACCGTCGAGAGCAAGAACAACTACGAGTACCTCGTCTTCGAGGACCTCAAGCCGGCCGGGCTGGAGGCGGTCGAGGTGCGGAGCGGCCAGCCGCTCTTTGCCCGGGAGATCCGCGCCGACACGGTCGACGAGAGCTTCGGGGCCGAGAAGCACGGCCGCAAGAAGGCGACCTGGAAGCCGGCCCTGAGCTCGGCCGGCTTCGACGGCCGGGACTACACCGGCCGCTCGCATCGGGTGCACCAGGAGCTTCGGGACCGCAAGGTGGCGCTGTTCGTGGACAAGCTCGAGCAGGGCATCTGGGAGCTGCGCTACGACCTGCGGGCCGAGGTGCCGGGCTACTTCCACGCGCTGCCATTGAAAGGCTTCGCCATGTACGTACCGGAGCTCAAGTGCAACAGCGCCGAGGTGCGCATGACGGTCTACGATCGGGACTGAGCCATGCGTCTGTTGACACGGTCGGGTATGGTGTGCGTCGCGCTCCTGTGCGCGCTGGCCGCGGCCTGCACCGAGCAGGGCGGCCGGGACGCCGGGGAGCGCGCGCCGGTGGAGCCGGAGCAGCCGAGCGTTCAGCCGGCGTCGCCCGAGGCGCTGGAGAAGCGCTGCGCGGCGGGCGAGGCGGCCGCCTGCCGGCAGCTCGGCGAGATCCTGCGCAGCGGCGAGCGCATCGGCCAGGACCTGGAGCGGGCCGCCGGGCTCTTCGACAAGGCCTGCCAGGCCGGCGACACCATCGCCTGCGTGTGGCTCGGCGAGGCCTGCGAGCAGGGCCGCGGTCTGGCCCGGGACGAGAAGCGGGCGGCTTCCCTGTACAAGAAGGCCTGCGACCAGGGGCTGGCCCTGGGCTGCAGCGGCCTGGCCGAGGCCCTGGTCAAGGGGCACGGCGTGGCCCCCGATCCCCAGACCGCGTTCGCGATGCAGAAGGCCGCCTGCCAGAGCGGCCTGCCGCTCGCCTGCGCCCGGCTCGGCCACCTGTACATGACCGGCAAGGGCACCGAGGCCAACCCCTCCGAGGCCCTGGCGCTCTACAAGCGCGCCTGCGAGGCCAGAGAGCCGCTGGGCTGCAACAACCTGGCCTCCTACATGGCGAACCAGCAAGGTGCGAATTTCGAGGCCGAGGCGGTAGCGCTTTACCGCAAGGCCTGCGACGCGAACCTGGGCGCGGCCTGCTACAACCTGGGCCTGATGATCTCCGGCGGCCGGGGCGGGCTGGTCAAAGACTACCGGGAGAGCCTGCGCTTGCTGCGCCGCTCCTGCGAGCTGGGCTATGAGCGAGGCTGCGAGACGCTGGCGAAGTACGAGGCCGGCAGCGAGGCGCGCCGGCAGGACGGCGGCGCGCCAGCGCCTTGAGCCCGGCGCGTTTCTTGTATGGTGTTGTCGTTGGGCGGGGCGATTGTCTTTGCGTCGTGTCATCGGAATCCGGTATGATCCTCTGTATTGAGGAACGGAGTATGTGATGAGCGGGAACTCGCTCGCTGAACGGATCTTCCAGCGCGTGCAAGAAATGGGTATTGAGGGAGATCTGGCTCGATACTCAGGGCTGGAACCGTCTAGATTGCAGGCCATCCAGAATGGCGATCCGTTTTCTGCCAGCGAGTACGAGCAGCTCTGTCGAGCGGTGGCAGTCGATCCGGTTGCCATGTACCGGGGGGAGGAGACGAGGCCACAGAGAATACCGGCCAGGTTTCGGGCAGCGACTTCGCTGGACAGCCCGGATGCCAGCGATGTGAGGATCCTGGCGATGGCTGCCGAGATGGGTCGTATTTTGGCGCATCTCGTCGGCATGCAGGGAGAGGAGATCGCCATCGCGAGGCACCGTAAGATCCTGGGCGTGGGTGGAAGTGCCGAGCCCTGGCGCGAGGGGTACGCGCTCGGAGAGCAGGCTCGAGGCTTGCTGAGGAGCGAATCCGGACCCGTCCACGAGCTCGAGCGACTCCTCAACGATCTGGGCGTCCATATCGCGCGGATCGCCCTGAGCTCGACAGATGTGGATGCGGCCAGTATATGGGAGCCGGGAGCTGTACCCGTGATCCTGCTCAATCGGCTGAGCAAGCGGAAGCATCCGGGCGCACTCCGAGCGACACTGGCTCACGAGCTGTGTCACTTGCTCCATGATGCCGGTGAGGGAGACATCACGACGATGGTCTCCTGGGGGACGGAGCAGACGGGCAATTACTCGAATGCGGTGGAGATGCGCGCGAGAGCATTCTCGCCGTCATTCCTCGCTCCGCGCAGCCAGGTCCTGGGCTGGGCAAGAGAGCTTGGCAAGGCCGTTCGCGAGGATGACGATCGGTTGGTGTACGAGCTCGCTTCGCACTGGGGACTTTCCTTCGAAGGAGCTGCCTGGCACGCCAAGAACTGCGATCTCATCCGTGCCGAGAGCGCGGAGGATCTTGCGCGGAGACCGAGGAAGCCGAGGATTTCCTACGAGCTGTTCGAGACCGTTCAGACGGACGTGCCGCCAGCGATGTTTCACGATCTTCTTCCCGAGGACCCGGCACCCCTGTGGCAGGGATGGGCGGCGGGGATCGTGATTGTATCCATGGAAGAGGGTCAAATCACGACAGGTCGGGCTCGCGAGCTGCTGACCTGGAGCTGAACCAGCTCATGACCGCGTGGATCATCGATGATGGCCCCTTGGAGTGGTTGGCGAGATCCGTCGACCCGAAGACGGTCAGTTCTTGGCCCGAAGACCAGTTCTTCATCGCAGAAGCCACGGCTCAAAACGCTTCTGGAAGGCGTACAGACCTGCTGGCTCACCAGCGAGCCATCCAGACTTTCAGGGTCATGTGCGGCACGGACGCTTTCGGGATCTTGTATGAACACCTGCGTCAACCCGTGGAGAGCAGCGCGAACCTGGCGGAGAACCAGGCTATCGCCTGGGCTCTGGCGGAACGCGATGATGCCGTTCTCGTAACAGTCGACAAGCGCGCCGCGGTGCTGGCATTGGCCGAGCTGGGACGAAGCCGCGTGGCGCATGCATTCGACCTGTGGATGCAACTCAGGGATGAGTGTAATATCTCAACGGAGGAGTACGACGAGCTCTGCGATGCCACGTTGAGAGCCGACCAGAGCCTCAAGGTGCTCCCGATCCGGTGCCGATAGCGATAAGAATACGAGGGGACTGGCAAGTTCGCCTGACCCATCCACTCATCGTCCCAACTCAGCACGAGGGATTTCATGGAAGCGCAGCACATCATCCCTGATGGCATCAGCCGTGACGATGTGATACTGGCTATGGCCGATTTCGATGCGGGGATCGATCATCGCTTTGGTACTGCTACCAAGTACCAGGTATTCCATGAAGGAAAAGTCTATCCGCCCAAGGCTCTCATCGGAATCGCTGCTCGACGGTTGGTTGGTCGCATTCTGGGGCCAGACGAGTTTGCGGGCGGTCTAAGCTCTCGATGCTTCAAGGTTTTAAAAGACCTGGGTTTTGAAATCGTCAGGAAGGAGGTGCTGTCTGTACCGCCTGCAGTGAGCCAGCGATTCAAGAACCCGAAGCGCGAGGAAGTACGTTTGGCCGCTGCGGCAGAAGCTACGGCCTTGATCCGAAAGACGGCTCTCTGGACCGCCGAGACGTTCAGCGACCTCCTACGCCAGTTGAACACGGACTGGGCGCGCAACAAGGTGCTCCACAATCGGTATGGACCAGGATTGATCGGATCGAATGAGAAAAAACTGCTCCGCTCAATCGATAGGCTTCAGCTCTGGCTACATCGCGTGCATCTGACAGAAAACCTGAACGACGAGATCGTTCGGAGCCTCTATCAGGACTACCTGGAACGAAAGCTTCCCAATCCTTACCTGTTCCCTACGGCGATCTTTGCCTGCATGGCTCCAGATCGATACACGCTATTTGTAAAGCCGCTCTTGCAGGCTACGGGTAGGCTTGTGGGACGGGTATTTCGACGAAGCAAAGACCCGAACGCCTACCTCGAATTCAACTATGCAATGAGAGAGCTGTGTGAGGAACATGAATGGCCTATGTGTCTGGCAGATGCGGCGCTGTTCGATGTGCAAAGCTCGGATTCCCGGGAGGAGTTTGATGGATATGCGGAAGATGCCATCGATTTCCTCCGAGAACTGAGAGATCGCACACATGATCCAGAGTGGCACCAAGAGCAGCACGCCCGCTACGCACAGGTGCTGCGCGATCCGACTCGACTACTCGTGAAGACTATCGCCGAAAAGTATATTACCAAGCTGGACCCCCAAGTGGCAGCGGTGCCAAGGCCCATTTCGATACTAAAGAAGAACGACTTCGGGGGCGATTCCTACTACCCATATTACTGGTTTGCTTTCTTCGACCCGGCGGCCGAGAGCAAGACGAAGTCGGTCCAGCTATTTGGTTACCTGTCCGGAGAGGGTGACCTATACCGCTACGGCTTCGGTCTTGGGCGATACTGCGCACCCTACCTATCGAGACTCATGGGCGCACTGCGCTCAGCTGGGCCGCGCTTCGCAGACTATCTGTCCTCGCTTGGAGATGAAGTCGTGGTTGTCCACCGTAGCAAGTCTTCCAAGAATAGTCTGCCTGTCCGTGATGCTGCTGTTGCGATCCGCGATAGGGGGATCGACAAGGTGTTTCCCGAGAGCGAGATCGAGGATCTCGATTTAGCGATAGAGGTCCATCCTCTCGACCAATTGGCTGGGCGTGGACCCACGCTTGCCGAGGACATGGGCGTGTTGTTCACCAAGCTGTGGCCGCTTTTCCAGGCAGGACGAACAGGGGCATTTGACTGGCCGGATACCGACGGACCGGAGAATGATACAGACGATGGAGATGGTGACGAGACGTTCGAGTCCTTGGCAGACCTGGCCACCTTGACCAATATCCCCGAGGAGCGCTTGCGGGAGATGGAGGAAGCGTTGCTTGCCAAGGGGCAACTCGTCCTCGTGGGGCCGCCGGGCACCAGCAAGACCTACCTGGCCCAGAGGTTCGCGCGCTACTTTGTGCAAGCTCAGCCCAAAGAGCGTGCTCAGGGCCGTAGCCATGTGATCTACATGCACGCAAGCTGGGGCTATGAAGATTTCTTCGAAGGCCTGCGGCCCAAGGTTGACGTGGAGGGTCTTCAGTTCGAGCGGCGCGATGGCGCATTCCTCAAATGGATCGAGGTGGCCCAGCGCATTCCATCTCCGGCACGGCACGTCTTGGTGCTGGATGAGATCAACCGCTGCGACACCGCCGCGGTGCTCGGTGAGCTGCTGCAGCTCATGGAGTATCGCGGCACCACGGTTCAGCTCCTAAGCGGCCGGCCGTTCGTCTTCCCTCGCAACCTGCACATCATCGGGACCATGAACAGCGCAGATCGCTCGGTGGGGCGCATGGATCTTGCCCTGAGGCGGCGCTTCTTCTTTTTCGAGCTGATGCCAGATCCCGACGTGCTAGCGCAGTGGCTCAAGGATCGCAATGAGTGCGGACTCGACGCCGAAGCCCTTCGCGAGTGCAACCAGTATCTGGAGAGAGTATGTGGGATTCCTCCCGAGCAACAGATCGGCCATGCGCTGTTCATGCCCAGCTCGGCAGGAGGCGAAGACATCGAGGAGGACTCCGAATTAAGTCTCACGCCTGAGCTGCTCCGCCAAATCGTGAGCTACAGCGTGATTCCATATGTGCGGGAGCTGATGATGGAGCGAGGGCGAGATCCTCGATCGGCAGTGAAGAAGATCCGGGAGATCTTCGGTATGTATTGGCAAGACGCCGAGGATGAAGAAGAGGATGAGAATACGAGCTCCGACTAGCAAGAGAGCTGTGCGAGAAGAGTAGCTGGCCATGGTCTCCACCGTTACCTGCCAGGAGCAGGGCACGCCTCGATCCGAGAGATGGAGCCCTCCTTTTCTTGTGTCGTCCGAAGACTTGAGCTTTCTCGAGGCTCGATCCTCTCAAGAGCAGATCGAGATTGAACGGATTTCTTCGATGGAGATTCGCGTCGCAGGACGGAAGTATTGCGGACGGATCAGGCTGCCTTCTGGGCGCTGGCTGCAGATACAGAGCAAGGTTCCCCCGGCTCGGATAATGGACTGGTTGGTATACTCCCGCACGATTCCGTCCCTGGAGAGCTGGATCGATGCTCCAATGCTCGATGTAGGCACTGACGCCGCCACGGCACTGGCTGCTCTGTTTCTGCACGAATTGAGCATTCTCACCAACTTCCACCTCCGACCTGGATACTGTGTCGTTTCTCAAGTCCGGCGAGCATTCAGGGGGAGGTTAGTTGAACGAAAACTCGCCCGTGAGTCTAGACAACTGCCGGCTCTTCCATGTGCATTCCGTGACCGGACGATGAGCACCGTGCAAAACTGTGTGCTGGCCAGGGCGCTGGATGCCTGCTGGCGACTCGGTGTTCAAAACGCGCTTCGCGATGAATCCCGATGTCAATTAGAACGGCTGAACGCGCAGTGGGCGGGCATCGAACGTACGCTGTCCAGCGTACACCATGCGCTGACAGTGGCGGTCGCCTGTCCTCCAGTAGGTTATCGCAACGCACTTCAGCTCGCGAGAATGCTCATGGTCGGCGCAGGATTCGACCTTGCAGGCGGCGATGGTGGTGACTCTTTTCTCGTGAGCATGGCAGGAATATTTGAACGCGCTTTGCGGCGGATGGCCGCTCAGTGGGCCAGACGGAATGGCTGGGCGTCCATGTCTTCGTCAGCACGCACGCGCTTCTGGGACGATGCCCCACGGAAGCGGAGCTTCATTGCCGATGTGATGGTGCAGCATCCTTCTCACGAGCGGATAATACTTGATGCCAAGTACAAGTGCGGATACGGGCACGAAAGCCGAGAGGACTGCTTCCAGATGTGTGCCTACTTGCTCGCATTCAAGGCGAGGACAGCGCTTTTGGTGTACCCGACTGGAATGGGAAATCCGAGGACTTTGCTCCAATCAGACCTCGTCCCTTCTGGAGCAACCATCCTCTCCATGGAACTGCCCATGGCGAAAGGTCCTGCGGAATGCGAAGCACAAATGCGGCAAATCATGAACCAAGTTGCCGATGACCATGTACTTGGTGAAGGTTCAATGCATGCAACCTTGCAGAGGATCTCATGAAGCCGAAACGCATCGCGGCCGAGGTGATCGCGAAGCTCCGGAAGGCGTCGAGCGCTGCGCGCCGGGCCAAGAACGAGAAGTACTTCCCGAGCGCCCAGGCTGTCCTGGGGGTGGATGCGGCGGGTATCCGGGCGGTGGAGCGCGATCTGAAGAAGCGGCTCGCGGGCGCCGGGGCGCGGGAGGTCTACGAGATCGCCCTGGCGATCATCGGAGCCGGGACGGTCGAGGGCCGGCAGGTGGCCTACGAGATCCTGGCCGGGCACAAGGGCGCCGTCGAGGCGCTCGGTCTCGAGGAGGTCCTCGCGCTCGGCGAGGGCATGGACAACTGGGTCTCGGTGGACACCTTCGCGGTGCTGGTCGCGGGGCCGGCCTGGCGGGAGCGCCGGATCCCGGACTCGGCGGTGCGGGCCTGGACGCGCTCCGAGGACCGCTGGTGGCGCCGGGCCGCGCTGGTGTCCACGGTGGCGCTCAACCTCAAGTCGAGAGGCGGCCGGGGGGACGAGGCGCGCACCCTGGCCATCTGCAAGCGGCTGGCCGCGGACCATGACGACATGGTGGCCAAGGGCCTCTCCTGGGCGCTTCGCGAGCTCTCGAAACGGGGCAGGGCGCCGGTCGAGCGCTTCCTGGCCGAGCACGAGGAGGATCTCCCGGCGCGGGTCCTGCGCGAGGTGCGGCGCAAGATCAAGACCGGCAGGAAGTACGGCTGAGCCGGGCTCCGGCGCGTCGAGGCGCGAGTAGTCCGGACGGATCCTGTGGTATAGTCGAGCGGTCGGCCGTGGAAAGGAGAAGGCCATGCCCAAGGGAGAGGAAAAGCGGGACCGCAAGAACAAACCGAAGCTGTCCATCTCGGACAAGAAGAAGAAGAAGAAGGAAAAGGCGCTCCGCAAGCAGCAACAGCAGGAGCCGATCTAGCTGCCATCCTCCAAGTCTTCCGGCCGGCAGTCCGCCGGCGCGCTGACCGGGTTGCACCGGGCGAGGGTCCCGCCCGGGATCTCCAGGAAGTAGTCCCGGCCGACCACCGGGGCCGGCAGGTCCGAGCTCAGGAAGTGGACCCCGGATGAGAGCGCCGCGTCGAGCCGGGCCTGGTTCTCCTCGTCCGTCCGCTCGATCCCGTCCACGCTGGCGGTCACCAGGAAGCCGGCCCGGACCAGGGCGCGGATCTCGTCCGCGTCCGAGACCGGGTTGTTGAGCTTGAAGACCGCCGCGGCCGGGTCGTCCGCGTCGTCGGCGTCCACGAACATCAGCCGGCCCTGGAGCGCCGGCGCGCCGTCGGTGTAGGCCGAGCGGTGCTCCCCCGAGTCCAGCATGGCGAAGAGCACCCGCCCGCGCACGCGCCCCAGGCTCGGCCAGCCGTCGGCGGCGATGGCGCCTGGCAGATCGGCGTGCTCGCCGCGCAGCTCGTCCGGCGTCAGGATGCGATCGATCTCGAAGACGCTCAGGATCTCCTCCTCCAGCCCGTCGTAGCGCCCGACGAATGCCTCGAGCGCAGGATCGGCCCAGTCCATGTCCTGGTCCTTGGGCTCCAGCCAGATCATGAGCGGCAGGTGGTCCCGGTTCGCGTCGGACCAGGCGCGGATCTCGGCCAGGCAGTCCGTGAAGCGCAGGCACGTGGTCTCCTCGTCCAGCCCGGCCGGCAGATGGAAGACCTCGAAGCCTTCTCCCGTGCGCAGGTGCAGGTCCAGCTCGAGCTGGCGCACGCCCTGCTCCTCGAGCTGGCGGCCCAGGGGCAGGTGGGCGTAGCGCAGGCTCGGATCCAGCGGATCGGCCGGCTCCAGGTGGTAGGAGTTGTGGGTCCCGCGGGCCTGCACGCAGCTCAGATCGAGCCGGTCGTCCTTGGGGTAGCGGCTGTCCGCGCAGGCCATATGCAGCACGGCCAGACCGAGCAAGGCGCCGCATGAGAACCGACCCATGCGCTCGAGTCTACGCCCCCGGCCTGCGGGTGGCAAACCGGCGCGGGCGATCTCGGACGTGGCTCAGAGCGGCCGCCAGGTGAAGCCGCCGTCGGACATGAAGACCCCCAGGGCGCGGCCCAGGACCGCGTCGATGTGGACGAACCCGAAGGTCCGGCCGTCGTGGCTCTGCCCGCGGTTGTCGCCCATCACCAGCACGTGCTCGGCCGGCACGCGCACCGGGCCCAGGGGCGGCCCGCCCCTGGCGGTCAGGCGGATGGGGTGGGCCTTCGCGCCCAGGCGCTCGCGAAGCCCGTCCGGCCCGGCCTCCACCGGGACGGCTCGGCCGTTGAGGCGAAGACGACCCGCGCGCACGCAGACCTCGTCCCCCTCGGTGGCCACGACCCGCTTGACGAGCAGCTCGCCCGTCTCGGGGGAGTCGAGGACCACGACGTCTCCGGAAAGCGGCCTGGCGTAGCGCAGCAGGTAGAGCTGGGACATGGGCAGACGCAGCCCGTAGGCGCGCTTGTCCACCAGGATCCGATCGCCCGCCTCGATCGCGGGCCGCATGGAGCCCGAGGGCACGAAGTGGTGATCGGCCAGAGAGGCCCGGGCTGCCAGCATGACGAGCAGCAGGGCGGCCAGCGATGCGATCTCCTTCCGCATCTTGCGGCGCCGGGTCGGGGGCATGGATCCTCCACAGCCGGTGGATGCAGCCATAAACCCGCAATGGGCGCGGTTTGTTCCCGGCGCGTGCGGATTGCATCTCGGACGCCCCGCGGGCTAGGATCCGCCACTGGACTCGATGGAGCTCGGAGCGCGGATGCCAGGGCCGATATCGCGTAGAGATTTCCTGAGGACCCTGTCCTGCGCAGCCGCGGGCTGCTCTCTGGCCGGGCTCACGGGCTGCAGCAGCTCGAAATCACCGCCGTTCGGGGACGGGGGCCTGCCCAACATCATCATCGTCTTCACGGACGATCAGGGCTATGCCGATCTGGGCTGCTTCGGCGCCCGGGACTTCGAGACGCCCCGCCTGGATCGGATGGCCGACGAGGGGATCCAGTTCACCCAGTTCTACAGCGCGGCCTCCGTGTGCACGCCGTCCCGGGCGGCCCTGTTGACCGGCTGCTATCCCCTGCGGGTCGGCTTGCCGGATGTCCTGTTCCCGGAGGGGCCGTCCTGGACGGAGGGCAAGACGAACATCGGCATCCACGAGCAGGAGCTGACGATCGCGGAGCTGCTCAAGAAGCTCGACTACCGGACCGCCGCCGTCGGCAAGTGGCACCTGGGGCACAGGATGCCCTTCCTGCCCACCCGGCACGGCTTCGATACCTACTTCGGGCTGCCGTACAGCAACGACATGACCCCGGACCTGTACCCGGACCTGCCCCTGATGGACGGGGAGGAGGTGATCGAGACCAACCCCGATCAGTCGCAGCTCACCGCGCGCTACACGCAGAAAGCCCTCGAGTTCATCGAGTCCAACGCCGACCGCCGGTTCTTCCTGTACCTGGCCCACAGCATGCCCCATATCCCGCTGGCGGTCTCGGACGGGTTCAGGGGCCGATCGGCGCAGGGCCTGTACGGCGACGTGATGATGGAGATCGACTGGTCGGTGGGGCGGATCTTCGACAAGCTGGCGGAGCTCGGCATCGACGAGAACACCCTGGTCGTGTTCGCATCCGACAACGGCCCCTGGCTGGTCTACGGGAACCACGCCGGCTCCGCGTCTCCCCTGCGCGAGGGCAAGGCGACGTCTTTCGAGGGCGGCCATCGCGTCCCTTGCCTCATGCGCTGGCCGGCCCGGATCCCGCGCGGCGAGACCTGCCAGGAGATGGTGACGACGATGGACATCCTGCCCAGCATCGCCGCGCTCACCGGGGGCGCGCTGCCGTCGCTGCCGATCGATGGCAAGAACGTCCTGCCGCTCATCGAGGGCAGGGCGGGCGCGACGAGCCCCCACGAGGCGGTCTACTTCTACAACAGCCACCAGCTGCAGGCCGTTCGAAGCGGCGAGTGGAAGCTCCATTTCGCGCACGCCTACAAGACGGTGATCCAGCCCGGACAGGACGGCGCATACGGCGTCGAGGAGAGCCGGGAGCTCGGGCTGTCCCTGTTCCATCTCGAGCGGGATCCGCAGGAGCGCGACGACCTGGCCGGCCAGTACCCGGAGGTGGTCGAGCGCCTGACCGCGCTGGCCAGCGCCTTCGACGCCGAGCTCCGGGCGAGCATGCGGGACTGCGGTCGGGTCTAGATGGCTCGAAGGCGCCCCTATCAAGTCGTCGCCAAGCCCATCGGCCCGGCGTGCAACCTCGATTGCAGGTACTGCTACTACCTGGACAAGAAGAGCCTCTATCCCGAAAGACAGGCCCCGTCCGACTGGGAGATGCCGGACGCCGTGCTGGAGTCGTTCATCCGCCAGAAGCTCGAGACGAGCGATCAGCCCCTGGAGACCTTCTGCTGGCAGGGGGGCGAGCCGACGCTCCTGGGCGCGGGCTTCTTTCGCAAGGTCCTCGCCTTGCAGCGCGAGTACGCCGGCGGCAGGCAGATCGAGAACAGCCTGCAGACCAACGGCATCCTGCTGGATGACGACTGGTGCCGCTTCCTCGCGGACAGCGGCTTTCTGGTCGGCATCTCCATCGACGGACCGCGCGAGATGCACGATGCCTACCGGATCGACCTGGCGGGCAAGCCCACCTTCGACCGGGTCGTCCGCGGGGTCGAGCTGCTGAGAAAGCACGGCGTGCAGTTCAACACCCTGACCGCCGTGCACGATCGCAATGCCCGCCATCCGCTGGAGGTCTACGCCTTCCTCGAGGACCTGGGCAGCCGCTTCATGCAGTTCATCCCGATCGTGGAGAGGGCCGCCGGAGAGGCCGGGCCGAGCGAACGGTCGGTGGAGCCCGGTCAGCTCGGGGCGTTCCTGATCGCGGTCTTCGACCACTGGGTCCGCCACGACGTGGGCGCGCGCTTCGTCCAGCTCTTCGACGTCTCGCTCCAGGCGTGGTGCGGGATCGAGGCGAGCCTGTGCCTCTTCTCCGAGACCTGCGGCCGGGCTCCGGCCCTGGAGTCGAACGGGGACCTGTACGCCTGCGATCACTTCGTCTTCCCGGAGTACAGGCTGGGCAACATCCTCCGGCAGTCGCTGCGATCGATGGTCGAGTCCCGGCAGCAGGCGGCCTTCGGCGCGCGCAAGCGGGACGGTCTGCCCCGGTGCTGCCGCGAGTGCGAGTTCCTGTTCGCCTGTCGCGGCGGGTGCCCGAGGAATCGCTTCTCGATCTCGCCCGACGGAGAGCCGGGGCTCAATTCCCTGTGCGCCGGATACCGGCAGTTCTTCGCGCACGTCGAGCCCTACATGCGGTTCATGGCCGGCGAGCTCCGCCAGCGCCGCTCTCCGGCCCGCGTCATGGCCTGGGCCCGGGACAGGGACGCGCGCGCGCTTCGGGATGCGCAGGGATGACAGGCCGGGGCTGGATGCTATACTGACCTGAACGGACATGGAGGGCTGGTATGCGGTCAGGAGAGATCTCGCGGGTAGGAACGCTCCTCGTTTTCACTTGCGCGTGCGTCGCTTGCGGCGGAGGGAAGCAGGAACCCGTCGTGGTGCCCGCACCCGGCCTCTCCGCCTGCCATCCGCCTTCGGGTCCCGTGACGGGCAGCACGCCGGTCGTGCTGACGGGCACCGGCTTCGCGGACGGGCCGCAGCTGGCCGTGCGCTTCGGCGGGACGCCTGCGACCGATCTGGCCTTGATCGACTCGGTCAGCCTGCGCTGCCTCACGCCCGCGGGCAGCGGCAGCGTCGACGTGGAGCTGATCAATGGCGACGGGCAGCGGGCTGCGCTGCCGGACGGCTTCGCCTACGATCCGGACGCCGCTCCGACCGTGCGGGCCTTCGCGCCCGAGAGCGGCTCCGAGGCGGGCGGCACCCGGCTGACGATCCGCGGTGCCAACTTCGCTCCCGGCGCCTCGCTGCGGGTCGAGCTCGGAGCCGGCAACCCGGCGACAGACACGACCTTCGTCGACTCGAACAGCATCGAGTGCACCAGCCCGCCGGGCAGCGGGATCGTGGACCTGAGGGTCACCAGCGGCGACGGCCAGAGCGCGGTGCTCGAGGGCGCGTATACGTATTATCCCCCCTGGTCCGCGACCGATCTGACGCACTCGACCGGGGACGCTTCCGATCCGGCCATCTTCATCGGCTCGATCGGCGTCTTTTACAACAAGGGAGATACGCTCTACGGCTCCCACTCGGACGGCAGGGAGATCGAGCTGGGCGATGGCTACAATCCGGACGGGGTCACGGGCCCCGACGGCGTGGAGCACGTCGTCTGGGAGAGTCAGGGCCGCATCATCTACGCCAGCTCGAAGGACGACTTCGGGGAGAAGAAGGCCATCTCGAGCTCGGGCGATTCGAGCCGCCCGAGCATCTCCGTGGACTCCAAAGGCAATGTGCACGTGGCCTGGAACGAGAACGAGCTGGGTGCCTTCGAGATCCTCACTGCCAGCTCGAGGGACGGCTTCCAGCGCATCACCAGCGTCTCGAACAACGCCGACGGCTCGCACGCGCCTTCGAACGCGGTCGACGCGGACGATACCGTGCACGTGGTCTGGGGGGGGCAAGTCGGGGGGACGCGCTGGGACATCTTCCACGCGAGCTCGAGCGACGACTTCGAGACCAAGACCAACGTGTCGAGCTCTGCCGACGAGTCGCGCAGCCCCGACTGCAGCGCCCTGGGCAGCCAGCTTCGCGTGGCCTGGGCGCAACAGGTCGGCGCAAGCCAGTGGGACGTCTTCACGGCCGGCTCGGAGGACGCCTTCGCGGCCCAGACCCAGGTGACGAGCAGCGCCGAGGCCTCGACCGCGCCCGCGATCGCCACGCACCCGGACGGCACGATCCATCTGGTCTGGGAGCAGGCCGACGACCAGGGCGGCAAGGACATCTTCTACGCCAGCTCGGAGAGCTGGTCCGTGCTGACGAACGTCTCCAGCTCGGCCGAGGAGTCGACCGACCCGGCGATCGCGGTGGACAGCGAGAACACCGCCCACGTGGCCTGGGTGGAGAACATCGGCGGCGTGAAGCAGATCCGCTACGCCAACTCCCAGGGTCGCCCCTTCACCCCCGCGCCGATCCTCACCGGCTGCGCGCCCGACAACGCCAATCCGCAGGGCGGGTGTCGGGCGATGGTCACCGGCAAGTACTTCGTCCGCGGGCCGTCGTTGCGGGTGGAGCTCGGGGCCGGCAACTTCGCATCCGAGTATATCGCCTTTCCGCCCTTCATCTACTTCACCGTCCCGCCCGGCGCGGTTGGCCCTGTCGACGTGATCGTCACCAACGGCGACGGGCGGAGGGCGGTCCTGGAGGACGGCTTCGTGTACAACCCGCCGCCGACCATCACGGCCTGCAGCCCCGACAAGGGCCCCGAGTCGGGAGGCATGCCGGTGAAGATCTCCGGGGAGCACTTCGTGCACGGTCATAGTCTCTTCGTGATGTTCGGCACGGAGCTCGCCACGGAGGTGGTGGTATTGAATCCGAACACCATCTCCTGCAGGGCCCCCAAGGGCGCCGGCATCGTGGAGGTGAGAGTCCAGAACGGCGACGAGCAGGAAGCGGAGCCGCTGGAAAACGGCTTCAGCTACCAGACGCCCTGGTCGGACCCCGAGAACCTCACCCGGACGGGCAACGTCGACTCGCCCTCCTTCGCCGTCGACGGCCAGGGTGTCCTGCACATGGCCTGGAGCGACGACTCCGATGGTCCCATCGACGTCGTCTACGCCAACTCCAACGATTTCAGCGCGCGAAAGAACCTCTCCACCAGCGCAGACGACTCGGTCGGACCGTCGCTGGCCGTGGATTCGAGCGGCGTGGTGCACATCGGCTGGCTGGAGCGCCTCGCCGGCGGCACGGCCAGCGAGATCTTCTACGCGAACTCCTCGAGCGACTGGATGGTCTCGAACATCTCGCTGAACAGCGAAAGCGAGTACGGAGACTACGGGCCCGACCGCCCGTCCATCGCCCCGCTTTCGGGCGGCGGCGCCCAGCTGGTCTGGAGCCAGTGGGTCTACGACGAGAACCTCGCCCAGTTCTTTCACGACGTGTGCTACGCCAGCTCGTCGAACGGCTGGAGCATCTCGAACGTCTCCGACTCGGCCGCCGAGTCGCACGTGCCGAAGATCGCATCGAGCGTCGGCGGCGTGCACGTCGTCTGGGAGGAGTGGGTGGACGACGCCAACCACGAGGTCTTCTACGCCGCCTCTCCCGGCTGGGAGAAGACGAACGTGTCGAACACGGCCCTGTACTCGGAGAACCCCGAGCTGGCGGTGCACGGTACGACGGGCGTCCACGTCGTCTGGGAGGAGCACAGCGGCGGGATCGACTCGACCGAGGTCTACTGCGCGGGCTCCTCGAACGGCTGGGCTGCAGTCAACGTCTCCCGGACCGCCGAGCAGCCCTCGGTCGGGCCGTCGGTGGCCGTGGACGGAGACGGCGCAGCCCACGTGGCCTGGGAGGAGATCGTCGAGGGCTACTCGAATGTCCGCTATGCCTTCTCTCCGAGCTGGGGCGCGCAGCAGATCACCGAAACGGCCGACAATGACAGCTCTGTGGCGCCGCTGATCGCGATCGATGCGAACGGCATCGTGCACTTCGTCTGGGAGCGCTACCACGGGGGCGACTACGATGCGTACTATCGCAGCTCGAAGGCGATGCGCATCGCGGCCTGCATTCCCGACAACTGCCCGAAGGCGGGCGGCTCGAGGATCGATGTCGCCGGCGCCAATCTGGACGCGCCCACCCAGCTCGAGGTGGCCTTCGGAGAGGGCAACGCCTCCGGGCGGGTGGAGGGCTCGACATGGGGGCTCAACTGCGATGCGCCCCCGGGTGAAGGCACGGTGGATCTGATCGTCACCCGGCAAGGAGGCGGGACAGCCACGCTGGAAGACGGTTTTCGCTATACCGACTGGCACGGAGAGAAGATCGTCGACCCGACATCCGGTTCCACCTATCCGGCGCTCGCGCTGGATGCTCGAGATGTGCCGCATGTCGCCTGGGAGGAAGGCGGAGAGGTCTACTACGCCAACGCCGCGGACGGCTGGGCGAGGGTGAACGTCTCGAACACGCCCCTGGACTCGTCCAGGCCGAGCATCGCGGTCGGCGGCGACGGCAAGGTCCACGTCGCCTGGGCGGAGTGGACGGATACCGGAGATGAGCAGATCCAGTACTCCAACTCCGGCTGGGACTGGAGCGTGAAGCAGACCATCGGGAACGGCCAGGCTCCGTGCCTGGCCGTCGGCCCATACCACGTCACCCACGTCGCCTGGTCCTGCGACGCTGGCGTCTGTTACGCAAACCACGCCACCGCCTGGAGGCCGGAGACGATCTGGGAAACGTCCGGCTCCACTTCACCCGTGCTGGTCGTGGACGAGAGAGGGGTCGCCCACGTGGCCTGGGGGGAGTCGGTTGCGAGCTCGATACCGGGCACCCACGCCTATGCCAACGAAGAGGTCTATTACGCGAACTTCGCGACCGGCTGGCGCGTCGTCAACGTCTCGGAGACCCTGGCCCCCTTCGAAGTGGAGGGCGAGACGCTCGTCGGCAGCTCGATCCTGCCTTCGATCGCACTCGACGGCGGCGGCGTCGCCCATGTCGCCTGGACCGAGCTGACGCATTACGACATCGATTACTACAAGCCCTACTGCGAGATCTACTACGCCAACGCCTCGGCAGGCTGGACGAACATGAGCGTCTTTCACTCGGACGATCCCACCAACGCCTACAGGGCCGGTCCCTCGCTGGCCGCGGAAAAGAGCGGCCAGCTCCACGTCGCGTGGTCCAGGAACGGCGAGCTCATGTACGCCGCCGGGCCTCCCGGCGACCTCGTGGAGGAGCTCGTCTACGACACCAAGCTCATCTCTCTCAGGCCATCGCTGGCGGTCGACGCGCGCGGTGTCGCCCACGTCGCCTGGCAGGAGGGCGACGCGAACTCGAGACCCGAGAAGCTTTTTTACTCCGACAACGCGCCCTGACTCACTGCGGCGGGTCGAAGCGGCCGTTGCCATCCGCGTCGAAGCGGATCGGGTTGGCCAGGCCCACCGGCCGGCAGGCGCGGCAGACGGGATCCAGGCTCGAGCCGGGCGGGCTGAGCGCCAGCGCGGCGTACCAGGTATCGCGTTCGGGCGCGAGCTCGAGGGCCTGCTCGAGGCGCAGCGCCGGGCGCTCGGGGTCCAGCTCGCCGGGGCCGAAGAGGCCGAGGTGCTCGATCTCTTCGCCGTTGGCGATCAAGACGAGCTCGTCGACCGGGATCCAGTCCGCGGCCTCCACCCGGACGCAGAGCGCGAGCGGGCCGGGCCCGGTCACGAGCCCGCCCATGGGCACCTCGCCCGCGCTGAGCTGCACGAAGATCCCTCCGAAGATCGTCGCCTGCCCCGCGGCCAGCGCCTCCCAGATCGCGTCGGCGTCGATCCCGGCCGGCTCGTCGCTCGACGAGGCGATCAGGGTCCGTCCGAAGCCGGCCTCCTCCAGGCGGGAGTGCGAGTCGCTGTTGCCCACCGCGGTGCGGAAGACGCCCTGGTTGTTGAGCCCGCACCACATCGGCAGGACCTCGTCGATCATCAGCTGCACGTCCTTCTTGTTGAGCAGCTCGATGATGTCGAAGTCGGTGGAGAACTTGTCCGCCGGCAGGCTCTCGACCGGCGGCATGCCCTCGCGCGGGTCGAGTCCCAGGTAGTCGAACCAGGCCGTGTAGGACAGCGGGTGGGCCAGGTTGATGATCCGGGCGCCGGAAGCGCGGGCCGCGGCCCAGAGCTCGGGCAGCTCGAGCTGGCGCTCGAACACGCCCCGATCGTCGTAGCGCCAGTAGGGGAAGTCCCAGTAGTGCCAGCCCGCGGGATGGACCTGGAGGGGAACGGCCGTGGTGTGGCCGATCAGGGCCGAGAGCTCGTTGCCCACCTCGACGTGGATGAGCGCGTCCGGATCGGCGCCGCAGGCTAGCGCGATCCGCTCGAGGGTCGGCCGGTAGTCGGTCTGGCCGTCGTGATCGGTGGCCACGACCAGCTCGATGCCCTCGCAGATGTTGGAGGCCAGCTTGTCCTCGACGTCGAAGGACGAGTCGATCGAGCGGGTGCAGTGGGTGTGGAGGTCGGCCGCGATGTAGCCGCGGCTGTCCACCTGGCGTGCGAGGCGGCCCTCGATGCGGACGGTCCCGCCCGCCTGCAGGCTCACGTCCCGGCGCGCGATCCCGTACTCGAAGCCGCGCGACAAGGTGGCGGTCCACTCGCCCGCGGGCGCGACGATCTCGGCCTGGCCGCAGGGCGCGAAGGCGATCGCGTCGGTCCGGACGGGCGCGCTCATGGCCGCGGCGTGGCCCGCCTGCAGCGAGAGCTTGCAGGGCAGCGCCGCACCCGCTCCGTTCGTGCAGGCGAAGGCGAGCCGGGCCGGCGACTCGACCGAGAGCGCGCGCTCGACGCGCCCGCCGGCGTCGAGCTGGACCGGCTCGTCGAGCACCGCGGTCCGCATGTGGGCGAGGAGCTCGAGCCGGTAGCGGCCCGCGGGCAGCTCGAGCTCGAAGCGGCCCTGCGCGTCGGTCCAGCACTGGTCGGCGAGATCCGCCTGGGAGGGCCGTCCGAGATCGTGGGCCCGCAGCTCGACGCCGGCGGCCGGCGCGCCGCCCTCCTGCACCGCGCCCGCGATCAGGCCCGTGGCCTCGCCGGAGGGCACGAGCGCGCGGTACCTCCGCAGGCAGTCGTCCAGGCCGCCCCGGCCGAGCAGCAGCATGCGCTCGACTTCCAGCGGGGGCTCGCCGCTCGCCACCGTGGGCGCCTCGCCCTGGCCGGCGGTGATCAGCGAGGCCTCGTGCAAGGAGAAGGAGTTGATCAGCGCGCTGCCCTCGTTGTTCGCGTAGAGGTTGCAGTCGCGGCGCGAGTAGCCGGCCCACAGGCGGTGCTTGCCCGCCGGCATGCAGGCCTCGGCGGCGATCGCTCCGGGCACGAAGCCCGCGTGGCTGTCTCCGTGGAGCACCAGCTCGCCGACCTGGAGCGAGGTCGGGCGCACTGCGCGGGTGCGGATGGCGGTGCGGATGAGCAGGTGATCCGCGTCGGGCTCGAGCACGTAGTCGTGCACGATCTCCAGGTCCTCGGGCCGCAGCAGGCCTCCCAGAGCCGCGTCCAGGGTGGGGATGGACTGCTGTCGGCCCCGCACCCGGACCGCGGCCGCGGAGCCGTCGGCGCCGTCCTGCAGCACCTCGATCGAGTCGGGCTTCATGCTCAGCATGTCGATCTGGATCACGAGCGCCTGGACGGCCTCGCCGCCCGTCGCGCCTCCCGGACCCAGGCGCTCGGCGTCCAGCAGCCCGCCGCCGTACGGCGCCCAGCCGTGCGGCTCGAGGCCCTCGACGAGGAAGGCCACCTGCTCGTTATAGAGCTTGAAGTCGCCGATCCTTCCGTGGGCCTCGGGGCCGGAGAGCAGCTCGCTCGCCTGGATCACCTGCCCGGCCCGCACCTGGCCGAGCCCGAGCGGCTCGTCGAGCGGCAGCCGCTCCGGCCCCGCGTCGCCGGGCCCCTGCCCGTCCCGGCAGCCCGCCAGGGCGAGGACCGAGACGAGCACGGCCCACGTCTTACCCTGTCTCATCGGATCCTCCTCGACCTGCGGGCAACCGAATCACCATGGTCGTTCCCTGGCCCGGCTCGCTCCGCACCTCTATCGTTCCACCAACTTGCTGCACGATCTCCCAGGCGAGGCTGAGCCCGAGGCCCGTGCCTGCGCCGATCTTCTTGGTCGTGAAGAAGGGCTCGAAGATGCGCGAGCGGATCTCCTCCGGGATGCCGTGGCCGGTGTCCGCCACCTCGAGGATCGCATGCTCGCCGTCGCGTCTCGTTCGCAAGGTCAGCGTTCCGCCTTCGGCCATGGCGTCCATCGCGTTCGTGCCGAGGTTCACCAGCACCTGCTGGAGCCGCGTCCGGTTGGCCTTCACGGCAGGGAGATCGTCGCCCAGCTCCTGGACGAACTGCACGCCCTGCAGCTTGGCGCGCGCATCCAGGAGAATCGCGGACGATCGCACCAGGGCGTTGAGCTCGATCAGCTCGTCTTCTTGCTTGGCGTCGCGCGAGAAGTGGAGCAGCTCCTGCACGATGTTCTGGCAGCGCACGGCCTCCCGGACGATGGACGCGACCGGCAGTCGGAGCGGATCGCCCTCGGGAACGCGCTTCTCCATCCCCTGGGCAAAGCCGAGAATGACGCCCAGCGGGTTGTTGATCTCGTGAGCCACGCCCGCGCCGAGCTGGCCCAGGGCGGCCAGCTTCTCTCTCTGGAACAGCTGCCGCTCGAGCTTGCTCTTCTCCTCCTCCACTCGCTTGAGCTCGGTGAGGTCCTTGGCGACGATGACCGTTCCCACCATGGTGCCGTATTCGTCCTTCAGCCAAGAGCTCGAGAACAGGACGGGTATGGTCTTGCCGCTCTTCGATTTGAGGTAGTTCTCGCCGATCTTCGTCGTCCTGCTGCCGGAGATCTTCTGCGCCAGAGGAGAGTCCGGTCGTCTGGCGCTGATCAGTTGATCGATCGGCTTGCCCGCAAGCTCCGCCGGATCGTATTCCAGCAGCCTCGAGGCGGCCTGGTTCACGGTGACGATGCCCCCCTTCTCGTCCAGGAGGATCAGCAGCTCCTCCATGGACGAGATGATGTTCTCCGCGGCGATCGCGGGGGAGATGGTCAGGAATCGGTATCGAGCGATGGAGAGCACGGCCCCCATGGCGAAGACCAGGACGAAGACGTTGGCCAGCGACGGGATGCCCCGGATCTCGAGCTCCGGGAGCAGGACGTCGGTGATCGTCCCGAGGACGAGGCTGCTGGCGATACAGGCCGCGATCACCCACGCCTGCCGTCGCTCCTGCGGTCTGCTCGCGAGCCAGCCGTGCCTGAGCGAGATGAAGATCGATGCGAGCGTGAAGCCGATGTAGTACGCGTGGAAGACATAGACCCAGCCGGACTCGGACCAGCCGTACTCCCAGCCGTAGGCGTGCCGGCCCACGAGCACCGTGAGCCCGTCCGTCCACTGCTCGTAGAGCAGAAGCAGGGGCAGGGCGAAGACGAGCACGAGGAAGAGCGCCGACTTGAGCAGCTTCTCCAGCCTGGCGAAGGCCAGGGAGAAGTAGAGGAGCACGACGGGAAAGCCGATCCAGCCCAGGGAGGAGATGTTCTCCAGCTTCCTCCAGGTATCATGTGCGATGCCGAGGTTGTGCGAGAACAGGTCCGAGGTGTTCCAGAGTCCGAAGCAGAGCAGCAGGGAAGCGTAGGTGACGTTGAGCTTCGATTTCGGGTTTCTGAAGAAGACGAAGCCCGCCATGTACACGAAGGTGACGAGGCAGAACAAGTGCAGGGCCGGCATGAAGCTCATCGCTCGCTCCTCGCACGGATGGCGATACGCACTACCATACCCCGGCCCGGCGGAGCGGTCGAGCCGAAGATGGACGCTGGCGATTCGGCTTGCCCCGGCTTCGGGCTGTGCTAGACTCGCAGTCCGAGGAGGCGGTCATGAGGAGAGTCTCATTCGTATTCGTATTGCTTTCGGCGGCGCTGGCGGTGAGCTGTGGGGGATCGAAGGGCCGCGGCATCGAGGCCCTGTGCGCGCGGCTGATCGATTGCGGTGTGGGCATATCGGAGCACGAGTGCCTGTCGAGCTTCGGGCCGATGGTGCTCTCGGACGCCTGCCTGGACGCCATGTTCGAGGCGCCGTGCGAGGAGCACAACTCGGCCCAGCCGAGCTACCTCGGCCTCTGCTTCGACAGCTGCGCGGTCGAGGGCCGGGACTGCGATGGGGATCTGATCTATATCTGCCAGGGCGGGATCGAGATCGTCTTGGACTGCGAGCTCGTCTGCCAGTACCAGAAAAATATGGAGTACACGGGCGTCTGCAGCGAGACCGGCCCCAACGGCGAGGTCTCGGATAGCGGCCAGGTCTGCTGGTGCCAGTAGGGGGAGCCCGCGCGGATGAAGTGCCCCAAGTGCAGGCTTCCCGAGATGGAGCATATCATGTTCGAGGGCATCGCCGTCGAGCGCTGCCCGACCTGCCGGGGCCTGGCCCTGTCCAGGGCCCAGATGGAGATCCTGCTTCGCAGCCGGCTGGGCGAGGTGGCCGACAACCCGGTCTTCGCGCCCACGCCCGAGGCCCTGGACAACGCGAGCGCGTGGTGCGAGCGCTGCGAGCGGGAGATGGAGCTGGTCAAGGGGCCCTTCGACGTCTTCGTCGACTGGTGCCCGGGCTGCGGGCTGATCTTCCTGGACCCGGGCGAGCTGGCCAGCCTGCAGCGCAACCCGATTACACTGGCTTGAGGAGGCCCCATGATCGCACTGCGCGATCGACTCCCGCTGCCCGAGAAGCGGGCCGCGATCATCGCCGACTGCACCCGGCTGCTGGACGACGAGGTGCGCCGCAAGAAGGGCGTCAGCGGCCTGGCCATCCGGGCGGGCTACAAGGTGCTCAAGGCCTTCAAGTCGAACGCCATCCCGGACGCGATCGACGGCCTGCTGGACGACTTCATAGACTCCCTGGACCCGCTGCACGAGAGCTACCTCGAAGACGCCCGCGGGGCGTCGAGCCTGGGCGGCTTCCTCGAGGCGCGCCGCGGCGAGACGGCCGAGGCGCTGGTCGGGGTGACCGACCGCCGGGCGGAGAAGAGCCGGCACACGACGCTGGTCAAGGGCTACCGCAAGCTGCGGCCGATCGCCCTCGATCACGTGTCCCAGGCCGTGCCCGGCCTGGCCGCGCTCTTCGACCGCTACTACCAGCCCGCCTGAGCGGGAGGTCGGACATGCTGCGCGCGAGACTGCCGGCCCTGCTCGCCGCCTCCCTGCTGGCCCTGGCCTGCGGCCAGACTACCCGGCCGGACGGGGCGTGCGTCAGCGACTACGACTGCGAGCCGGACCAGCTCTGCGGCGCGGACCGGCACTGCCTGCTGTGCACGAACTGCGACCGGGGCCGGGTGGGGACCTGCATGGCGCCGGTCTGGCCCCTGGACCGGCAGCCCGACGAGATCTTCGTCGAGCCCTCGATCGACGGGGACGTGCTGGTCTACAGCTACGCCTGCGAGGGGGCCTGGAGCGACTACCGCTACACCCGGCTCGCGGAAGAGGCCTGCTTCGAGACCGAGCCGCACGTGGACGACGACTGCGGCTTCGAGTCATAGCGATATATTCATCTTTTCCGTCGCAAGGTTTACCGCTGCTTCGCAGCGAAAACCCGGATCTCGGAGATTGCCAAGCCCATTCTTTCCTTGCGCTCTGAGATGCCTTTCAGGGCTTGAATCGGAGCGTAGGCCATACGGACTAGAGAGTCCCGGCCTGGCGGGCGCGGAGTTCGGCGATGCGGGCCAAGATCCTGCCGGCGCTCTCCTTCAGCGCTGCGTCCTCGACCTCGCGGGCCAGCCTCTCGGCCGTCTGGAGATCGCCGGTTCGCAGGTTCGCATAGGCGAGGCGGTAGCGGCAGGTGTCGTCCAGGGCGGTGGCGGAGACGAGGGCTCCCTCCAGCGCCGCGGCCCTGGAGAAGTGCGCGCTTCCGAGGTAGATGGCCAGCCGCTGCGAGAGCTTCTTTTTCGGATCCTGCACGCGGGCGTTCATCTGCATCGCCTCCCGGAAGCGGCCCGCGAGCCGGAAGTGCTCGGCGGCCGCGAAAGCGTGCTCGCCGCCGAGACGCGTCGCCTTGGCGAAAAGCCTCGCCGCGGCGAGGGTGCGGTGATCGGTCGAGTAGGCGAAGGCCAGCCGGGCGAGGATCTCCGGATCCTGGTCGAAGCGCAGCGCGGCCTGCTCCAGGATGACCGCCGCCTCGCGAGGCCGGCCGGCCTTGCGCAGGGCCTCTCCGAGGATCAGGTACCCGTCGCGGTCCTCGGGCCTGCGCGCGAGGTATTCCTGGCCCTTGCTGAGCGCGGCCGCGTACAGGCCCTCGCCGACCAGCAGCAGGGCCTGCTCGCGGACGAGATCGTCCTGCCCGGGGAACAGGCCCCGGGCCTCCTCCAGCGAGCCGTAGGCCGCCTCGACGAGGCCGAGCTCCTTCTCGGCCCGGGCCTTGAGCTGGAAGAAGGCGGGCAGCTTCCGGCCGACGGCCGCGCCCTTCTCAAGCGCGCGCAGGGACTCCCGGAAGCGGCCCGTCTGGAAGCGGGCCTGGCCCAGGTAGAGCCAGACCGCGGTCTGCGTCGGCTTGAGGACGAGGACGCGCTCGAAGTGGGCGATCGCCCGCTCGGGGCGGCCCGCCTTCATGTCCAGGATGCCGCGAAAGCTCTCCAGGACCGCCTCGTCGCCCTCGAGGCCGTCGAGGAGCCTGCGGGCCTCGTCGAGCTTGCCCGCCTCGATCAGCTCCTGTACGAACTCGATCGGCTCGGCTCTCTCCTCTCGGTGCCGCCTCCCGTGACGGTGCCGCCTCCTGCGCATTCTCCTTCGTTGCCGCCCGTGGCCTCGTCCGCGCCCTTTTCTTTGACGGAATCGGCGCCCCCGGCAGGGTTCCTCTCGGGTGTCGTTCTCGCCGGGCTCCTCCTCGTCTGTGCCCTCCGCGTCCGCGCTCCGCCCCTCGACGGGCTGCGCGGGCAAGGCGAGAAAGGAGGCGCAGAAGATCATCGCGAGCCAGAGACGCATCTCAGTCCTCCAGCTTGAAGACGATCTTCTGGCGGCAGAGCACGGCCACGGGCTGGCCCCTGAAGCGGGCGGGAGAGAAGCGATAGGCCCTCGCGGCTCTCTCGGCGGATGCCTCGAACACGCCGGGCGGATCCGCTTTCACGATCCAGACCTTCTCGACCCTGCCGGCGGCGGAGACCTGGAGCTTCAGCTCGACCTGGCCCTCGATGCCCCGGTCCTCGGCCGCCTCGGGGTACTCGGGCACCGCGCGGCTGATGAGCCGGGGCGGCTCGTCCACGGCCTCCTCCTTGAGGATCAGCTCCGCGTCCCAGCTCTGCTGCTCGCCCAGCATGTCGGTGAACAGATCGACCCTGCCCATCGCGGGCATGAGCTGCTCGGCCGAGATGCTCGAGGGGAGATCCGGCACCGGCATGGGCACGGCGCGGGGACGCGCCGCGACCGCGTGATGCCGCACGCGCTGCCGGCGCTTCTTGGCGGGCGGCTCGTGCAGGACGAGGGTCCTGGCGGTCGCCCGGCCGGACTTCGCCGGCGCGTGCACGTAGGCGTTGACCTGGATGATGAGGTACAGGCCCGAGCCGTTGACCAGCAGCGCCAGCAGGAAGGCCAGCAGCCACGCGAGCCACCGCCTGCGCCTCATATCTCCTGCTCCACGGCGACGCCCACGTCTTTGGCGCCGGCGAGCCGGCACTGGTCGACGACGTCCACCAGCACGCCGGTCTCGACGTGCCGGTCCGCGATGACCAGGACGGTCTTTATCCGCTGGCGGGAGATGATCTCGCGCAGCCTGGCCTGGAGCATCCAGGGCTTGACCGGCCGGGCGTCCACGAAGAGCTCGCCGCGGCGCCCCACCGAGACGCGCACCGATCGGCTGTCCGCGCGCTGGGCCGTCTTGGCGCCGGGCCGCTCGATCTCCAGCTTGGCGTCGCGCACGAAGGTGGTGGTCACCATGAAGAAGATGAGCAGGATGAAGACCATGTCGATCAGCGGCGCGATGTTGATCTCGTTCTCCTGGCGCCACTTGCCGGCGGCGTGTCCCACGCTCATGCCGCTTCCCTCTCGAGGGCGCAGGCCACCTGCATGAGGTGCTCTCGCGCACGGTGCATCTCCATGCGGATGGCCTCCTCCTTGCGATCCAGGAGCCGGCCGACGATGACCCCGGGGATGGCCACGAAGAGGCCCATCTGGGTGCTGATGAGCGCCTCGGCGATGCCCCCGGCCACCCCGCCGCTCTGGGAGAAGAGCTCCATGGAGGTCAGCGAGCAGAAGGTCTCGATCATCCCGCTGACCGTGCCCAGCAGGCCCAGCAGCGGCGCTGCGCCGCACAGGCTGCGGATGGTCTTGCGGTAACGGCCGAGCTCCTGCTCCGACTCCAGCACGAGAAGGTCTAGTCGCTTCCTGCTCGACTGGCCGAAGGCCCGGACCTCGTCGACACCCCGGCGGAGTAGATCGTCCAGGAGGCCGGCGGGATGGCGGGCCTGGGCCGGGTCGAGGAAGAGCTCGCGCGTCTTGATGATGAGATCGCCCATGAACCCGCGGCGCAGCACCTGCATGCGAAGGCCGATGAGCGTCCAGAGCAGCAGGCCGACCAGGACCAGCGCGGGCATGACGAAGCCGCCCATGGCCAGGTAGCGCGTGAGCGGCTCAAGCATGCTGTTCTCCGAGCGCTCCTTCCAGGGCTGCCTCCGGCTCCGCCGGAGCCCGGCCCGGCCCGCGGGTCAGGTTCGGGCACTGCGGCTCGCCGTTCTGGGCGCCCCGGCAGCCGCCGCGCTTGAGCAGCTCGCAGTGCTCGCAGTGCATCTCGTTGAGCAGCCTGAGGGCGTTGGTCTCCATGTCGGACAGCACGTGAAGCACCCGGCTGGAGAGCAGGGAGTGGACCAGCAGGGTCGGGATGGCGACGATCAGGCCGAACTGCGTGGTCAGCAGGGCCTCGGAGATGCCGCCCGAGAGCAGGCGGGGATCGCCGGTGCCGTGCTCGGTGATCACGTGGAAGGTGCCGATCATGCCGGTCACGGTGCCCAGCAGGCCCAGCAGGGGCGCCACGGCCGCGATCACGTTCAGGGCCGGCAGGAAGCGCTCCAGGGTCGGCCTCTCCGCCAGGATGGACTCGTCGACCAGCTCCTCGAGCTGCGGGCGCGGCTGCTCGCGGTGCCGGAGGATGGTGCCCAGCACGCGGGCCACCGCGCCCGGCTCCCGGTGGCAGGCCTCGGCGGCCTTCCTCCACTGCCCGCGGGACATGTGCTCGCCGACGCGCTTCATCAGCCGGGCGGCGTTCGTGTGCACCCTGCCGAGGACCAGCAGGCGCTCGAGCAGGATGAGCAGCGCCATCGCCGCCAGGACGAGGATCGGCCACATCACGAAGCCGCCCGCCAGGAAGGTCTCCCAGAGCGTGCGCTCCGCGCCCGCGACGTGCGCCTCGCGCTCCAGCGGATCGAAGAGCAGCATGCCGGTGAGATCCGGGCCCTTGCCCGCGACCAGGGCGCGAGCCTGCCGGAGAGACTCCGGCCGGATCACCTTGAGCGCGCCCGAGCCCGCCGGGCCGAGCGCGCCGCCCGTGTTCGGATCCAGACAGATGGCGGCCACCTGGGACAGCCACAGGATGTCGGCCTGCCTCTCCGATCCGTCGAGCGCGAAGTATGGGCCGCGCTCGACGCGCAGCTTGCCGAGCCGCTCGGCGAGCCGGCAGCCTTTTCGGAAGAGGGCCTCGATGAGCGGCCGCGGATCCTCGCCGCCCGGCTCGACCCCCACGCCGTTTCGGCGCAGGGTGGAGATCGCCTGGTCCAGGGCGTTGTCCAGCAGCGCCTGGCGGTCGTCGCCGATCCGGACCTCCTCCGCCTGGCTGCCGAGCGTCTCCTCGAGCGCCTGGTTGCCGAGCTGCAGCGAGGTGAGCTGCTCGGAGAGCCGGGTCACCTCGGCCCGCAGCCCGGCGGCCTCCTGCCGGGACTTCGCCTCCAGCTGCTCGACGCGGGCGCGGAGCTGGCCCCGCTCGGTCTCCAGGAGCTGGATCTCCTGCTGGTACGCCTTCTCCAGCTCCGACTCGGCCAGCGCCCGGGAGGCGGGTGCGAGCAGGGCCGCGAGGAGGAGCATGCAAGCCCGAAACCGTTCAGGGCATCTTGGGGGCATCGCGCCTCGGCCCGTCTGGACTGCGTCGGCTCCATCGTGCCGATGCTCACAACCGGCAGGTTGCTCCGCTGCGGCCCTCGTCGCCCTAGCTCGCATCGGCGGAGACCTCCACGCGCAGCTCGGGCAGCGGCAGCTCGAAGTAGCCGCTTCGGATCTGCTTGCGAAGCGCCTCGAAGAGGGCCTCCAGGGCCTCGCGCCGCTTCTCATCGCGCAGGACCTCGAAGGCGTACCGGCCGCCGCTTCCAGGCACCGCCCAGCCGAGCCTATCGTCCTCGGTCCGGAAGTAGAGCACGCCCATGCCGAGCCGGGCGACCTCCACCAGCGATCGCTCGCCCTCGAGCTGGATGACCTGGCGGTGCAGGCCGCTCTCCGCGGTCAGCTTCAGCTCGTCCTCCAGGAGCTGCCACAGGCGGGAGAGCGCCAGCGCGGGATCCGCCCGGGGGCCCTCCAGGCCGGCGAGGATCTCGTCCACGGCGTCCAGGCGCTCCTGGCGCTTGAACGGCAGGGAGCGGAGCACGAGCTCGCGGAGCCGCCCGGCCGACTCCCGGGCCGGCTCGACGAGCCGCGCCGACCACGACTCGGCCTTGCGGCGCTCGGCGAGCTGCTTCGCCCGCATCCGCCTCAGGGTCTCGGCCCGGACCTGCTCCTTGCGGAGCAGGACCTCGAGATCGCCTTTCTGCGTCTCGAGCGAGAGCCTCTCGGCGCGGGCCGCCGAGCGGATCCGGTCGAGCCGCGACTCCAGCTCGTCCACCTCGGCGCGGAGCTTCGCGAGCTTCTTGCCGTAGTCTGCGGATCCCGCGAGAGCCTGGCCGCAGAGCCCGATGCACACGCCCGCCGTCACGACAGCCGCGAAGAGCCGGTCCATGGCTCAGACCTCCATCTTCAGCCCGGCATAGAAGAACAGGCCGCGCAGCGGGCCCCAGATGTAGACCACGTCGGCGTCCGTGGGATTGCCGTCGGCGTCCGCGGGGAAGAACAGCGGGCTCTCGATGTCCGACTGGTGGTAGTCCAGCAGGTTGTCCACGCCGGCGTAGACCGAGAACCACTTGTAGACCCGCTGCTCCACCCGCAGGTTGATGAGCGCGTACCAGGGCGAGCGCTCTCTCTTCGGGCTTCCGAGGTCGGCGTTGGCCGGATCCAGCCAGTCCGCCAGGCTCGGATCGGCGACGCCGATGTTGTAGCCGAGCCCGTAGACCTTCCGCAGGTCCATGGGGGCGAAGACGTCGGCGGCCAGCGAGACCTTGAGCCCGAAGTCGAAGCTCAGGTCGACCCCCAGGTTGATCTGGTGGCTCGGGGGCGCGGAGACCAGGGCGCCGGCCTCGTCGAAGTAGTGGTAGTAGCCGTAGCCGGTCCGGGCCATCAGCCACTCGAGCGGCTGGCTCTGGACCTGCGCCTCGACCGAGACGACGTCCAGCTCGCCGTCGGCGTTGAACACCCGGATGTAGCCCTGCTCGGTGGTCTCCACGGTGATCGGATCGCGGACCCGGTTCCAGGAGCACTCGAGGGCGGCGTTGAGCTTGCGGCCGAGGTCCAGCGTCGCCGACAGGTTGGCGTTGATCGAGCTCTCCGGCGAGTGCGTGTCGTTGAGCAGCCGGTAGCCCTCGGGCGCCACGCCGTGGGCATACTCGTAGAAGGTGGTCGGCGCCCTGAAGCCGGTGCCCGCGACGGCCCGCAAAGTCAGCTCGTCGGTCAGGGCGTACTTGAAGGCGCCGCGCGGCGTGAACACGGCGCCGAAGTGGTCGTGGTAGTCGAAGCGCGCGCCGTGGACGAACTCGAGATCCTCGATGATCTCCCAGTCGCCCTGCACGAAGACGCCGGGCATGTGGTAGACGTAGTCCGCCTCGGCCAGGTTCTCGTCGAGCTTCTCGAGGCGGTAGGACAGGCCGCCCACCAGATGATAGCAGTCGGCCAGCGAGAGGAACACGGCCTCCTGGGCGTAGAGCATGAGCTGGTCGGCCTCGTAGACCTCGCCCTCGTAGTCGGAGTCCTGGTAGTGGTAGGTCGAGGACAGGATCGTCTCGGATCTCAGCCAGTCCAGGATCTGGTAGTCGAGCCGGCCGCCGCCCTCGAAGCGCCGCGTGAGGATGCTCTCGGAGAAGGACCGCCGCTGGTCGTCCAGCACCTCCAGGAAGCTGCCCAGGCCCCCGCCCTGGCGCTTCTCCAGCACGCTGGCAACCCGGAGCGTCAGATTGATGTCGTCCGCGATGTCCCAGTAGGCCGTGCCGGCGAAGCTGCCCTGGTCGTAGCCGGTCATCTCGCTGACCTGGTCGCCGTCCCGGTCCACGCTCGCCTGCGTGGCGAAGGTGCCGGTCAGGGTCAGGCCGAAGTCGCCCTTCCGGAACGACGTGTACCCCATGGCTCTCTTCCACAGGAACATGCCGCCTTCCACGGAGAGCTGGCTCTCGGCGTCCTTGCCGGGCTTGCGGGTGATCACGTTGATCACGCCGCCGATGGCGTCAGTGCCGTAGAGGATGGAGTTGGCGCCCTTGACGATCTCGATCCGCTCGATCTCCGACGCCGGCAGGCTGAGCAGGCCGTAGGTCGTGCCCAGGGAGGAGTACATGGGCATGCCGTCGATCAGCATGAGGGTGTAGCGCGACGGCAGCCCGGAGATCTTCACCCCGGTGGTGTTGCAGACCGAGCAGACGTTGTCGATCCGGATGCCGGGCCGGAACTCGATCGCGTCGAGCAGGTTGACCGCGCCCTTGGCCTCGATCTCGTCGGCCCGGATGAGCTCGGTCTTGATCGGGGCGTCCTTGAGGAGCTTCTTGGTGCGGGTGCCGGTGACGACCACGTCCTCGGTCTCGTAGACCTGCTCGCCGGTCTCGCCGGCATCGCCGGTCTCGTCTTCCCGGCTCTCCTCCTGGGCGAGGGCGGTCGACCAGGAGAGCGTACACGCCAGCACCAGCATGATAGAGCACGCGGCATGCCTCATCGCCATCGTTCCTCTTCCTCTCGGGCTGGATCCTCATCGCAGCCGGCCGTCTGCTGGTCCCGGCAGCGCTCCAGGTCGAGCCGGGAGATGTAGTAGCTCATCGATCTCGGGCTGAGCTTGAGGCGCTGGGCCGCCTCCTTCTTCTTCCAGCCGCAGGCCCGTAGCTCCTGCAGGATGATCCGCCGCTTGAAGCGCATCACGGCCTCGTGCAGTCCCTCGTCGGGCAAGAGGATCTCCTTATCCTTCTCGGGGCTCATGGGATCGAGGAGCACGGGTGTAGCAAGAGACGCGCCAAGTGCGGTCTGGCGCCCAGGATATGGATATCCGGGCACTTGGGAGGGACGGAGGTCGCGCCTCGGAGGGGCTTGCTTACGCCGTTCGTAAGCCGATTACGTATGGATCCGGTCAATCGGCCCGCAGGGGGCGGATGGCGAAGCCGGTGATCGCGAAGGGCGCGACGGGCTCGACGTGCAGGGTGAGCTCGGCGCTGCCCTTGGCGCAGCCGAGGCGCACCACCGCCGAGTGCTCGCCCGGCGCGCGCAGGGCCGTGGCCTCGTCGCAGCGGCCCAGAAGCTCGCCGGTCCTTGCGAGGAAGGCGAGCATCTGCTCGGCCGGGATGGCCTCGAGGAAGCCGCTCGAGAAGAGCGCCTCGATGCCCTCGCGGCTCGGCTCGGCGAGCAGCGCCAGGGAGCGCTCGAGCGCTCTGGCCAGGGGGGCGCTGAGGCGCGGCGCGGGCTCGGGGTCGTGCGACAGGATGATCGCCAGCATGCCGGCGGCCATGGCCGAGAGCGCCTCGTAGTCGCCGGTGTTCGCGAGCAGCACCACGCCCAGGTCCCGCTCGGGCAGCATCCAGACCGCAGCGCTGTACTGCAGGGTGGCCCCGGTGTGGGAGACCACCAGGCCGAGCTGCGGATGCCGCACCAGGCTCGGCGCCCAGTTGACGCCGAAGCTCTCGCCGCCCGGCTGTCCGAAGCCCGCGACCAGGTGGGACTCGCGTATGGAGCTCCGGCGAAGCGGCCCGAGGTCCGGCCTGTCGCTCGGCGGCCAGGCGGAGAGCTGGAAGGCCGCGTAGCGGCTCATGTCGGCCAGGGTCGAGTACAGCCCGCCCATGGCCTCGGCCGCGCCGAGCCGCCAGTGCCCGGCCGGGACGAGCGCGTCGCCCTGCTTCCGGTAGCCGGTGGCCAGGCGCTCGGGCGCGGTGGCCTCGCGATCCCAGACGCTGGCGTCCATGCCCAGGGGACGGAGGATGCGCTCCGAGACGTAGTCGCGGTACGGCATGCCGGATGCCCGGCCGACCACCAGGCCGGCCAGCGCCATGGCCAGGTTGGAGTACTCCGTCCGGGTGCCGGGCACGAAGACGAGCTCGAGCTCGGCCAGGGAGTCGAGCAGCTGCTGCTCGGTGACGGCGCGGTCGGGATCGGTGTACTCGAGCCTGCCCACCCGCGGCAGGCCCGAGCTGTGGGTGACCAGGTGGCGCAGGGAGATCCGCGGGCTGTCCGCCGTGGGGTAGATCGCGCGGCCGATCTCCGGGACCCAGCGCGCGACCGGATCGTCGAGGTCGAGCGCGCCGGCGTCGCGGAGCTGCAGCAGGGCCATGCCGGTGAAGGTCTTGGTGATCGAGCCGATCCGGAAGACCGTCTCGGGCGTGATCGGCTCCTGCGTCCCCGCATCGCGGACGCCGAGGCCGAGCGACCAGATCCGCTCCCCGCCGCAGACCACGGCCGCGGCCAGGCCGCTGGAGGACGGGCGGGAGAGCCTGGATGCCAAAAACGCCTTGAGCTCCGGCGCGGCGGACAGGATGCGGAGCGCGCGCTCGCCGGTCTTCTGCTCCGCGGCTGCCGGAGACCGGAAGCGCTGCGGGGGCAGGGCGCGGCGGAGCGCCGGGGCGGCTGTCGGGGCGGGACAGCAGCCCGCGCACGCGGACAGCAAGAAGCTCGCGGCTGCCAGGCGAGCGGCGGACGGGCCTCGCTGTCTGCGCATTCTCGACACCGCGGTCTCAGTTGGCCAGCGCCTGGATGGCGGCCCGGACGTTCGGGGATGCCTTGCGGATGGCGGGCCGGACCCAGGCCTTCAGTCTGCGGGACTCCAGGGCTCGGATCCGGGCCACCGCCGCGCTCAGGGCCTGGAGGTGGGCTGTCGATTGCTGGCGCGCCCAGGAGAGATCGGTCTCGAGCGCCTTGGTGCGCCCGGCCTCCTTTCGCAGCGAGGCGTTTTCTTTCTGGAACGCGGCCATCTGGCTCTCGGCCTCCTTGGCGCGCTGCTCGGCCCGGCGGGCATCGCCCCGGGCCTGGGTCAGCTCCATCTCGAAGCGATTGCGCTCCAGCGGGGTGGTGGAGGTCTTGAACTTCTCGTCGAGCAGCGACTTCTTGGCCTCGCGCTGCTGGTGGGTCAGGCGGACGACCTGCTCGAGCAGGTCCTTGGCCCGCTCCTGGCTGTCCTGGAGCGCCTTGCGGCAGGTGGCCTCCCGGCCCTGCCAGCTCAGGCGCTCGTCTCGAGCCCGCTGCAGCTCGGCGTCGAGCTTGTCGCGCTCCGCACTCCGGTCCGCTCGCTCGCGGTCGAGCTCGGCGCGCAGGCGTGCCGTCTGCGCTCGCGCCTCGGTGAGCTCGGGCGGGGCTCCCAGCACGCGCATCACGGCGGGCCAGAGCGCCCTTCTCAGGCGGTCCAGGATCATGGTCCATGACCTCGCAAAAGGTCCATCATGGTCTGGCTGTCTCCTTGCTGCGGGTGAGGCTCTGCATGGCGCTCTTCATGTCGGCGGCCGTCTCGAACGTATGCAGGCGGCGCCGCAGCTCCGCGATGCCGGCCAGCCCCTGGCCGTACCAGGCGAGGTGCTTGCGCATGCGCAAGACCGCTGGGGCCTCGGAGCCCAGAAAGGCTATCATGTCGTCGAGGTGGGTGCAAAAGACGCGCAGGCGCTCCGCGCAGCTCGGGGGGTAGTCGAGGTCGGGGTCGGCCATGGCCGCGGCCAGCCAGGGGTTGCCCAGCAGCCCCCGGCCCACCATGACCCCCGCGCAGCCCGTGCTGTCCCGCATGCGCGCCGCGTCGGCCGGCTCGAAGAGATCGCCGTTCCCGATGACCGGGACGTCCACGGCCCGAGCGCAGCGGCCGATGAGCGACCAGTCGGCTCGCCCCGAGTAGAGCTGGCTGCGGGTGCGGGGGTGGAGGCAGACGAGATCCGCGCCCGCGCCGGCCAGGCGCTCGGCGAGCTCGACGGCGTTGCGCTCGCCCGCGCTCCAGCCCGCGCGCAGCTTGACGCCCAGCGGCAGCTCGACCGCCGCGCGCACGGCGCGCACGACGGCCTCGGCGCGCAGCGGCTCCCGCATGAGCGCCGCGCCCGCGCCGCTGCGCACGACCTTGGGCACCGGGCAGCCCATGTTCACGTCGAGGCCGTCGAAGCCGGCCTCGGCGCACAGGCGGGCGGACTCGGCCAGGGCCTCGGGCCGGGCTCCGAAGAGCTGCGCGAAGATGGGGTGCTCCTCGGCGTCGTGTCGCAGCATGTCCAGGCTGCGCCGGTTGCCGCGCGTGAGGCCCTCGGCCGAGAGCATCTCGGTGAACACCGCCGGGCAGCCCAGGCGGCGCAGGGTGCGGCGGAACGGGGAGTCCGTGATGCCCGCCATGGGGGCTGCGAACACGGCGGGCTCGATGCGCAGGCCGCGGATCTTCATCTCGGTCGGGGTTCCCCGTCCTGCTCGCGTTCCTTGAGCAGCACGCGGATCATGGCCGCCAGGTTGATCTGGAAGGCCCGCATGGGCTGCAGCTCGCTCAGGCCGTGCCGGAGCTTTCGGGCCAGGTCGGCCGCCACTTTCTCCTGGCTCGCCCCGGCGTCGATGCGCGCGATCACCTCGTCGCGGAACGACTCGGCCGTGCGGATCGCGACCGCGATGTAGCTCTCGACGTCCTCGCCCGTGAGCACGCCGTGATGGGGCAGGGCGATGGCGTCGAAGTCCAGCTCGCCGATGCGCCGGAGCGAATCCAGGTAGTCGCGGAAGGAGGAGGCCGACTGGGCCTGGATCTCGTCAGGCGACACGTAGCCGCCCAGCGACTCGCCGCCGACGAGCAGGCGGTCGGGCTCGACGAGGAAGACCATCGAGCAGCGCGTGTGCCCGGGGGAGGCGTAGCCCGTGACCCGCACGCCGTCTCCCAGGTCCAGGCTCTCGCCGTCCTCGAGCACGCGATCGACCCGCAGGTCCGAGGCGTCGAGGGGGACCACCCGGCCGCCGAAGGCGTGCGCGAAGCCGTACGTCTTCTCGTCCCGGCGGTTCATGTCGAGGATGAAGCGGTAGACCTTCTCGCGGGAGAGGGCCTGGCGCGCACTCGGCGAGGCCACGACCTCGAGCGCCGGGTGCAGGCGGCGCAGCACGCCCAGCCCGCCGACGTGATCGTAGTGGGAGTGGGTCAGCAGGACGGTGTCGAGCTCGATATGGCCAGGCCCGAAGCGCTCCTCGAGCAGCGGCGCGATGGCGGTCACGCCCGCGTCGACCAGGGCGACTTTCCGGCCGTGGATCACGTAGCAGGGGAAGGCCATGTTGCCGATCATCTCCACGTGCTCGGTCACGGGGCCTGGCTCTCGGATCCACACGGCGGCCTCCAGGGGCGGTCACGGGCGGAGTCTACCCAAACAGAGCGCCGAGTGCAACGCAGTGGGTCGTTTTCGCGCTCTCGGTCTTCCGCGAGACTGCGGAATGCGGGTCTTCTCCATCGCCGTCCTCCACTGCGAAGCGGGGGATAAGGCCTGGGGCTTCAGCCCTGAGCCTTGTACACATCTTCTTCTCCGCTGCGAAGCAGCGGGGGGATAAAGCCTGGGGCTTCAGCCCCAGGTTCAAGAGGGCATGAATATTGTCGCGCCCTGAAGGGGCGCAGCCATCTCTGCGTCTCGGACAAAAAGCTCCGAGTTTGCCGCGCCCTTTCAGGGCGCATGATCTTTTTGGCGCCTCTCGATTTCCCGTAATGTAGCGGGTTCGCGCTGATTGCCTCGTCTGGATGCGCCTGTCGAGGCACTCCGCGCC
>JAFGRB010000308.1 GCA_016935365.1 Deltaproteobacteria bacterium
ACGGTCGTGTGGTGCGAGAACGAGCAGGTCTACCGCCAGGACTGCGCGGCCGACGGCAAGGTCTGCACCTACGACTTCGGCCACCAGTACTACGGCTGCGGCGAGCCGCCCCAGGAGCCCGCCGATCCCTGCCAGGGCGAGACCTGGGAGGGCCGCTGCGACGGCGACACGGTCGTGTGGTGCGAGAACGAGCAGGTCTACCGAGAGGACTGCGACGCCGAGGGCAAGGTCTGCAGCTTCGACTCGGAAAAGGGCTACTACGCCTGCCGCATGCCCGAGCCGGTCGATCCGTGCAACGGCGAGACCTGGGACGGCCGCTGCGAGAACGGCTCGGTCATCTGGTGCGAGGACGATCAGGTCAAGTCGATCAACTGCCAGGCCGGCGGCGCTTCCTGCGGCTACAGCTCATCCAAGGGCTACTACGACTGCATCTGAGGCCTCACTCCGGCCAGCTTGACGGCTCGGTCCCGAGCTCGAGCTCGAGCTCACCACCGCCGATGATCTCCGCGTGCGCGATCCAGCTTCGCTCCAGCGGCTCGCCGTCGAGCCGCGCAGACTGGATGTAGATCGCCTCCGGCGCGCTGCGCTCGCAGCGAATGACGAAGCGCTCGCCGGGGTGGAAGTCCGGGTGCAGCCGGATCTCGATCTCGTCGAAGAGCGGGCTGGAGATCTCGTAGCGACCGTCCCCGGGGGCGAGCGGATACAGGCCCATGGCGGCAAAGACGTACCAGGCGCTCGTGGCCCCGGCGTCGTCATTGCCGGGCAGCCCGTCGGGCGCATCGGAGAACTCGCTGTCGAGCAAGTCGTGCACCCGCTGCTGGGTCTTGGCAGCCCGGCCGGCGCAATTGTAGAGGAAAGGCACGTGGAACGAGGGCTCGTTGGATACGTCGTGGTGGCCCAGGTCGAAGAACGCGTCGAGCTTGTCCACGAAGGCCTCGCGCCCGCCGAGCAGCTCGATGAGCCCTTGCGGGTCGTGGGGGACGGACCAGGTATAGACCCAGGCCGAGGACTCGCAGAAGTCGTTGGCGTCCTCCTCGGAAGCCGGGTCGAACGGCTCGGTCCAGCTCCCGTCCCGCCGCCTTCCCTGCATGAAGCCCGTCCGGGGATTGTACTGCATGCGATAGAAGCGGCTCCGGGAGTCGAAGTAGGCCGACCAGGCGGGTTTGCCGATCCGCTCTGCAATCCGGGCTGCGCACCAGTCGTCGTATGCGTACTCCAGGGTCATCGAGGCCCCCTGGCGCTCGTCGCAGTCGCTGGAGACATAGCCCCGCGCCACGTACTCGGGCGGGGTGCCCAGGTTGAGAAAGCCGCACAGCGGATCCGGCGCGTCCTCCGGGTTGTCCGCCATGGCGCTGTGGAGCACCGCCTCCCAGGCCCGCTCCGGGTCGAGGCCCTCGAAGCCCTTGGTGACCGCATCGGCGATCACCGCCAAGGCGTGGTTGCCGATCATCACCCTGCTGTAGCCGGTCGCATGCCACGGACACTTGGGCAGCCAGCCTCCCTGCTCGTACCAGTGCAGGTAGGAAGCCAGCACGTCATCGACCCGCTCGGGCACGACCAGCGTGGCCAGCGGATGGGCGGTCCGAAAGGTGTCCCAGATGCACCAGTCGTCCGTGTAGTAGCGCTTGTCGCTCCACCAGAAGACCTGCCCCTGACCGTCGGCACCGCAGAAGAAAGCCCCGCCCGCCTCGGTGTAGTCGGCCGGCTGGAAGAGACTGTGATACAGCCCGGTATAGAACGAGCGGCGCTCGGCCTGCGTGCCCCCGCGGATGCGCACGCGGCCGAGCAAGCAGTTCCACGCCTCTCGCGCGGCCGCGCGCACCTGAGCGAAGCCCTGTTGACCGATCTCCTCTTCCAGATTCCGCTGCGCCTGATCCTCGTCGATGAGCGAGATTCCCACCTTGATCTCGACTCGCCTGCTCGAGTCCGTGGCTGCGAACTCCACCCAGGCACCGATCCCCGCGCCGTCTGCCCGGTCCGCGCCCGGCCGCGTCCCGCCCGCGTCCCAGGCGCCGTACGACTCGAAAGGCGGATCGAAGACCGCGTGGAAGCAGACCGTACTGCGGGCGGTCGTCCGGCCCTCGCGGCTCAGCACCAGGTCCAGCAAGGGGTGGACCGAGTAGGTCCCGCAGCCGCGAACAGCCGCCTGCTCCGGCAGGATGACCAGCCGACCTCCGCGGCTCTCTCCGCGGGAGTGGCCCAGATCGACGAGCACCCGCGCCTGGCCGGAGGAGGGAAAGGTATACCGGTGATAGCCCGCGTGCGCCGTGGCCGTCAGCTCGGCGCACACGGCGTGGTCGCTCAGGCTGACGGCGTAGTATCCGGGCGAGGCCGTCTCGGCGCCGTGCCTGAAGCGCGAGGCGTAATCGGCCACGGTCGTGCGCAGCGCGCCGGTCGTGGGCATGAAGAGGATGTGGCTGTAGCCGTTGGCGCCGCCTCCCGGTCCCTGCAGGTGGGTGTGGCTGAAGCCCTCGATCCGCTCGCTCTCGTACTCGTAGGCATCCACGCTGAAAGGCTCGACCACGCTGTCCGGGCTCAGCTTGACCATGCCGTGGGGCACGAGAGCGCCGGGCACGGCATTGCCCGAGCCGAGCGTGCCGATGAAGGGATCGACCCACGCCGCCGCATCCCCCTCGCCGCCGCACCAGGTACCGGTCTCTTTTCCGTCTGCACAGGCGAGCAGCGAGACCGCGCACGCGCACAAGGCGAGGAGTCTGCAGCCGGGATCGATCGCGAGCATACCTACAGCCTATTGTAGAACTCGGGCACCCGTGAACGAAAGCCCCATAGGGGCGCAATAGTATAGCCCAGGGCGAAGCCCTGGGAAATGGGCGTGAAGAGCGAGACGAAGCCCCAACGGGGCGAAATAGAAGTGCAGGCCGAAATTCTATCGCGCCCCGTTGGGGCTCCGAGGCATCCCTTCCGGGTCTTTGATCTGAATTGCCACGATCTGTCGGTTGGGACACAATCGCCAAGTTGAAACAATGCAGGTTCTTTGCTCTGTCTTGCAACGGGCTGTTGCTAGCGGGCCACGACCTCGAGCGGCTGGGGCATCTGCACGGCCCGCGAGTCGGGGGTGTAGTACTCGTAGGCCAGCGAGCGCGGGCTCTGCACCTTGACGGGATACTTGGCCCGCATCTGGTAGCGGAAAGCCAGCTTGCGCTCCTGGCTCATCTCACCCACGTAGAGGGTCAGCATCTGGCCGGCTGCGGTGTAGCGCTTGATGGTCCCCGACTCGACCAGCCCTTCGATCAGGTCCGGGATGAGCTCGAAGCCCGGCGGGATGCCCAGCTCGACGATCACCATGAAGGTCGGTTTGGCGGGCCGGTAGACGACCTCCACGTCCGCGCTCAGCACGTCGTCGACCGCCAGCCGGCTGCGGTCGTAGCGCAGCTCGATGGCCAGCGGCTCGGCGCTCGGCTCCGGCCTGCGCCACGGCACCGAGCAGCGCCCGACGATCTGGTACATCACGTTGGCCTTGCCCGCGGGCGCGATCTCCACCCGGTGCTTGCCGCTCGCCACCACGCCCAGGTCGATCAGGCGCATCACGTCCGAGTTGTCCGGGTTGAAGACCTCCCGGGCCACCTCCTTGCCGTCCAGCCGGACCGCGACCGACATGTCCGCGTCTTCGCCCACCCCGCCCGAAGCCGCCTGCAGCAGCGCCTTGAAGGTCAGGATGGTGGCCTGGGTCGAGCCCCAGTCGCCCTGCGGCCCCTTGGCCGCCACCAGCCAGCTCAGGGCCTGGTTGACGCTCTGGCCGAACTCGCCCGAGGCCATCAGGGCCAGCACCGCCAGCGCGGTGGTCTCCACCGAGGCGCTCTGCCCGCGGGCGTACATGGCGGTCCGGCCCGGACACTGCCAGAAGACGGACGTCTTGCCGTCCTTCTGCTGCTCCGTGCGCGCGGCGTGCAGCTTGCGCAGGACCGCCCGCGAGAGCGGTGAGCCCTTGTCGGCAAGCACGAGCGCGTTGGCGACCAGGGCCAGGCTGTATGGGTCCTTCTCCGCCTCGGCCTGGTGGGCCGCCAGGTAGTCGACCGCCCGCTGGATGTGCGGCCCGCTGTCGCCCGCCTGCAAGAGCGACCACAGAACGTAAGCGGTCGCACGCAGCGCCCCGGCGCCCAACTCGCGGTTGTAGCCGTGCAGGTGCTCGGTCGGTTCCCAGGAGCCGTCAGCTCGCTGGGACTCGGCCAACCAGCGTCGCGCACGATCGACGATTGCGCGGTCCACCTCGCACACGCCGGCCATGTCCTCGAGTTGCTGGATCCCGAAGCCGGTCAGCAGCTTGTTGCCGGGCTCGGAATTGCCCCACCAGTTGAAGCCGCCGGTCGGGCTCTCGAAGGTCACGAGCTTCTGGTAGCCGAGCTGGACGTACTCCTGGGCCTTCATCTGGACTTCCGGGACAACCTGCCCCGTTTCCCTCAGATATCGCAGCGCCAGCACATTGGGATACGATATCGAGGAGCTCTGCTCGAATCACCCGCCCGGCAGGCGGATCAGCGAGTCGATCCCGCCGACCACCTGGCTGAACATCCCCGGGTACAGGCGCACCAGCATGCGCGACGCGCCCTCGATCGCTCCCGCCGGCACCTCGAAGTCCTGGGCCACCGCCCCCTCGAGCCGCCCGCTCCAGCTCAGCTCCATCGTCTCGCCGTCCGGCTCCACCTCGACGCTGCGCTCCACGGCGTCGGCCATCTCCGAGCCGAAGGCCTTGACCGTCAGGCTGTGCCGGCCCACCTTGAGCGCCTCGATCGAGAAGCGCAGCGCCGAGATCTCGCCCGGCGCGAGCTGGAGCGTCTGGGCGGCGGGGCCCAGGAGCCGGAACCAGCCATCGCGCTGCAGCTCCAGCCGGACCGTCTGGGGCCGATCCAGGTAGTTGAAGACCGCCACCGGCAGGCTGACCCGGTCGTGACGGGTGAGCGCGACCGGGAAGTCGATGTCCACGAAGAAGTCCTGGAAGACCCGCATGCCCCAGGTGCCGGCGCCCAGCCGCCCGGCGGCCGAGACCGCGCTGGCCGCCAGACGCCAGGTGGTGATCGAGTCGGCCAGCGGGATCTCCAGCCGGGCCTTGCCGGCCGCATCGGTGATGAGCTCCGGCTTCCACAGCAGGGTCTCGGGGAAGTGCCTGCGCACCCGCTGGGGTGCCTTCAAGCCATCGGCGACGCCACCGGGCGCCGGGGCGGCCTCGGTGGATTTGACGAGGCCATCGCCCATCTCCATTCCGGCCAGGGCCTTCGCCCCGGACGCAGCCATGCCGCCGGCCGTCAAGACCAGCCCCATGAACAGGAGCAGCAAGGGTATCCCGGCCAGGATCGAGCGGCCGAAGAAGCACCAAAGCCAGCGGCCCGCGCTCAGCGCCGCCAGCGCGCCGCGCGTGGCCACCGAGATCCATCCCAGACCGAGCAGCAAGAACACCGCACCCGAGATCCCCAGCACCGCCAGCACGAGGTCCTCGGCCGGCAGGCCGTTCGCCTCGTCGGCCACGACCAGCCCCGCGAATCCGACCATGCCCAGCAGGTAGGCCGCCGGCATGGCGGTCAGGGCCTTGCGGAGCGCCGGCACGGCCCCGGAGGCCGGGTTGCGACGGAAGCGCCAGGTCCACACGAACAGCTCGACCGCAATCCACAGCACGAGCCCAGCGATCACGACCAGCGTGGCGATCTCTCGATGGCGCCGGGAGAGCAGCAGCTGGGCCAGAAAGGCGGCCAGCAGGCCGCCGGCGGCCGGCACGTACAGGCCCAGGACCCACCAGAGCGAGATCCGCCTGGAGAAGCGCCGGAAGTCGTCCAGATCGGCGCCCTCGAACTCCTCGACGTAGCGGGGTCGCAGCAGGCGCCAGAACGCGTACAGGGCGATCGGCAGGCAGAGCAGCAGACACAGCGACATGGGCAGGATGCCCAGCCAGCTCACGAGCGCGTCGTAGTATGCCTCCTCCTCCTGGCGGAAGCGCGCGTTCTTCTCGTCGAAGCTGCGGCTCGCGGCGCGCGCGGGGACGCTGGGGGCCTCGACCGCGGAGAACAGCACCTGACCCGCCTTCTGGACGCCCGCGTCGATGGCGGCCGGGGGAGAGGCGGCCTGGTCGAAGCGCAGCGGCACGTGGGCGCAGAGCTCGTAGCGCGGCTCGAGCAGCTCCTGCTGCATCAGGAAGTAGACCCGCTCCAGGCCCGGCCGCGCCTCCTGCAGCGCGAAGACGGCCTCGTCCACGCCGGCCAGACCCAGCGCGGCCTGCACGGGCTGGCCGTCTTTTCCGCTCACGGCCAGATCGAGCACCGCCGTCTCACCCGGCTTGTAGACCTGCTTGTCCAGGACCGCCTGGATGGACAGGTCGTCCGCCGGGGAGACTTGAACGACCTTCGTGTTGGCGACCAGCTGGCCGTCGGACATGATCCGCCAGGCGTGGATCTCGAGGGTGCCGAAGAGGTCGGGCGGGATGGAGAGCTGCTTGCGGGCCTGGCCGTCCACCACCTCCAGCACGTCGCTGAGCACGCAGCGGCGCTGCTTGATCACGTCGATGAAGACCTGGCCACTGCGCCAGGGGGAAAGCACGCTGAGCTCGAGCGTCTCGCCGGAGCGCAGGATCGCCTTGTCGGTCCGGAGCAGGAAGGTCTCGCAGTGGCGATCCACGTCCAGCACGGTCTTGTAGACCGCCCTCGCCCCTCGCACGTCTTCGGCCACCACCTCGACCGGAAGGCCGTTGGTCACCGGTTTCAACGCGATCTCGGCCAGACCGGTCTCGGAGGCCTGGACGCTCCAGCCGGGCGGCGTCACCGTGAGCTTGCAGGCCGCCGGGCGGCCGTCGGGGTAGGTGGCCAGCAGGTAGATCCGGTTCTCGACGTTGCGGACCAGCTTGCCGCTCTCCGGAAAGACCTGGACGCGGATCGGCTGGGCGCTGACCGTCAGCTCCAGGGCGCCCTTCTGCTCGTGGCCGGCGAGATCGACCACCCGGGCCACCAGCTGGACCGCGGCATCGCCCTGCTTGCTCGCGCTGCCCGCGAAGTGCTTCTTGAGCGGCAGCTCGAATCCGAACCGCCCCTGCTCATCCGTGCGCCCCTCGATGCGCGCAAAGGGCTCGAGCTTCTCGATGAAGTCCGAAGCGCTCACCTCGATCTGCGCACCCGCGACCGGTTTGCCGAAGGTGTAGCGCGCGAGCACGCTGCCCTTGACCCGCTCTCCGGGGAGATAGGCCGGCCGCTCGGTCTCGACCTCGACCTTGAAGCGCGGCAGCCGATAGCGGTCCACCCGCACCGCGCGCTCCGCGCTGTCGTCCCCCAGCTCGGCGGTGATGCGGTACTCGCCCAGATTGACCAGCTCGGCCAGTCGGAAGTCGGCCGCGGCGATGCCGTAGTCCGAGCTCGTGAGCCGCTTGCGAAGGACCTTGTTGCCCTTGGGATCGGCGACTTCCAGCTCGAGCGCCTGGCCCCGGGCCGGTCGCAGGTCGATGGCGTTCAACGCCAACACGCGCATGTGGATGACCTGGCCAGGCTGGTAGAGGGGCTTGTCGGTCGAGATCATCAAGCGCACGCCGCGCTGGATCTCGATCGCCTGGGCGAGCTCGCTGCGGCCCTTGTCCGACTCGACCCGGGCCTTGAGCTGGAAGGTGCCGGCCGGGCTGTCGGCGGGAGGCAGCGGGGCCACCGCAGCCAGCCCGCCGGCGTCCGTGCGCGCCTCGCCCCGCCAAGCGGCCTGCCCACCCTCGTCCACGAGCTCGAGCTCGATCCGGGCGCCGGCCACGGGAAGAGCCGAGAGCCCATCCCGCACGAAGATCCGGACCGGAGACGGCACCCCGGGCTGGAGCTCTGCCTGGGTGAAGAGGAAGGCCTCCTGGGGATCGGCCCTCCGGCCGCTCACCCGCACCGACTCCAGGACAATCCCCGCGGTGAGAATCAGGCCCAGCGCTGCCACGCCGATCCAGAACCATCGGCCCCCGAGCCAGCGCAGCCGGCCCTCGACGGCTTGGTAGTCCAAAGCTCACCTCCGATCCGAAGCGCTTGTCGCTATTTCTTGCCCTTCTTGCCCTTCTTGTCCTTCCGGTCCTGCGCGCGCTTCAGCGAGTCGGCCGTCGCCTCGTCGGTCCGCTGGCCGTACTTCAGAGACCAGATCACCAACCCCACCCCGAGCAGGAAGAACGGGATGCTCAGGTACTGCCCCATGGTCAAGGCCGAGCTCGCAGGCAATGCCTGGTGCGCCTTGTAGAACTCGACGAAGAAGCGCAGCAGGAAGTAGCTCACGAAGAAGGTCCCGCCCAGCAGCCACACGGGCCGCCGCTCGCGGCCGGCCAGGCGATCGACCAGCAGGAGAGCGCCCATCACGGCCAGCCCGATCGCCACCTCGTAGAGCTGGGAGGGGTGACGGGGGACGAGGACCTTGTCGACCCTGGGAAAGCAGACCGCCCAGGGCACGTCCGAAGGCCGTCCCAGGATCTCGGAGTTGAAGAAGTTGCCCACCCGGACCAGGGTGGCGCCGGCGGCGGCGCAGAACGAGAAGCGGTCGAACATCTCCCCGATCCGCATCGAGTGCTTGCGGGCGAAGAGCACCAGCACGACGCACAGTCCGATGGTGGCGCCGTGCGACGACAGCCCGGTCAGCCCACCCGATACGTCGATCAAGTAGAGCGGCTCGCTCAGGATCCGGTCGAACTCGTAGAAGAAACGGTGGCCGAACCAGGCGCCCAGCACCACGCCGCCCATGGCCCAGTAGATGAAGTCGGCCGCGTGCTTCACGTCGCGGCCGGCCCGGCCGAACTGCCAGCGAAGCAGCCACCAGCCCACCAGGAACACCAGCATGAAGCAGATGCCGTACCAGCGGATCATGATCGGCCCGTGGATCGGCAGCAGGACCGGATCGATATCCCACACGAAGCAGTTTGCTTCCATCGAGCCTTCCCCGTGGTGGACGACAGCCTATTCCCTACCACCCACGGCAGGAATTTCCGAGCAAAATCTGCTGTTGGACCACTGCGGGCCAGCTCGAAGATCCAAGCGCGCTTCGCCTTTGGGCTGCAGCCTGCTAGAATCCGGCTCGGAGGTCCACATGCGAGCGGCGAGCTGCCTGCATACCTGCGTCATCCTCCTGCTGGCCTGCGAGGAGCCCCTGCCACCACCCAGCGCACCGCTGCTGGAGGCGGTGGAGAAGGACGATCGCGGCCAGGTCAGAGCCCACATCCACCACAAGAGCGATCTCGCGGTGACGGACAAGTACCTGGTCACGCCCCTGCACGCGGCGGCGGCCAAGGGAAGGCTGGAGATCGCCCGCATGCTGGTCGAGGCCGGCGCGCCGCTCGACGCGCGCGACATCAGCGGCTACGCGCCTCTGCTGCGCGCCCTCTACAGCGGCCATCCCGAGCTGGCCAGGCTGCTCCTCGAGGCGGGCGCCGACCTGGGGATCGCCAACCACTACGGCGAGCGAGCGCTTCACCTGGCAGCCCAGCGCGGCTACACCGACCTGGCGCGGGTCTTGCTCTCCAGGGGCTGCGAGGCCGACAGCCCGGACAAGCTGGGCTGGACCGCGCTGAACCGGGCTGCGTCCAAGGGCCACCTGGAGACGGTCCGGATGCTCATCGAGGCCGGCGCGAAGGCCGACTCGTCCACGCGCGATGGCCATACACCGCTCCACAAGGGGGTGGTATTCGGCCTGCCGATGGCCCGCCTGCTCGTCGAGCACGGCGCCGACGTCAAGACAGCCGACAAGCGAGGTCAGACACCGCTGTTCTGGGCGGCGGGCCGGGACGACGCGGCGGTGATGGCGCTGCTGCTCGATCGCGGCGCCGACGTCCATGCGCGCACGGCCGAAGGGCACACGGCCCTGCACCGCGCCGCCCATCGAGGCAGGCTGGCCAGCGTGCGCCTGCTGCTCGATCGCGGCGCGGACGTCAACGCGCGCAACGAGGCCGGCGAGACGCCGCTCATCTGGTCGGCCGACTGGTCCAACCGCGATGCGGCCGCGCTGCTGATCGACCGCGGGGCAGACGTCCGCGCGGCTTCGAAGAGCGGAGAGACCGCCCTGCACCGCGCCTGCCGCAAGGGCCAGGTGGACATCGCCCGCCTGCTCGTCGAGCGCGGCGCCGATCCCGCGGCCCGAGACGCGGACGGCAAGACCCCGCTGGACCTGGCCTCGGAGAGGGGCAAGGCCGAGCTCTTCGAGGGCTTGCTCGAGGGACAGGGACGGGATACAAGAGCTGGCAGCCAAGACGCCGGGAGGTCGGAACCATGAAGCTCAGTGCGCGCAACGTCCTCGAGGGAAAGGTAGTCTCGATCGACAAGGGCATGATCACCTGCCTGGTGAAGCTGGACATCGGCGGCGGTCACGTGATCTCGTCGGTGATCTCCAAGCAGAGCGCGGAAGAGATGGCGCTCGCGGTGGGCGATCGAGCAGCTGCGGTGATCAAGTCCACCGAGGTCATCCTGGCCAAGGACTGACGGCCCCCTCAAGCGAAAGCCGCCCACAGGCGCTCGAACTCCAGCCGGTGCGCCTCGACCAGGGCCGGCTCGTCGCTGATGATGAAGCTCTCCTGGTTCTCCTCGGCCGCGGTCCGGGTCCAGTTGAAGCTGCCGGTGACCACCAGGGCGGAGTCCAGGACGGCGAACTTGTTGTGCATGTGCGCCGGGGAGTCGTCGGTGCGCACCTGGATGCCGGCCCGCGAGAGCCGGCCGACGTCCGAGCCCAGGTCGTGCGCCTTGAGATCGTCGGTCACCACCCGGACCTGCACGCCGCGCCCGTGTGCGTCCAGCAGCCCGGCGGCCAGCTCGTCGTGGGTGATGGTGAACAGGCACACCTCGAGCGTGCGCCGGCAGTTCTGCAGCACGCCCAGCAGGCGGCTCAGCCCCCGGGGATCCGGCAGGAAGTAGGCCTCGGCCACCCGGGCGTCCGGGTTCCCGGCCGCCGGGGCTGGCCGCAGCGCCTTGGCGACCTCCTCCAGCCAGTCGACCAGCGCTGCGTCGCGGCCGTCGAAGAGCCTCTCCTTGGCGAGCTCGAAGGCCCGGTGCTGCAGCCAGAGCCGCGCCTGCTCCTCGAGCGCCTGCTCCTCGACGAGCTGCTTGAGCACCGAGCGCTCGGCCCGGCTGAGCCGGTCGTCGTCCAGGCTCTGCCGCAGGAAGGTCTCGAGCTCGTGCAGGTCGCTCATCCGGTGCTCCTGCGCGTCTCAGGCCCGGGGCCGGATGCGCCAGGTGAAGGCCAGCAGCGCGATGCCCACGGCCGTACAGGCCAGGATGGACCAGATCACGGCCGCCCAGCCGACCTCGGCGCCGTGGAGCGCGCCGTAGTGATCCGCCATCCAGCCGAAGCCCTTGGCCTGGGCCATGCGACCCAGATAGCCGAACAGGCCCACGAAGCCCGCGGCCGTGCCCACGGCCTTCTTCGAGGTCAGGTCCAGCGCCGAGACGCCCAGCAGCATGACCGGCGGATAGACGAAGAAGCCCACCACCGCCAGCAGGGTCATGTCCAGCCAGAGCCTGCCGGGCGGGTTGAGCAGGATCCCGGCGAAGGCCAGCAGGATGGGGATCATGCACAGCAGGCTCACCATGCCGCGCCGGCCCCCGAGCCGGTCCGACAGCCAGCCCATCAGCAGCGTCGACGGGATGCCGCCGAACTCGACGACCAGCACGGCCACGCCCCCGCCCTCGAGGCTGGCGCCCTTGACCTCTCGCAGGTACATCGGCCCCCAGTCGAGCATGCTGTAGCGGACCACGTAGACGAAGAAGTTCGCCAGGGCCACGAGCCACAGCAGCTTGTTGGTCAGGATGTAGCGCACGAAGAGCTCGCGGGTCGAGAGCTCCTGCTCGTGGCTCACGCCCTCCCGGCCGGCGATGTAGTCCTGCTTGTACTCCTCCACCGGCGGCAGGCCCACCGACTGCGGCGTGTCCCGCAGCCGCACGAACAAGTAGACCGCGCAGGCGACCGCCAGCACGGCCGGCACGTAGAAGGCGTACGTCCAGCCCCACAGCGAGGTAGCCCAGGCCGCGAGCACGCCCGCAAGCCCCCCTCCGACGTTGTGGGCGATGTTCCAGACCGCGAAGATGGACCCGCGCTCGCGCACCGCGAACCAGTGCCCCATGCTGCGGCCGCACGGCGGCCAGCCCATGCCCTGGACGAAACCGTTGAGCGACCAGAGCGCGAGGTGCACCGGGTAGCTCTGCACGGAGCCGAAGGCGAAGTTGCATGCCGCGGTCAGCAGCAGGCCCAGGGGCATGAACAGGCGCGGGTTGGAGCGATCGGACACGGCCCCCATGAGGAACTTGCCGAGCCCGTATGCGATCGCGGTCAGCGCCAGGATGTTGCCGATCATGTTGTGGTCGTAGTGCAGCGCGCCCTCGATGTCCTTGGAGACCGTCGAGAGGTTGTTGCGCACCAGGTAGAAGCAGGCGTAGCCGACGAAGGTCGACTCGAGGATCGCCCAGCGCAATCTAGGGTAGCGCTTGCGCACCTGCTCGGCCGGCAGCCGCTCCACGTGGGGCGCGGGCGCCAGCAGTCTGCGAATCCGGCCGAGCACGCCCATGCCCTCACTCGGCCCCGCGGCTCTTGTTGAGCCGGATGCCGAAGTGCCGCGACGAGACCGCCGGGAAGCCGGGTGCCGGCACGTCCCGGATGCGCACGACGAGCCAGCCCTGCTCGCGGGCGTAGTCGGCGATGCTCTGCTTCTGGTCGGGCGCGACGTGCTCGTCCGGGTTGACGATCACGCGCAGGTCCTGGCTGTACTCGATCATCTCCTTGTCGCCCCGGCTGTTGCCGGCCACCAGCAAGGGGCGCTCCTGGACGAAGGTCTCGATGGCCTCCTTCTTGCCCCGGTCCTGGGGCACCGGCATGACGATCTCGTCGGTCACGATGCCGCCGCGCACGACCGACTTGACCCCCACGACGTGGGTGATGGGGATGCCGAGCTCGGCGGACAGGAACAACTGGTACATGGCCTCGGGAGAGGCGGTCACGATCCAGACCTCGAAGCCGTGCGCTTGCAGCAGGGCGATCAGGTCGCGCATGGGCGCGAAGACCTTGCCGGCGTAGTCCCTCAGGTAGCAGGCCCGGCCGAGATCCCGGAGCGCCTGCAGCGTCATGCCCGAGAGGAAGTGCACCCGGTTCTGGACGTAGGGGATCGAGACGTTCGACTGGCCGCGCATCTTCGCGATCAGCTCCGGCCTGCGCTCCGGGTGCGCGCGGGCGAACTGGTAGAGGCACTCGTCCGCCAGGTAGTGCGGCGCCTGCCCGAGCACGGTCCCGTCCCCGTCGAAGACCGCCACCTTGCGCCCGGCGCGATCCCGGCTGCGCGCGAGGAAGGCTCTAAGCTTCTCGTTCGCCTGCGGGCTGAAGCCCGTAACGGGCCGGAAGGCCAGGGTCGAATGCACAGCTTCGGGCCGCGCCGACCGGGCAGCGCAGCCTGCGAGCGCGATGGCGAGAAGCGCGATCCACAGCGGAGCGCGGCGCATCTACTCACCTCCGAGACCCGACTCATACCACAGCCGACCCGCGGTCCGAAGGGATTCCGTATCCGGATCACGGTGCGTCCGCTTCGCTCGGCGGCGAGATGCGGGTGATGGCCAGGCGGGGCTCGTCCGGGTCGATCTCGAGCTCGAGCCGTCCGCCTCGCGGCATGGGCAGGTTGCCGAGCAGCCAGATCTGCTCTGTCTGGAAGATGTAGGCGTGCTCGCCCAGGGCCAGCGGTTGGCTCGTGGTCTTGGAGCCGAGCTCCAGCTCGCGGCCGCCGGGCAGCACGAGCGTGCCCGGCCGGGTGGAGGCGAGCTCGAGCTGCTGGGCGCGGGCGGGCTCGAGGGGCTGCTCGGCGAACAGGCGCCTTCGCTCGCAGGCCGCGCCGAGCTGCGCGCCGGGCAGCAGCAGCACGAAGGCGCGATCCGCGCCCTCCTGCGGTACGAGCACCGGCTCTGCGATCTTCAGCTCCTGGCCGAGCTCCCGCTCCAGGCCGCTCGAGGCGGCCCGGCCTCCGAAGGCGCGGACGGCGACGAGCTGGACGGCCGGGTCGACGAAGCGCGCCAGGCCCTCCGGGCCCGCGTGGGCCTGGCCCCAGAGCATGGCCATGCTGCTTCGCTCCAGGCCCCGGGCGCGCAGCGCGAGTGCGCAGTGCAGCTCGCGCAGCCTGAGGTCCAGGTCGTCTCCCAGCGCGCGGATGCGCTTCTGGAGCGCGTCCGGCATGTCGCAGCCCGCGAGCTCTCGCCCCTGGGCCCGGGCCGAGACGAGCAGGTCCATCAGCTCGGCCAGGTAGCCGTACTTCCAGGCCGTGTAGTTCGTCCGGAGCTGGCCGCGGAGCAGATCCTGGAAGTCCCGCCGCTGGCCGCTCGAGAGGTAGGCGAGAAGCGCCTGGTCGTCGCCGGCCTGCTCGCCGTCCGGCACGCCCTGCCACCGGCCACCGGCATCCAGTGCCTCCAGGCCGACCGCCTCGATCCCCTCGAGGCCCATGGGGCTGACCAGGCGGCCGAAGGCGCGGACCTGGAGCGCCGAGTCGTGGTAGCCGCCGAAGAGCAGCCAGACCGGCCGGCCCGCATCCCTGGCCCGGTCCAGCTCGCGCTGCAGCGCACCCAGGACCGCCTCCCAGCCCGCGCGCAATCGACCGCGCCGGTGCTGGCGCTCGATGAGCGCGCGCAGCCCGCGGGCGCTGAGCTGCGGGCTCGCGGCCTCGACCTGGCGGCGGCCGGCGCGGTCCACCAGAGCGCGGGCCGAGACGCTGTCGGCCGGCAGCGCCGGCCAGCGCGGCTCCACCGGCGCTGCAGCGCCTCCGTCCAGCCTGGGCCCGCCCGCCACATCGGGCTGCTCCCGGCAGCCGTGCGCCAGCAGGGCCCACGCGATCAGGCCTGCCATGAGCGGGTATCTCGCCACGGACGCGATCATACCCGCCGGGGGCCGGCTGTCCAAATGCAGAGCCCCGGACGTAGCGCACTCTTCGCCGCGACGCTCAGCTTACTCTTCCGTCGGCCGCACCGAGAAATTACTGGGCAATCTGGTCGATCCACACCAAGGCGCGTCCTGTTAATCATCACGCACGGATACCACAAATCATACATCATGTCGTGGGATTACGTGACACCTGTCCGGGGCTCTGAAATGGCTTGCTTTACAGACCGCGGGCGTGCGAAGAATCCGGCAGAGCAACCGGAGGACAGGAGGAATCGAGATGCGGACCCTTCTCTTGGTATGCATGCTGGCCCTGATCACGGCATCTTCGGCCGCCTGCGGCGGCGGGGGGCCGTCCTGCCAGTCGCTCTGCAACAAGATGCGGAGCTGCGAGCCGACGATGGAGATGAGCGACTGCCTGGAGGGCTGCGGGCAGTACAAGCAGTACATGCGCAGCAACGTCTTCGATACACTCGCCAACTGCTTCATGGATCACAGCTGCGAAGAGATCGGGCTGGACGGTGACATGTGCTTCGAGGCGGCCATTGCCGCTGGCAACACCGCCGCTGCGGACCGCATGATCGCCGACGTCTGCGACAAGCTGGTCGAATGCGAATCGTACCCGGACAAGCAAGAGTGCATCGATAGCGCGAACGAGGACGAAGATTTCAAGGCCACGGCGGGCATGTTCAAGGACTCGGTACTCGACTGCTTCGTGAACTGCATCAAGGGCAAGAGCTGCGACGAGCTGACCAGCGACGAGACTATCGAGGAGTGCATGGAGAGCTGCGGTCTCCAGGCATGATTGGATCGACCGGCCTGCCAGATCGACTTTCGAAGCGCTTGCCTTCGGAATCGCGGTCGTGCGAAGAATCCGGCAGAGCAACCAGAGGACTGGAGGACTCGAGATGCGGACCCTTCTCTTGGTATGCATGCTGGCCCTGATCACGGCGTTGTCGGCCGCCTGCGGCGGCGGGGGACCGTCCTGCCAGACGGTCTGCAACAAGATGATGACCTGTGATACGCGGATGGAGATGAGCGAGTGTCTGCAGATCTGCGATCTGTACAAGCAGTACATGCGCGGCAACGTCTACGACGCGCTCGCCAACTGCTACATGGATCACAGCTGCGAGGAGCTCGAGGCGAACGGCGAGATGTGCTTCGAGATGGCCATGGCCGCGGGCGACCCTTCCGCCGCGAGCGACATGATCGACAGGTTCTGCGACAAGGCGGTCGAATGCGGGGGATACCAGGACAGGCAAGCGTGCGTCGACCAGGTGACCGAGGATGGCGAGTTCCTGGGCATGGTGGGCATGTTCAAGGACTCGGTCCTGGACTGCTTCATCAACTGCGTCACGGGCAAGAGCTGCGAGGAGCTCGAAGAGGATGAAGCCATCGAAGCATGCTCGGAGAACTGCGGTCTGTTCGTGGACTGACGCCCCCGAGCGCTCTTTTTGGCGCCTCTCGATTTCCCGTAATGTAGCGGGTTCGCGCTGATTGCCTCGTCTGGATGCGCCTGTCGAGGCACTCCGCGCC
>JAFGRB010000309.1 GCA_016935365.1 Deltaproteobacteria bacterium
ACGGGCTTTGCGCGGAGCGCGAGCTGGTACAGATCCGGGAGGGAAGGCCTATCGCGACCTGGGAGATTCCCTCGGGCTGGCTCTATGTGCCGGCCGGCCGCCTCGCACGCGCGGACGACGGCGTGGTGCTGATCCATCCGCTCGAGCAGGGGCTGCAGGTCTGGCGCTGGAGAATGCCATGAAGCGCATCCTCTCAGCCCTGACGGTCTCGATCTGCCTGCTGGGATCGCTCGCGCCCGCATCGGCCATCGATCGGATCGAGGTCATGGACCGGGCCCGGGCCTACGCCCGGCATCCCTGGCACTGCGCGGCGGCCAACCGCCAGGCCCCGTGCCGGAGCTCGTACTCGTGCGAGTTCACGATCGGCGATCACCGAGGCCTGCCCTACGACTGGGGCGGCTTCGTGAGCCTGCACGAGTTCGACCTGGACATCGATGCGGGCGAGGGCGCGGGCACGCCGCCGGGCGGCGACGTGGCCGCCTGCACGACCGGGGTCGACTGCTCGGGCTACGTGAGCGCCTGCTGGGACACGGGCCAGAAGTACGGGACCTGGACCATCCTGGACGTGGCCAGCGAGCTTCTCTCCGACGACGACCTGCTGGCCGGAGACGCCTTCAACGAGCCCGGCTACCACATCACGCTCTACGCCGACGAGCTGGCCGACGGCAGCTTGCGCTACTGGGAGGCCATGCCGCCCGTGGTCTGGCTCAACTCGCTCTCGTCGTGGTCGGGCGTGAGCGGCTTCGACCGCATCCGCTACGACGGGATCGAGCCGGGCGGGAGCGACCTGGGTACGCTGGCAAACCCGATCCGGATCCGGAGCTGGCCTTACTCCGATTCGCGCGACACGCGCTTCGCGCCCAGCGATCTGCTGGACGCCTGCGCCGCGTCCCCGACCACAGACGAGTCGGGCCGCGAGTTCGTCTACCTCTTCGAGCTCACGAGCCCTGGCCGCTTCACGGCCACCGTCGCAGACGGCACGGGCGTCGACATCGACCTGCACCTGTACCGCCACGAGGCGGAGCGCGACTGCTTCGCCCGGCACGACTCGATCCTGGACCTGCAGCTCGACGCCTGCGGCACCTACCTGCTCGTGCTCGATACCTATGTGAACGGCTCGGGCACCGAGCTCGCCGGCCTCTACGACCTGGAGGCCGATCTCGTGCCTTCGGGCGGCGCCTGCCAGCCCATGCCCGGCTACGAATTCGTGGGCGCGCCCGGTCAACCGTGTGCCAATCCGTACGACTCGGATCTGCCGTTCTGCAACCCCAACCTGGACGCGTTGACCTGCCTGTACTCGGCCAGCGACTCGTTCTGCTCGCGGCCGTGCGATGACTTCGCCGACTGTCGAGAGGACTTCCCGGGCGGCTGCTGCGAGGCGCTGCCCTCGGGCGAGCACTACTGTATGCCGGCAGCCTACTGCGAGCCGCAGCAGCCGGATGGGGGTAGCGCGGATGGCGGCGGCGCTGGCACGGACGCAGGGCAGGGGGAGGATGCCGGCGGGGGCGACGACGGAGGCGGAGCCGGGGCGGACGACGGCGCGAGCGGTGCTGACGACGGTGGGTTCCGGGACGCTGGCACCGGAGCGGACGACGGCGGTGTGGGTTCCGATGACGGTGCTGCGGGCGTGGACAGCTCCGGCGCCGACGTACCGGGCACGGATGCGAGCAGCGGCCCCTGCCCGGAGGGCTGGGTGGAGATCGAAGGCGGCACCTGCGCGCCCGAGGGATGGGAGCCCGACCAGGGCTGCGGCTGCTCGGTCGGGTCCGGGCCCTGCTCGGTCTGGTTCTATCTGCTCGTCCTGGCCTGGGTCAGGCGAAAAAGGTCGTTGACACACTGCGTTGGTAGCTAAGTCATTGATATTCCTTATCCGACTTGACAAATTCACGAATTCGGGTATCATGCCGAGTTTATCCGCTGCGGCTTTTCGATGGCCTGCGGCGAAAGGGTTTTGCGTGTGGGTTCATGAGCCGGAGAGAGGAGGCATCCTGAATGGCTGAGACGAAGGCAAGGGGCGCGAAGAAGTCGAACCGATCGAATGCGAAGCGCCGCTCGTCCACTACGCCGAACCAGCGGAAGCTGCCCTCCAAGGCCACGCTCAGGCAGCTTGCCAAGGACTGGGAGCACGTGACCTGAGCTTCCCATCCTCCTCCCGGAGGCGCATCTCCAGGGACGATAAGCGAAGCGATCTCGACCGCGCGGGCGCGCGGAGCGCTGCTCTGCTGCTCGGCCTGTGCGCGGCGGTTCTCTTCGGCGTCGGCATGACCTGCCAGCAGAGCGCACCGGCCGTGGACGTGAGTCCGCCCGCTTGGCTCCGCAGCGCAGTCGGCTATCAGGTCTTCGTGCGCAGCTTCGCCGACGCAGACGGAGATGGCTTCGGAGATCTTCGAGGTCTGATCGGGAAGCTGGATCACCTCAACGACGGCCGGCCGGGCGGGGACGATCTCGAGGTCGACCTGCTCTACCTCATGCCCTTGCACCCGGCGAGCTCCTATCACGGCTACGACGTGACGGACTACTGTGCCGTCTCGCCCGAGCTCGGCAGCCTCGACGATCTGCGCACGCTGCTCGCCGAGGCGCACAAGCGCGGCATGCGGGTGGTGATGGATCTGGTGCTCAACCACAGCTCGAGCGCGCATCCCTGGTTCGTCTCATCGGCCTCCGGGCCCGAGGATCCGAAGCGGAACTGGTATGTGTGGCGGGGAGACGACCCGGGCTGGGCGAGACCGT
>JAFGRB010000310.1 GCA_016935365.1 Deltaproteobacteria bacterium
CTATATCCGACATTGCCAACAGGCATAGACGCATCAAAGGCCCTTGTTATATGGCGCATGGCTCCACCTACAATGTGCGAAATCTAGTGTCCTGGATCCGTGATTTCTTTCATAAGTCTAAGAGTCCCCATGTGCCTGAATGGTGCGCTGTGCGAATCGTGCGATGCGTCCCAATATCTCATCTGCGGAAGAGACCCACTTGAACGGCTTTGGATTTTCGTTGTTTGTTTCGATGAATTCTTCGATTGCCTTGCGTAGCTGCACGACGCTCGTGTGCGCTCCACGTCGCAGTTGGCGTGTGGTGAGCAACCCGAACCAGCGTTCGACTTGGTTGAGCCAAGAGCCGTAAGTGGGGGTGAAGTGCATGTTGAATCGCGGTCGCTTGGCAAGAAAACGCTGTACTGCGGGTGTCTTGTGCGTGGAGTAGTTGTCGACAATGAGGTGGACATCCAGCTCATCGGGGACTGTGTTGTCGATCTCGCGCAAGAACTTGACGAACTCCGTGGAACGGTGGCGCTGGTGGCATCGGCCAAGCACTCGCCCGGTTGCCACGTCGAGTGCGGCGAAGAGGCTCAAGGTTCCGTGGCGCTTGTAGTCGTGTGAACGACGCTCGCACTCTCCTACACGCAACGGGAGAACGGGTTGCGAGCGATTGAGAGCCTGGATCTGCGACTTCTCGTCGACGCTGAGCACGACTGCGTTATCAGGCGGGTTCATGTACAGCCCGACAATGTCCCGAACCTTCGGCACGAGAAGCGGGTCAGGCGAGAGCTTGAAGGTCTTGCTGCGATGAGGCTGAAGCCCGAATGCTCGCCAGATGCGGCCGATCGTCGAATGGCTAAGCCCTACCTTGTCGGCCATCATACGGGTGCTCCAATGGGTGGCGCCCTTGGGGGTCGTCTCCAGCGTCTTGATCACAACTTCCTCTATCTGGTCATCGCCGATCTCTCTCGAGCGTCCAGGGCGAGGCTCATCGAGCAATCCATCTATGCGGTTCTCAATGAAGCGTTTGCGCCAAAGCCCGACCGTAGGGTTCGATACCCTCAGTTTTTTGGCAACGGCCGTATTTGTCATACCCGATGCGCAGGCGAGTATGATCTTTGCTCGAAACGCGATCCGCCTTGAGCTGCGAACGCGCTTCGCAAGTCGTTCCAGATCCTCCCGCTCAGCATCCGTAAGCTCGAGCGGGGCCTTTGGTCTTCCAGTGCGTGCCATTCAAGCTATAAACCACGGCAAGTCTACTTTGTCAAGCTATTTTGGTTCCAGGACACTAGGGCACATCGACAGCGATTGAAAGGGAAATGCCATCGATCCGCAAGTCCTGCTGCGTAGCCGTTCAAGGGTATACCACCCCCTGAACGGATATCCCGCTGCTACAGGCTCTCGATCATGGCCTCGATGTCGGCGCGATCGCTGGCGTCGGGCTTCTTGTCCAGGTAGAGCCTGAAGTGCTTCTTGGCCTTGTCGATCTCGCCCTTGCTCACGTAGCAGGTGCCGAGCGCCCTGTGGGCGTCGGCATAGGCGGGGCTCTTCTCGACGGCGCGCTTGAAGGCCGCGATGGCCTTGCTCCACTGGCGCTTGTACATCAGCTCCTTGCCGGCCTGGTAGTGCATGCGCGCGAGATCCGAGACCGCCTCCGCCGCCTGCGCCTCGTCGGCCGCCGCCGGGGCCGTGCCCGTGTCGGCCGCGGCCACTCGCGTGCCCGCGTCCGCCGCCGCCTCGCGGGGCCCGGCGCCCGCGTCGGGCTTGGCGGGCTCCGGTCCGAGCCCGGCGTCGACCGCCGGCTGCGGCCCCGGATGGCCGGCGTCCACGACCGGCGGCGGGACGGGCGTCGGCCCCGCCTTCCCGTTCGCGGTCATGGACAAGTAGAGGAAGTAGCCGCCCACGCCGCCGCCCGCCAGGATCAGCACGGCCAGGATCGCGATCAGCCAGCCCTTGCCGCCCGATGCGGCCGGGGCGCGCACCGGCGCCGCGACCTCGGACTCGGCCAGCGAGGGACGCAGCACCGTGGCCGACTGGCCCGTCAGGCCGGGAGCCGGCTCCGGCGAGGGCTGTGCCGCGGGCGGCTGGCCAGCCCCGGCATCGGCGAAGAGGTCCTTGCCGACCGGGGTCTCCTGCGCCGGGGCGACCTTCTGCCGCAGCACGATGTTGAGCTCCTGCTGGAGCGCCAGGGCGGTGGGCTGCCGGCCCTTGCGGTCCTTGCTCATGGCCTTGAGGATGACGGCCTCGAGCGCGGCCGAGACCTGGACGCCCTTGATCTCGCTCGGCGGGATCGGCGGCTCCACCAGGTGCTTGGTCACGATGCCCATGGCGGTCGGGGCCTGGAAGGGCAGCCGCTTGGTCACCATGTGGTAGAGGATGACGCCGGCCGCGTAGATGTCGCTGCGCGCGTCGAGCGTCTCGCCCCGGGCCTGCTCCGGGCTCATGTACTCCGGCGTGCCGCAGACCATGCCCGCCTGCGTCAGGTTGGACTCGCCCGGCGTGCTCTCCTGGATCTTGGCGATGCCGAAGTCGAGCACCTTGACGAAGTCCTTCGTGCCCCGCAGATCGGTCACCATGATGTTCTCGGGCTTGAGGTCGCGGTGGACGATGCCGGCCGCGTGGGCGTCGGCCAGGGCCGAGAGCACCTGGTCCATCAGGTTGACGATCCGCGGCTCCCCCAGGGGCCACTCGTGGTGGATTATCTTGCCCAGATCCTTGCCGGGCACGAACTCCATGACCAGGTAGAGCGAGCCGTCCTCGGGCGCCTGGCCGAAGTCGATCACCGTGATGCTGTTGGGGTGGTTGAGCCGGCTCGCCGCCCGGGCCTCCTGGTGAAAGCGCCGGATGATGGTGTCGTCCTGGATCAGGTTGGCGCGCAGCACCTTCACGCAGACCGTCTTGTCGAGGCTGAGCTGGACCGCCTTGTAGACCCGGCCCATCCCGCCGATACCCAGCAGATCCTCGATCAGGAACTTGCCGTCCAGCTTGCGCCCGACGTAGGGGTCCTCGGGCTTGCGCGCCTCGGTGCGCGGCATCATGTTGCCGCAGGACGGGCAGAACCGCGCGCCGTCTACGACCTCGGTACCGCATTTCGGGCAGAACGCCAAGGCTGACCCCCTGAGCCGTCCGCAGTAGCTGTATAGCCCAGGCATTCCCGGCTTTCAAGCTCAATCTGGCTGGCCGCGGCGGCGGGACTGTGCTATGCGAGTGAATCGATCCGTCTCCTAGAGGCTGTGAAAAGGAGGCCCCGCATGGCACGCTGCGATCTCTCGCGATCCGCGACCGCCTGCGCGATCCTGCTCGCCGCGTTCGCGCTCGGCTCGCCGGCCCGCGCCCAGCCCGCCCTGCGCGAGCGCATCCTGGCAGAGCTGGCCGATCCGTCGCGGGCCGATCTCGACTCCTGGCTGCTGCTCGAGGGCCGGCGCGCCGGGCCGCGCCTGGCGGACCTGATCGAGCGCGGCAGCCTCTCCGGCGCCCAGCTCGAAGATGCGCTCTTCTCTCTGGCGCTCAGCGGCCACCCGCGCGCAGCCCCTGTCCTCGGCCGGGTGCTCCGCGATCCCGACTCGCGCGACACGCCGGAGGGACGCGCGGCGCAGAGGAGCGCGCTGCGAGGTCTGGCCATGCTGGATACCGCCGAGTCGCGTACGCTCCTCGCCTCGGCGCTGAACCTGCCCCACACCCGCGACCTGTCCCAGAAGATCATCAAGTACTGCGCCTACCTGAGAGCGAAGGAGTGCTGCCCGGCGCTGAAGGAGTACCGCGGGGACGTCTGGCAGCCCGGGGACATGGAGAGCACGACCGCGATGTGCTTCTGCTGCGGCGATGAGGCCGTGGCGCGGATGACCCGCAAGCTCACCCCCGAGTCCACCCTGTACACCTACCGGACCGTGCTCCTGGGCTGGATCGCGAACCGCAAGGCGACAGACGTCCTGGTCGACTGGGCCCTGCATCGTCCGCGCAAGCTCCGCATGGGGGCCGACGTGGACGTGGCCTGGGCCCTGGGACGCGCCGAGCACCCCCAGGCCGTGACCGTCCTGCGAAAGTACATGGCGGGCGAGAACCGCTGCGAGCTCTTCTTCGCCGCGCTGTCCCTGGCCGAGCACGGGGATCGGGCCTCGCTGCCGCTGGTACAGAAGGCTTCCAAGCTCAAGGTCCGCGGCGACGTCGCCCTGGGCGAGCAGGTCATGCAGCGCTGCGTGGAGTGGACCTGGGATCGCTACGACTTCGCCCGGCGGCAGCTCTTCCGCCGCGAGGAGTACGCCCTGGCCATGGCCTACGCCAGGCTGCGGCTCGGCGAGAAGAGCGCGCGAGAAGCGCTCGAGCAGGGCTCGAAGTCCGCCGATCGCCTGACGGCCCTCTACGCCGACACCCTGCTGCTGCGCGCCGGCGACAAGGCCGCGGCCGGCCGGATCGAGCGCTGCGTCGCCGAGATGCTGAGGCTGGGGCTGCAGGCCGACCGCATCCAGATCGAGGAGCGGATGCGGCAGGAGAACGTGCTCGACGCCCTGCGGACGCTGGTCCGCTTCGCACCCCGATCGGCAGCCCGCGTCATCGTGCGCCTGGCGGCGAGCAGCTACAGCACAGCGCAGCGCTACGCTCATCTCTTCTTCAAGGCCGTGCCCACCCGGGAGCTCGCCCGGGCATGGGCGGACGCGCTGGGCAGGGGCTCATTCCGCCAGCGTATGCGCGCTGCCGCCGAGCTGCGCCTGATCGGCGAGCCGGCCCTGGGCGAGATCGCCCGGGCCTCGAAGCGCCTCGACACCGACGGCCGGGTGCTGGCGGCGACGCTGCTCGGCGAGTTCGACAGCCAGGCCGGCCGCGCACAGCTCGAGCAGCTCGCGAAGCGCGATCCCGCCTGGCAGGTGCAGCGCGCCGCCCGCCGGGCGCTCGCCCTGCGCGCCGGCCGCCCGTGGCCGCCCCGGCCTCCGATCGCCTCGAGCGACGAGGGCCTGGTCCGCTACGGCCAGGCCGAGGGCCTGCGCGGCAGGCTGGTCGCGCTGGCAGAGCTCAAAGACAAGGTCTACGCGGCCGGCGACCAGGGCCTGTTCGCCTGCGACGGCTACGGCTTCGAACGCGTGGGCTCGAAGGGGCTCTGCCCGGGGGCGCCCGGCGCGCTCGGGGTGCTCGGCGGGCGCCTGCTGGTCTTCGGCCCGGGCGGCCTGTCCGAGGGCGACGGCGAGTCCTTCACCTGCCGGCCGTGGCCGCACCCGGCGGTCCGGCAGGTGCTCGCGGACGGCGAGGGCCTGCTGCTGGGCACGGACAGGGGCCTGCTCTCCTTCGACGGCCGCCGGGCCCGGGCGCTTCCGGGCGCCTCTGCCCGGCGGGTCGAGGCCCTGGCCCGCCGGGGCAAGACCCTGTGGGTGGCCTATACCGAGAGCGCGGGGCTCGACGGCCTGCGGGCCAAGCCCGCCTCGGCCTCCGGCGGCCTCAGAAGGAGCTTTGCGCCGGTCGTCTACCAGCAGCGCGGCAAGCGCTGGCTGGCCGTCCGCGAGCCCCTGCTCGCCTACTCGGGCTGGCGACTCCCGATGGCCGTCCACTCCCTGGCCGCGGGGCCGGACGGCGAGCTGCTGGCCGGCTGCACCGAGGGCGTGCTCCGCTTCGATGGCCGGAGCTGGCGCCTGCTCGACGACCGCGACGGCTTCGACGCCCGCATGCCGGTGACAGCCTTGCAGGCCGCGGACCGATCCGCACTCGCGGTCCTGCACGGGCCGTACCTGGACCGGCGCGACGGGCGCGGCCGCTGGCGGCGCAGCCAAGTGCGGCCGGCAGAAGGCGAGGAGGCCACTGCCCGCGCCGGCTCGCTCCGGCGCGGCAACGGGGATCTGTGGTTCGCGCTGGGCTCGGCGGACAGCGGCCTGGTGCGGATCGCCGGGCAGGGCCGGGAGCTGCGCGCGCTGCCGCCCGAGACCCTGGTGGCCTCGGCAAGCGCGGGCGCCTGGAGCTGGCAGAACCCGCTCGCGAGGGTCCGCCCGCCCAACCGGGCGCGCTCGGCCGGCACGGACCGCCCGATCGAGGTGCCGGCCGCCCAGATCGCCATCGAGGCCGCGGCCCAGGATCCCTGGGACTACGAGGCGGTCGAGTTCCAGTTCAAGCTGGACGAGCGGCCCTGGACCGCCTGGCAGAAGAAGAACGGCCTGCTGACCCCGCTGCTCGGCGAGGGCCGGCACCTGCTTCGGGTGCGCAGCCGCGACGCCTCGGGCCACGAGGACCCCACGCCGGCCGAGCTGCACTTCAGCGTCCACACCCGGCAGCTGGCGGTGATCCGCATCCTGGACGGCCGCTTCAAGGAGGTCTTTCCCTCCCAGTACCGCCGTTACGAGAGGGAGGGCCTCGGCCGGATCCAGGTCGAGAACCGGGCCACCGAGCCGGTCGACGTGAAGGTCAACCTCAAGGTCCAGGAGCTCTTCGAGGCCCCGGCCAGCCGCAGGCTGAACCTGCCGCCGGGCGCCAAGCGCTGGCTGCAGCTGAGCGCGCCCTTCGACGCGCGCGTGCTCGCGATGACCGGCGGCGGCCAGAGCCAGGCGATCGTCGAGGCCGAGTTCGAGTTCGAGGGGATCTCGCGCCAGGTGCGCCGCAGCTTCCCGCTGCGCATCGAGCCGGCCAACGCCTTCGACTGGAGCGAGCCGGCCCGCCTGGCCGGCTTCATCAACAGCGCCGATCCGCTCGTGGCGCGCTTCGGCGCGGCGGTCTTCCGCGAGCACGCCAAGCTGCCCGGCGCCCGCCTGCCGCCGGTGCGCAACCTCACCCTGGCCGCCCTGCTCTTCCGGGCCCTGCAGGCCCACGGGCTGCGCTACAAGCCCGACCCGGCGAGCCCCTTCGCCGGCATCCGGCCGGGCAGCCAGGGCATCGACACGGTCCGCTTCCCGGGCCAGACGCTCGTCGACAAGACGGGCGACTGCGACGACCTGGTCGTGCTGTGCGCCTCGCTGCTCGAGCAGGTCGAGGTGGCCACGGCCGTGGTGCCCGTGGCGGGGCACGTCTTTTTACTGCTCGACAGCGGCGTCCTGGCCGCCAACCGGGAGGCCTTCGCGGTGCCGGACTCGATGCTGGTCGCCCGGGGCGGGAGGCTGTGGATCCCGCTCGAGAGCACCTGGCTCGGGCGCAAGGGGGCCACCTTCCGCCAGGCCTGGAGCGCGGGCGCCGAGGCCCACGCCCGGCACCGGCCCGCCCCCGAGGCCGTGTTCGAGGTGCGCGCGGCCTGGGCCGACACGCCGCCCGCGACCCTGCCCGCGCCCCGCGAGCCGCTGCCGCTGCCGGCCGGGGTGTGCGCTGCCGGCAAGGCCGAGGTGGGCGAGCTGGTCGAGGGCTACCGCAAGGCCGTGCTCGCGCGCTGCCCGAAGGGCGAGGGCAGAGACGGCCTGCTGGCGCGCGGCCGCTACCTGGCCAAGAACGGCCTGTACACAGAGGCCGAGCAGGCGCTCTCCAGGGCCGCCGCGGCGGGCGCCGGCTTCGCCGCCGAGCACGCCCTGGGCGTGGTCTTCGCGGGCAAGGGCGAGATGGACAGGGCCGCCTCTGCCTTCGGCCGGGCGCTCGAGCGGGCGAGCAGCGACGCGCAGCGCTTCCAGGCCGCCATGGCCCTGGCCGCAGCCCACCGGGCCGCAGGCCGGCTCGACCAGGCGCGGGCGGAGTGCGAGAAGGCGCTGTCCTACAACCCGGCCGCGAGCTTCGACTCGCGCTACATCGCCCTGCTGCGCTTCCTGCAGGCGGCCGAGAAGACCAAGGCCGCAGGCAGCCTGGCCATCCCGCCGCCCGTGTACCAGCTCCTGCTCTCGGAGCTCTGAGCAGCTCTGTAGCCCTGAGCATCAATACGATCGTATGGAATTCTGGCATTTTTACTTGATCCGTGCCAACGATAGGTGATATCCATACGTTAGCATGGAAAAAGAGGGCCAAAAGCGAGCTTCGCAAGCCGCAGTCCTGGGTCAGGCCATCCGCCGACAGCGCAGGGCGCTGAGTCTGACCCAGGCGCAGCTCGCCCAGCTCGCGGGCTGCGGCGTGGCCTTCCTCTACCTGCTGGAGTCCGGCAAGCCCAGCGTCCGCCTGGACAAGGTCATGGACGTGCTTCGCGTCCTGGGTCTGCAGCTGCGCCTGGAGCGCGGGCGAGGCGGCCTGGTGATCGAGGAGGCGCTGTGAGCCTCGAAGATAACCGAACCATCGACCGGGCGGAGGTCTACCGCGGCGAGAAGCGCATCGGTAGGATCCGGCGCACGGCGGCGGGCGCCGTCTTCGACTTCGATCCCCGGCCCGAGAGCGGGCTCTCCTTCCGCATGCCCGCCGACCGGCCGAGCTACGCCGTGCGCGGGGTCAACCTGCATCCCTTCTTCGCCGGCCTCCTGCCCGAGGGCATGCGGCTGAATGCCCTGATCGGCCGGGTCAAGACCTCTCCGGACGACCTGTTCAGCCTCTGCCTGGCCGCCGGCCCGGACTGCATCGGCGACGTGTCCCTGGTGCTGCCCGGAGCCGCGCCCGAGGCCGGGGCGCCCAGCGTGGAGCTGGACCGGCTCGAGCAGGAGTCCTTCCCGGAGCTCTTTCGCCGCAGCCTGGACTACGCAGGACCGGCGCCCGAGCCCAGCCTGCCCGGCGTCCAGGACAAGATCTCGGCGGCCATGATCTCCTTTCCCCTGCGCGGGCGGGCCAAGCAGGGCGCCCACATCCTCAAGCTCAACCCCGCGGACAAGCCGAGCCTGGTGGACAACGAGCTCTTCTTCATGGGCATGGCCCGCGCCTGCGGCCTGCAGGCGGCCGAGGCGCGCGTGGTCCGGGACCGCGACGGCGCGAAGGGCTTGCTGGTCCGGCGCTTCGATCGCCTGCCGGATCCCGCTCATCGAACCTGGCGCAAGGTCCACGTGGAAGACGCCTGCCAGTTCACGGACCGCTACCCGGCGGACAAGTACCGGCTGAGCCTGGCCGAGATCGCGGACGGCATCCAGGAGCTCGCCAGCGCCCCCCTGGTCACCCTGCTGCGCCTGCTGCAGCTGGCGGCCTTCTCCTACTTGATCGCAAACGGGGATCTGCACGCCCGGAACATCAGCCTGTGGCTCGAGCCCGCCTCGGGGCGGGTGGAGCTCAGCCCCGTCTATGACCTGCTCAGCAGCCTGCCCTACGGGGACCGGCGCATGGCCTTGAAGCTGGACGGGCGCGACGACAACTTGAAGCGCAGCCACTTCCTGCGCTTCGGCGAGCGCCTGGGCCTGCGCCCCGCGGCCGTGCAGGCCATGCTGGACAGGCTGTGCGCCAAGGTCGCCCCCTGGCAGGCCGAGCTCGAGCGCATCGGGCTCGGCCCGCGCAAGACCGAGGATCTGCGCCGGGTCATGCGCCGGCGCCTGGCCGACCTCGGACCCTGACGGATCACCCCCCTCGATCTACGCAACCGATGTTCGATGGGGTAGAGCCCCAACGGGGCGCAAGGAAAGAATGGGCTTGGCATGCTCCGAGATCCGGGTTTTCGCTGCGAAGCAGCGATGGGATATAGCCTGGGGCTTCAGCCCCAGGGAAGCCGAGAGAACATAATCATGCGCCCTGAAAGGGCGCGGCAATCTCGAGCCCCAACGGGGCGTAATAGATACTCACATCGACTCGATACCCTGCTCGAGCGTCGGATATCTCAGCTCCGGCAGCAGCACCGAGCGCGTGCGCGCGGTGTCCATGACGTAGGACACCATGCCGATGCGCACGAAGTCCACGGTCAGCGGCGCCCGGGTGCCGAAGATCTTGGCGAAGCACTCCACCAGCCAGGCGGCCGCGAAGAAGGCCCAGCGCGGTGCCCGCCAGGGTCGCGCTAGCCCCCAGTGCCGCGCCGCGCGATCCGCGAAGGCCTGCAGGGTCGTCGGCTGCTCGTCGCCCAGGTTGAAGATCCCGCTGAGCGCGGGCCGCTCGATCGCCGCCCGGCAGGCCGCCAGGAAGTCGGTGAGCGAGATCAAGTGGATCCAGGTCGGCCGGCGCCAGACACCCAGCAGCCGCCTGGCCAGCAGGCGCCGGCCGGCGTCGATCATCAGCACCCCGCGCCCGTAGACCATGCCCGAGCGCAGCACGACCGGCTGCATGTCGCCGTGCCGGCAGGCGTCGAAGAGCAGGTGCTCGGCCGCGAGCCGCGTCTGGGCGTGGACCGAGACCGGCTCGGCGTCCAGGCGCCCTCGGGCCGGGTGCTCGGGATCGCTCGGCCCCTCGACGTGCGGGAAGGAGACCAGCACGAAGCGCGCCGTGCCCTCGTCCAGGGCCGCCTGGATCAGATTGTGGGCCCAGAGCGTGTTGGTGCGCGGCAGGAACTTCTCAGGCCCGGGGGCGAAGAGCTTGCCCGCGAAGTGGACGACCGTGTCGACGCCCCGGCAGGCCCGCCGCAGGCTGTCCGTGTAGGCCAGGTCCGCCTCGACCGGCTCGACGCCCGGCGCGCCGGCGATCTCCGCGTCCAGGGGCGTCCGGTGGACCATCAGCCGAAGCCGCATGCCCGCCCCCAGAAGCGAGCGGGCCAGGTGCCCTCCCAGGTTGCCCGCTGCCCCGGTGATCAGCACTCGCCTGTCCGTAGCCGGCGACCTCCGTCTTCGGCGCGCCCGTCCCGGGCTCCGCACGCGCACCTGCCTTCTCACATCCGGAGCGCCCAGTCAAATGCAGCCGGCATCATCTGTGATTCGGAGTAGCCCGTCGTACTGGCGGAGCCAGCACACAACGTCCCGCTCAAGGAAATCCGCTGAAACCCGCGGAAGGCAGGAGGGGCTTGACACGGATGCGGCCAAGTCACAGAATGCAGTCGGCTCGTGATGCGGAAGGTAAGACATTGAACGAGCAACTCTAGTTCGTGAAGCAGATAGCGACCCGGCTCGATTCCGCAGGCATTTCATACATGCTGACGGGTTCGATGGCGATGGCTCTTTACGCCACGCCGAGGATGACCCGCGACGTGGATGTGGTGATTGAGTGCCGCCCTGAAGACTCGGGCCGGATTGCCGGGCTCTTCCAATCCGACTGCTACGTGACGCGGAGAGCGTCCGCGACGCGATAGCACGACACTCGATGTTCAACGTCATCCACAACGAGTGGATCATCGAAGCCGACTTCATCGTTCGCAAGGAGCAGGACTACCGGATAGTCGAGTTCGGTCGGCGGAGGCGCTTCGAGGTGGAAGGCGTGTCGATATGGGTCGTCGCGCCCGAGGACCTTCTCCTGTCCAAGCTGCACTGGGTGAAGGATTCCCGGTCGGAGCTTCAGCAAAGAGATGCTCGGACGATAGCGCATTCCGCCGCAGATCTCGATTGGCCATATCTTGAGAAATGGGCGGAGAAACTGGGAGTGAGCGATCTACTGGCTCTGGCGAGGATGAAATGAACGACACCCCTGCCGAGGTAGAGAGCCGATTCAACTTCCTGCTCCGGCGGATTTCGCCGGAGGAGCGATTGGCGATGAGTTGCCGGATGTTCACCGCAGCCAGAGCACTCGTCCGCTCGAGCATCGTCCAGGGAGGCGCCCGGACAGCCGCCGAAATCCGAAGGCAGACCTTCCTGAGGTTCTACCGCGACGATTTCAGCGACGACGAGCAAGCCAAGATACTGAGCAGCTTGAAAGCGACCTGAGACCGAACACGCGGGGCCGAACGTACGCCGAGGTCTCCAGAATCCCATTCCGCCGCGTCGGCCTCGTGCTTGGCTGTGCCAGCAAGCTGGCAGACGGCAGGCGCAACCTCTTCTTCGCCTATCGCACGCAGCGTGCGAATACTCTGCCCACCACCTCCTTGGTCTCGCAGCCCGACGCGCCGAAGCGGGCGCAGTCCAGCGTAGAATCTCGTCCCAGGTGGCAGTAGGTGATCACGCCGTCCTCGCAGCTCTCCATCATCGTCTCGCATTCGCTGCGCTCGGGCCTGCACATGGCATAGCCCATGACGGCCCGGCAGGCGAACTCCGGGTGCAGCGCGCCGCAGTCCACCCGGGCGAGGCGCCCGGAAGCGCAGGCGACCCACACCGTGCCATCGCAGAAGGACTCGCTCCCCTCGCAGACCTCGCCCGTGCCCGTGCAGACAGGCTCTCCGGTCTCATCCGAGCAGGTCGCGCCCATGGCCGGCAGGCAGTCCTCGGCGTACAGCACGCCGGACGAGCTGCACTCGTACAGCAAGTCTCCGTCGCAGTACGGCTCCATGTCCGGATCGCAGACCGCAAGCCCGCAGGCCGCGCCGGTCTCGCTCTGAAAGCACCGGAGCCCGCTCAGCGTGCAGTCGACCGCCGAGACATCGCCCAGGCAGCGGAGCAGCCAGTCCCCGTCGCAGATCGCCGAGCCCTCGTGCCCCTCGCACAGGGCCGCGCGCTGGGCGTCCGGCGTGTAGCAGGCCTGGATCGCCTCGCAGCCCTCGGCCGCGTCGACGCAGGCATCCACCGGCGCCCAGGTCACGGCGACCGTGGAACGGTTCTCGAACGCCCCCGAGAGCGACTCCTGCTCCACGCAGTGGCCGACCCCCATGGCCATGGACTCGTAGCCGCACAGATCGCGCATCACGCAGCGGCGCAGCACCTCGTCGTCCTGCTCGCTCGTGCAATCCGAGCTGTCGAGCTTGCAGTGCTCGTCGCAGCGCAGCGTCCCGCCTGTGAAGCCGAGCGACTCGCAGCTCGCCTCCCCCAGCTC
>JAFGRB010000026.1 GCA_016935365.1 Deltaproteobacteria bacterium
GCAGCTTCACCCCAAAACGACCGCCCTTCGGGCGGCCAGCCCTGAAAACAAACGCGGCTTGGAAAGCCGCGCTTGTTTTAGGTCTAGCTCAGTCCATTTTCGCGGTTGTCGTAAAATGGTACGGACCAATCTACGACATATCGTAAAATGGTCCTGACCCGGCCAGGCTTCCAGGCTATGTCCCTGCGCAAGCAGCCCAAGGTCTACCTGTGGGACTGGAGCACGGTCAACGACCCGGGCGCCCGCCGCGAGAACCTGATCGCATCGCACCTGCTCAAGGCCGTCCAGCTCTGGACGGACATCGGCCTGGGAGACTACGGCTTGTACTTCGTACGCGACAAGGCCAGACGGGAGGTGGATTTCCTGGTGACCAAGGACGGCCAGCCCTGGATCCTCGCGGAGGTCAAGTCGGGAAGCGGCCGGGGGCTCAACCCGAACCTGGAGGGATTTCATGACCTGCTGGGCGCCGAGCACGCCTTCCAGCTGGTCTTCGACCTCGAACACGCAGTCGAGGACGTCTTCGCCCTGCGCCGGCCCGTGCGGGTCCCGGCCACGAGCTTCCTGTCCCAGCTGGTCTGAGCTCCGATCTCGCGGGCAGCTGTGCTATCCTGGCTGTCCGAGGAGGCCTGCCGTGAAGAAGATCCTGCTCTGCGGTGTCGTCGTGCTCGGGCTGGCGGGCGCGGCCCGGGCCGATACCTACTACGTGGCCCCGGGCGGCGAGGACGGAGGGCCCGGCACGGCCGGCGAGCCCTGGGAGACCTTGCAGCACGCGGCCGATCGGGTCGAGGCGGGCGACGAGGTGGTGGTGCGCGCGGGCAGCTACGCGGGCTTCGTCATCGACACGACCGGCACGAGCGGCGCGCCGATCGCCTTCCGGGCCGAGCCCGGGGTGGTGATCGACGAGCCCAACCGCGACGGGGAGGGCATCACCTTCTCCAACGTGCACCACGTGACCCTGCAGGGCTTCACCGTGACCGGGATCGACGACATCGGCATCGCCGGCCACGACGCCCTGGCCACCGACCCCATGCTGGGCAACCAGATCCTCGACTGCACGGTCGACGGGGTGGCGGTGGTCGGGATCTACATCTCGCAGTTCTCCCGCGCGCTGGTGCAGGGCTGCCAGATCCGGGGCACCCGGCCGTTCAACGACTTCAACGGGCACGGCATGTACGTGGCCAACGCGGGCTGCGACCACACGGTCATCCGCGGCAACTGGATCCACGACAACGTGACCGGGATCCACTTCAACGGGGATCTGAGCGTCGGGGGCGACGGGATCATCTCGGGCCTGGTGGTCGAGGGCAACGTCATCGCGAACAACGACAACAACGGCCTGAACATGGACGGGGTGCAGGACTCGCTGGTGCAGAACAACCTCATCTACGGCAACGGCCGCCACGGCCTGCGGGACTACGCCATCGACGCGGCCGAGGGCGCCCGCGGCATGGCGATCGTCAACAACACCATCGTCGTGCCCGAAGGCGGCGGCTGGTGCGTGCGCCTGACCGAGGACGCGGGCGGCGGCCACGTGGTCTTCAACAACATCCTGCTCAACCTGGGCGGCGAGGGGGCCATCTCGGTGGAGGCGGCCAGCCTGCTCGAGGCGGATCACAACCTCCTGACCCCGGTCTTCAGCGTGCAGCCGGACGAGTCGCACATCGGCATCGACGCCTGGCGGGGCCTGGGCCACGGCCAGGCCTCCGAGGCCGCGCCCGCGCCGGCCGAGCTCTTCGCGGATACGCAGGCCGAGGACTTCCACCTGCTCGCAGGCGCCCGGGCCGTGGACCGCGGCGTGGCCGAGGCCTTCGGGCGCCAGGCGCCGGGCGTCGATCTCGAGGGCAGGCCGCGGCCCGCGGGCGCGGGCTTCGACCAGGGCGCGTACGAGCACGGCGAGATGGCGGACGGAGGCACCGACGCGGGCACCGGGACCGACGCGGGCACCGGGATCGACGCGGGCACCGGGATCGACGCGGGCACCGGGATCGACGCGGGCACCGGGACCGACGCGGGCGGGGGCGATGGCGAGGAGACGGGCTCGGGCTGCGGCTGCCACGGCGGCACGCGGCACGCTGCTTCCGGATGGGCGATCTGGATCACCTGCGGGCTGTGGATGGCGAGGAGAAGGCGTGTGGTCGCTCGATGATCTTCTTGCATCACGGGCGACTTGACTAAATCCAGCCAGTTGACTTCTTGCTCATACAGCTTTGTTTGGTCAAGCGCTCACTTGGGCCCGGATAGTCCTTGACGCACGAGGTCAATCCGTGCTGTATTGCAGCCCGCGAGGGAGGTTGGTGGAGGTCGAAGAGACTTGATCGCCCACGGGATCGCCCGCCGTTACGCCCAGGCGCTGCTGGAGCTGGCTCCGGAGCGGGGGGGTGAGCTGGCTTCCCGGCTTTTCGACTTCGCGGCCGTCATCAGCGAGAACAGGGATCTCGGAGAGGTGCTCCGCAGCCCGGCCTTCTCGGACGCCGAGCGCGAGCGGGTGCTCGGGCGGCTCTTCGACCTGCTCGGCGTCGCGGAGCCCCTGGACCGCTTCCTGAAGCTCCTCATCGAGCGCCGGCGCATCGCGGCGCTCCCGTCCATCGCAGCCGCCTTCCAGGCGCTGGTGGACGAGCGCGCCTCGCGGGTGCGGGTGGAGGTCACGAGCGCCCGGGCGCTGGCATCCGAGGAGCGGGCCCGGCTCGAGGCGCGGCTCGCCTCCGGGCTGGGCATGCAGGTGGTGGTCGAGGCGCGCGTGGATCCGGCCCTGCTGGCCGGGGTCGCCGTGCGGGTCGGCGGCCTGGTGATCGACGGCAGCTTGCGCAACCAGCTTACCGCGCTCGGCGCGCGGCTCGTATCGAGCTGAGCGCCCGGGGCCGGGCGGCGAGAGGATCGAGGTAGAGCATGCAGATCAAGGCCGAGGAGATCAGCCGCATCATCAAGGAGGAGATCGCCGACTTCGACCGCAAGGTCGACGTGGCCGAGACCGGGACCGTGCTCAGCGTGGGCGACGGCATCGCCCGGGTGCACGGCCTGGAGCGGGTCATGGCCGGCGAGCTGGTCGACCTGCCCCACGGCCTGCAGGGCCTGGTCCTCAACCTGGAAGAGGACAACGTGGGCATCGCCATCATGGGCGAGGTGGACAAGATCTCCGAGGGCGACGTGGTCAAGCGCACCGGACGGATCGCCTCGGTGCCGGTCGGGATAAACGTCGCCGGCCGGGTGGTCAACGCCCTGGGCGAGCCGATCGACGGCAAGGGCCCGATCGAGAGCACCGAGACCCGGCACATCGAGATCAAGGCCCCCGGCATCGTCGCCCGCCAGCCGGTCAAGGAGCCGCTGCAGACGGGCATCATCGCGATCGACTCGATGATCCCCATCGGCCGCGGCCAGCGCGAGCTGATCATCGGCGACCGCCAGACCGGCAAGACGGCCATCATCGTCGACGCGATCATCAACCAGAAGCAGACCGACGTCTACTGCATCTACGTGGCCATCGGCCAGAAGCAGTCCACCGTGGCCCAGGTGGTCGACCGGCTGCGCCGCGAGGGGGCGATGGACTACACGACCGTGGTGGCGGCCAACGCCTCGGACCCGGCCCCGCTGCAGTTCATCGCGCCGTACGCCGGCTGCACCATGGGCGAGTACTTCCGCGACAACGGCATGCACGCGGTCTGCTTCTACGACGATCTTTCCAAGCACGCCGTGGCCTACCGCCAGCTCAGCCTGCTGCTGCGCCGCCCGCCGGGCCGCGAGGCCTTCCCGGGCGACGTCTTCTACCTGCACAGCCGCCTGCTGGAGCGCGCGGCCAAGATGTCGGACGCGCTGGGCGGCGGCTCGCTGACCGCGCTGCCGGTCATCGAGACCCAGGCCGGGGATCTCTCGGCCTACATCCCGACCAACGTCATCTCGATCACCGACGGGCAGATCTACCTGGAGACCGACCTCTTCTTCGCCGGCCAGCGCCCGGCGGTCAACACGGGCCTGAGCGTCTCGCGCGTGGGCGGCAACGCCCAGATCAAGGCCATGAAGCAGGTCGTCGGCATGCTGCGGCTGGAGCTGGCCCAGTACCGCGGCCTGAAGGCCTTCGCCCAGTTCGGCTCCGACCTCGACAAGGCCACCCAGGAGCAGCTCGCCCGCGGCGAGCGCCTGCTGGAGGTGATGAAGCAGGACCAGTACCAGCCCGTGCCGGTCGACGAGCAGGTGCTCCGGCTCTACGCGGCCACCTCGGCCGACGACAAGGGCGTGAACTGGATCCGGCACTACCCGGTCGAGGACATCGCCCGCTACATGGACGAGCTGGTCGCCTTCTGCAAGGACAGGCAGCCCGAGGTGCTGGACTCGATCCGGGATCGGAGAGAGCTCTCCGACGAGGTCCAGGCCAAAGCCGACGCCGCGCTGGAGGCCTTCCGCAAGGTCTTCGTGCCCAGCGAGGCCTGAGGCGCGCATGCCGTCGCTCCGACACATCCGCAAGCGCATCGCCTCGGTCCGCAACACCGAGCAGATCACCAAGGCCATGAAGATGGTCGCGGCGGCCAAGTTCCGCAGGGCCCAGGAGGCCGTGCTCGCGGCGCGGCCCTTCTCCCGGGAGCTGCGCTCGACGCTCAGCCGGGTGGCCCGCAACAAGGACTTCTCCGATCACGCCCTGCTCGCCCGGCGCGACCCGGTCCGCGAGGACCTCTACGTGCTGACCTCGGACCGCGGCCTGTGCGGCTCGTTCAACTCCAGCGTGCTCCGGGCCGTGGAGCACTACCTGCTCGACCAGATCGAGGCCGGGCACACGGTCTACCTGCACACCATCGGGCGCAAGGGCTACGGCTACTTCGTCAAGCAGAAGATCGAGGTCGGCGAGAACGTCACCGACCTGCTCGACCGGCCGGTCTACCGGCGGGCGATCGACCTGGCCGAGCAGCTCATCCTGCGCTTCACCGCCCGGCAGGTCGACCGGGTGGTGCTGGCCTTCAACGAGTTCCGCTCCGCCGTGCAGCAGCAGGTCGTCTTCCGGACCCTGCTGCCCCTGGACCCGCCCGAGTACCTCGCGGACGAGCGCGAGCTCATCGACTACATCTACGAGCCGGCCCGGGCCGAGCTGCTCGACCGGCTCATCCGGCACTACCTGGCGAACCAGATCTACATGGTCGTGCTCGAGTCGGTGGCCAGCGAGCACGGCGCGCGCATGACCGCCATGGACAACGCCACCAACAACGCCAACGAGATGATCGACAACCTCACCCTCCAGTACAACAAGGCCCGCCAGAACGCCATCACCCGGGAGCTGATGGACATCGTCGGCGGGGCCGAGGCGCTGACGGGGTAGGGGCGAGACCCGACAAGGAGCGAGATCAGATGGCCGAGACGAAGCGCGCGGAGGGCAAGGTCCTGCAGATCATCGGCCCGGTGGTCGACGTGGCCTTCCCGCCCGGCAAGGTGCCCGAGATCTACCACTCGCTGAAGGTCACCAACCCGGCCATCAGCGACGAGGAGTTCAACCTGGTCATCGAGGTGGCGCAGCACCTGGGCGAGAACACCGCCCGCTGCATCGCCATGGACAGCACCGACGGCCTGGTGCGCGGCGTGCCCGTGCTGGACACCGGCGCGCCGATCATGGTCCCGGTGGGCCGCAGCACCCTGGGCCGGATCATCGACGTGGTCGGCCGGCCCGTGGACGAGGGCGGCCCGGTCGTGTCCGACAAGTACTACCCCATCCACCGCGCGCCGCCCTCCTTCCTGGACCAGAGCGTGCAGATCGAGATGTTCGAGACCGGCATCAAGGTCATCGACCTGCTCGAGCCCTACATGAAGGGCGGCAAGATCGGCCTGTTCGGCGGCGCCGGGGTCGGAAAGACCGTGGTGATCATGGAGCTGATTCACAACGTGGCCACCAAGCACGGCGGGTTCTCGGTCTTCGGCGGCGTGGGCGAGCGCACCCGCGAGGGCAACGACCTGTGGATCGAGATGAAGGAGTCGGGCGTGCTCGAGAAGACCGCCCTGATCTACGGCCAGATGAACGAGCCGCCGGGCGCCCGCGCCCGGGTGGGCCTGACCGCGCTGACGGCCGCCGAGTACTTCCGCGACGAGGAAGGCAAGGACGTGCTGCTGTTCATCGACAACATCTTCCGCTTCACCCAGGCGGGCAGCGAGGTCTCGGCCCTGCTGGGGCGCATCCCCTCGGCGGTCGGCTACCAGCCGACGCTGTCGACCGACCTGGGCGAGCTGCAGGAGCGGATCACCTCGACCAACCGGGGCTCGATCACCTCGGTCCAGGCCATCTACGTGCCGGCCGACGACCTGACCGATCCGGCCCCGGCCACCACCTTCGCCCACCTGGACGCCACCACGGTGCTCAGCCGCCAGATCGCCGAGCGCGGCATCTACCCGGCC
>JAFGRB010000027.1 GCA_016935365.1 Deltaproteobacteria bacterium
CCGGCCAAATCATGGGGTATTTTCTTTTCGTGACTTGCGCAAACCCGCACTGCAAGCGCACTTGCGAACAACGCGGATTGCTCCGATATCCGGCAAGCCCGGAGACGACGCGAAGCGTTATCAAGTCCGAGCGGTTCAGCTGGCAATCGAGGAGTTGAAGACATGAAAGAGAGTACAAGGTACGTGAAGATCGTCGAATGGTCCGAGGAGGATCAATGTTACGTTGGAAGTGCGCCGGGGCTTATTTTCGGCGGATGCCATGGAGATGACGAGAAGCAAGTGTTTGATGAGCTTTGCGTCGTTGTAGAGGAGGCGATTGAACTGTATCGCCGGGACGGGATACCCCTTCCGCCTGCGACTTCGGGTCGCGATTTTGCGAACAAGTTGCAGAACATCGCATAACCAACCGCTCCACCCGACCGCTCAGCGCTACGCGGATCGCTGCCGTGAATGGGAATCGAACCGCCATTCATCGCGACGCCCGAGGAGTTGATCGGCAACTCATCGGCGGCGGCAACGCGGAAGTCTCTTACTAGGCTGCGAGCTGCCGATGCGCATCTGTCGGGTCGGCGCGCTCGGTCCGGCACCCGGGCTCGGCCACCCCGGCACCCAGGATCGCCTCGAGCAGCGCGCGCATCCGGCTGATGAGACCGGCGCGGATGATCGGGCGCCAGAGCAGCTCGCACTTCTTCCAGCCGCCCGCATAGGCCAGATGGCGCAGCGTGCCGACCAGGCCCGGCTTGCTGCGCGCGGCGCGTACGATGCTGCCCCAGCGGTAGAAGCGCTCGTAGCTCTCCCAGTAGCCGGCCTCGAGCTCGGCCGGGCTCATCTGCGCTGGCTGGAACACGCAGTGGCGGGTATCGTAGCGATCCCAGTTGCGCGTCAGGATGCGCCCCTGCTCCGCGAGCCTGCGATACAATGCCGTGCCGGGGTAGGGCGTCAGGATGTGGAAGGTGGCGGTCTCCAGCCCGCGCTCGACGGCCCAGTCCACGGTCCGCTCGAAGCAGCTCGGGTCGTCGTGATCCATGCCGTAGACCAGGCTCGCGTTGATCATCACCCCGCGCGCGTGCAGGTTGGCTGCCGCCTGCTCGTAGTCAGCCGGCCTGTTGTGGCGCTTGTTCTGCTCGGCCAGCGAGGCCGCGTTGATGGTCTCGAAGCCCACGAAGAGGCTCCGGAGCCCGCAGTCCACCGCCCGGTCCAGCAGCTCGCGGTCCAGCGCCGCGCGGACCGTGCCGGCCGCCTGCCATAGCCGGCCCATGCCCTGCATGCCCTCGAAGAGCGCGGCGGCGAATCGCCTGTCGGCGAAGAGGTTGTCGTCCAGGAAGAAGAGGTGCCGGCCCGGCAGGGATGCGATCTGCTCGAGCGCCGCATCCACGCGCTGGGTGTAGAACGAGCGCCCGCCCCGGAAGAAGGGCTCCTTGTAGCAGAAGTCGCAGGCGTGCGGGCAGCCCCGGCTGACCACCAGCGAGTTGGGCACCAGGTACTTCGATTGATGGATCAGATCGCGCCGCGGTGCCGGCGCTCCTTCCAGGCTGCGCTGCGTGGAGAGGTAGCTGCGTCCGGGGGCGCCGCGGCGAAAGTCGGAAAGGAAGCGCGGCCAGGTGTCCTCCCCGGGCCCCTGGAAGACGGTGTCGGCGTGCTGGGCAGCCTCCTCGGGCAGCGACGAGGGATGCAGCCCGCCGATGCAGACGTGTGCGCCGCGGGCCCGGTAGTGATCGGCCAGCTGATAGGAGCGGTAGGCCGACGAGATGTAGCACTCGATCACCACCAGATCGGGCCGATCGTCGAGCCGTAGCCGCTCGACGTGCTCGTCCTGGATCTCGATCCGGTCGTCCGGCGGCAGGTAGCCGGCCAGGGCGGCCAGGCCCAGGGGCGGGAAGAGCGAGTACTTCAGCGGCCGGTAGTACGGGCTGCACGCCTCGGTCAGGGCGGGAAGGATCATCTTGACATGCATTTCAACCTCCCTGGATGGGCGTGAGCAGGGTCTCTACCTTCTCGAGGTAGTTCTTGACCTCGGCGAGCCCCTCGGACGTGCAGCGGTAGGTGGTCCGGGGCTTGCGGTCGATGAACTCCTTGTGGACCTCGATCAGCCCGGCCTGCTCCAGCCTGCGGACGTGAGAGGCCAGGTTGCCCTTGGTCAGCTCCAGGCTCGCGAGCAGGGTGTTGAAGTCCACCGGCTCGGGCACCGCTGCCAGCGTGGCCATGATGGCCAGCCGGACGCGGTCGGCCAGAAGCGGGTGCGTCTTGGTGAGCAGATCGACGGGCTTCATGGCACCTCGGCTCGATCACGCGTCCCGGCATTCCAGGTGCGGATGTGGACCAGCAGCGAGAGCCCGTTGATGAGCGCAAAGACGAGCAGAGGCCACATCAGCAGCACGGTCTCTGTCAGGTAGAGCACGGCTGCGACGGCCAGGCAGACGACGCCCAGCGCCAGCGAGAGCCGGATGGGCAGGTTGAAGTAGCGCCCCTGGAAGAGGTAGTCCGCGGTGAAGACCACCAGCAGGGGCGCGACCCATTCCGGCCGCGGGGCCAGCACGACCAGCGAGAAGACGATGAACTTGACGAGCAGGTCGGACAGCAGCGAGAAGCTGCGCAGGTATTGGAAGTTGGCTGCGATGAAGCGCGAGAACTCCTGCTCGCCGTACCGGGACGAGCGCCAGACGATGAAGTACAGCGCCATGATGCAGGTGGCCAGCATGACGCCGACCTGGGCGATGCCCAGCATGCCCTCCTCCCAGTCCGGCGAGAGCAGCATCAGGCCGCGGCTCAGCACGTGGCCGCTTGCCAGCTCGGCCAGCGCGAGGGCCAGGGCCAGAAGGAGCGAGATGGACTGGATGATGAACTTGGCCCGCAGCGCCGAGCGCAGCGCAGCCGAGGTCTGGTCGGCGCTGTGCGCCCGCTCGATGGCCTTGCGGATCATGGCCAGGTCGTGCACGGCCCGCTGCAGGCTGTACTGGTCACTCATGAGGAGTCTCCTTCGCAAACCAGTTTGCGCCACAAACCAAATGGTACCCGATTCTTTGAGGCTGTCAAGATGAATCGTCATGGCGAGGTGCCATGGGAATCGAAGTAACGGAATCGTAAAAGGAATCGGAAGATGGACGGTTTTCGGCTGCAGGGGGCTCGGACTGCCTTTTCTTGGCCGCAGGATGGGGCTAGTATGGCTCGTTCCGTGGCACGAGGTGAGGCATGCTGCGATGCGTTTTCTTTCTCGGGCTCTTTGCGCTGGCGGGCTGCGCTGGTGCGGGTCAGGAGCCCTGTGAGCTGGACTGCGGAGAGCACGGTCGCTGCGCGCTGCGCGCGGGTATGCCGGTCTGCGTGTGCGAGCCGGGTTATGTCGCGGGCAGCGCGGGCTGCGAGCCCGACGCTTGCGCGGATTTTCTGTGCGTCCACGGCACGTGCGAGTCCGAGGGCGGGGCGCATTGCGAGTGCGAGCCGGGCTACGCGGGCGAGCACTGCGACGCCTGCGCCGAGGGCTACCGCGCCGAGGGGCTTTTCTGCGTGCCCGCATCCGGCTGCGACGTGATCGACTGCGTCCACGGCCAGTGCCGTCTAGACGGGCAGGGCAACGCCTACTGCGAGTGCGATCCCGGCTATGACGGTACGAGCTGCGAGCATTGTGCAGCCGGCTACCACGCGGTCGGGCTGCGCTGCGAGCCCAACTCGGCCTGCGATCCGGACCCCTGCGTGCGCGGGGCCTGCTTCGAGCTCGACGGCCAGGCGGTCTGCGAGTGCGAGTCCGGCTATGCGGGCGAGTACTGTCAGCGCTGCGCTGCGGGCTACGTGCCGGACGGGCTTCGCTGCGTGCCGGAGAGCGCGTACCCCTGCGAGCCGAATCCCTGCGATCAGGTGCACCGTACGCTCTGCGTGCCCGAGTCGGACGGCGGCCACCGCTGCGACTGCGATCCCGGCTATCACGACGAGCTCGGCACCTGCGTGCCGACCACCGCCTGCAGCCCCAACCCCTGCGCAAGCCTCCACCGCACAGCGTGCGTGCTCGTCGAAGACGGTTATCGCTGCGACTGCGATCCGGGCTGGCACGACGAGAGCGGCGAGTGCGTGCCCGACACGACCTGCGATCCGGCCAGCACCTGCTCGGGCCACGGTGCGTGCACGGGCGCGGGGCTCGAGTGCGCTTGCTTTACGGGCTATGCCGGCGCGCACTGCGAGCGCTGCGCCTCGGGCTATCACGAGGACGCTTCCGGCGACTGCGTGCCCAGCACGGCCTGCGAGCCGAACCCCTGCACGACCGTGGGCCAGACGCAGTGCCGCGAGCAGGGCAGCGGCTTCGTGTGCGACTGCGATCCGGGCTACCAGGACGAAGACGGCGACGGGCGCTGCAGGCCGGGCTGCGAGCTGGCCGGGCTCTCCTGCCCGACCCACGCGCACTGCGAGGACGGCACGGGCGTGGCGCTGTGCGTCTGCGACGAGGGCTATCGGCCCGAGGGCGCGCAGTGCGTCTCGACCGACCCCTGCGAGCCCAACCCCTGCACGGGGCCCCACCGCAGCGTCTGCATGCCCTCGGGGGACGGCCATGTGTGCGCCTGCGATCCGGGCTTTCAGGACGCGGACGGCGACGGGCTCTGCCTGCCCGACTGCACGACAGCGGGGCTCGACTGCGGGCCGAACGCCCACTGCGCCGTGGCCGGCGGCCAGGCGGCCTGCCGCTGCGACGCTGGATACCAGGACGCGGACGGCGACGGGCTCTGCCTGCCGAGCTGCGCCACAGCCGGGCTCGACTGCGAGCCGGGCACGATCTGCGACGACTCGAGCGGCCAGGCGCAGTGCGTGGCCGGCACGCGCCCGCCGATCTACATCGCCTTCCTGTGGCACATGCACCAGCCGATCTACTGGCCCTACGAGAGCATCGCCGCGACCGAGGCCGCCGGGCGCATGGGCTTTTCGGTCTACACCGTCCACCTCGACCGGACCGGCCCCTACACGACCTGGCCCCGGGACGCGATCGCGGCCGGGCTGGGGCTCGATCACCTCGGCGCCCAGGTGTCGTTTTCCGGCTCGCTCATGGAGAACCTCAACAACATGGCTGCGGCCGGTGCGGGATTCTCGGGCTGGACCGGCGCCTGGAGCGAGGCCATGGGCTGGCAGACCGTCCGGGGCAACCCCCGGCTGGACCTGGTGCGCTTCGGCTATCACCACCCGCTGATGGGTCTGGTCGACACGGTCGATATCCGCATGCAGCTCGCGCTGCACGCGGAGGCGGCCAGGCGGGTCTTCGGCACGACGCTGCGCTCGCGGGGGATCTTTCCACCCGAGTGCGCCTTCTCTGCCCGGATGATCCCCGCTCTGGTGGCCGAGGGCGTCGAGTGGGTGCTGGTCGACAACATCCACTTCGACCGGGCGCACGTGGACTACCCCTATCGGCCCGAGTCCAACCTGCCGCCGCCCAACCGGGCCGATCGGATCGATTCGGCCCCGACGAGCTGGGTGCAGCTCGACGGGCTCTGGGCTCCCTCGCCCGTGTCGGCGCCCTGGGGCTACCAGCCGCACTGGGTGGAGCACTGCGATCCGGCCACGGGTCAGACGCAGCGCATCATCGCCGTCCCGGCCGCCCGCTACGAGGGCAACGAGGACGCCCGCGGTGGCTTCGGCGCCCTGCAGTACGAGCAGGTCCTGAGCCAGTACGAGCATCTCAACACCGATCCCGCCCACCCGATGCTTGTCGTGCTGCACCACGACGGGGACAACTACGGCGGCGGCACCGAGAGCTACTACCACGGCAACTTCCAGGCCTTCGTGGCCTGGGCGGCAGGCCAACCCGATCGCTTCGTGCCCACCACCATCCAGGACTACCTGGACCGCTTCCCGCCCGATCCCGATGACGTGATCCACGTCGAGGACGGCGCCTGGTCCGGGGCCGACAACGGCGATCCCGAGTTCCACAAGTGGAACGGCGACCCGGACGCGAACGGCCACTCGCCGGACCGCCACTCCTGGGCCGTGATCACCGCCACCTCGAACCGGGTGCGAAGCGCGCAGGCCATCCTGCCGTCGAGCTCGATCTCGGCCGTGCTGGACGCTGCTGGCAACGACACGGACAAGGCCTGGCACTACCTTCTCAACGCCGAGACGAGCTGCTACTGGTACTGGGACAACTCGGCCGGCGGCATCTGGGACAGCCACCCGACCCGGGCTGCCAACCAGGCCTGCGTGTATGCCGATCGGGTGCTGGCGAGCGGCCCGGACACGCTCGGCCCCAGCATCTATCTGCCCCAGCGCGAGCCTTACAACCCGGGCCTTACCGGCACGCCGCGCGACTTCGAGGTCTGGACCCTGGTCTACGATCTGTCCGGCCTGGCCCAGGTGCGCCTGCACTGGCGGGTGGACGCGGACGGTGTCCGCGATTCTGCCAACGATCTCTACGCCGGCGGCGCCTGGAGCCAGGTGCCCATGGCTGCGAGCGAGCTCAGCTCGAGCACCGATCCGCTGCCCGCATACAAGGCCGCGCAGTACGCGGCCACCGTCTCCGGCGTGTCCGAGGCGCTGGTCGACTACTACGTCTCGGCCGAGGACATGCTGGGCCACACGACCCGCTCGCCGATCCGGCACGTCTGGGTGGGCGCGGGCAGCAGCGCGCCCCAGGAGATCTGGGAGCCGGCCGAGCCGGGCGCGAACGATGTGATCGCGATCCGCTGGCACCTTCCCGGCATGCTGCACTGGGGCGTGGACGCCTCGCTGCACGGAGGGACCTGGGGCCCGCCGCCGGCCGAGTACTGGCCCGCCGGCACCGTCGAGTGGACCGACGGCCTGGCGGTCGAGTCGCCCCTTCAGGGGCCGGACGGGCAGGGGCGCTACACGATCGAGCTGGGGCCCTTCGACGGCACGCCCGTGGCCGAGATCGACTTCGTCTTCCACCACGCCGACGGCAGCTGGTCGTCGCCGGATCAGGTGATTCCGATTGCGCAGGAGTGAAGCCATGCCCCTTTCGTTCCGAGTATCTCTGGCATCTTGCCTGGCCTGGGCGCTGTGCGCCTGCAGCGGCGGCGGCTCGGTCTGCGAGGACGTCGACTGCGGCGAGCACGGCGAGTGCGTCGAGGCGGGCGGCCTGCCGGCCTGTCTTTGCGATCCGGGCTTCGTGCCCGACGGCTTGAGCTGCGTGACCGACCCGTGCGCGGCGTCGCCGTGCGTCTTCGGGACCTGCCGGGCCAGCGGTCGCAATGCGATCTGCGACTGCGAGCCCGGCTACACGGGTGCGCTGTGCGACACCTGCGCCCCCGGCTACCATCTGGAGGGCATGCGCTGCGAGCTGGGCTCGGCCTGCGAGGATGACCCGTGCGTCTACGGGCGCTGCCGCGCCGAGGGCGGCCTGCCGGTCTGCGACTGCTACCCGGGCTACGCGGGCGAGCGCTGCGATGCCTGCGCGCCCGGCTACCATGCGGTGGACCTGGCGTGCGTCTCGGACACGCCCTGCGATCCCGACCCCTGCGTGCACGGCGCCTGCTATGTCGAGGGCGGCCGGGCCGCGTGCACCTGCGACGTGGGCTATGCGGGCGAGCGCTGCGATACGTGCGCCGAAGGGTACCGCGAGGAGGGCCTGGTCTGCGTGCCCGAGATCGGCGGCCCCTGCGATCCCAATCCTTGCACCGAGCCGCTGCGCCAGCTCTGCCAGGTGGTCGAGCCCGACTCGCACGTCTGCCTGTGCAATCCGGGCTACGTGGAGGTGGACGGCCTGTGCGTGGCGGAGTCTGCATGCCAGCCCAACCCCTGCACCCAGCCGCAACGTTCTGTCTGCGTCGAGGACGGCGGCGGCGGCTTCGTCTGCTACTGCGATCCGGGCTATCACGATCAGGAAGGCGTCTGCGCTGCCGATACGCCCTGCAATCCCAACCCCTGCACCACGGTGCACCGGACGGTCTGCGTGGAGCAGGGGGAAGACGCCTTCTCGTGCGACTGCGATTCGGGCTATCACGACCAGGACGGAGATTGCGCAGCCGACACGCCGTGCAGCCCCAACCCCTGCGTCGAGCCCCACAAGACCCGCTGCGAGATCCTGGGCGAGGGCTATGCCTGTCACTGCGATCCGGGCTATCACATGGAGGCCGGCACCTGCGCAGCCGACACGGTCTGCGGCGATCAGACCACCTGCTCGGGCCACGGGCACTGCACCGGCGTGGGCCTGGAGTGCGCCTGCGACCCCGGCTATGCGGGCGAGCACTGCGAGGCCTGCGATGCGGGCTATCACCAGGACGGTGACGCCTGCGTGCCCGACTCGCCCTGCGATCCCAACCCCTGCACCACGGTGCACCGGACGCAGTGCACCGTGCAGGGTACGTCCTTCGCCTGCAGCTGCGATCCCGGCTACCAGGATGCGGACGGCAACGGCTCCTGCCTGCCGGACTGCCAGACCGCGGGGCTCGACTGCGGCCCCCACGGCCAGTGCCAGATCGTTCTCGGCCAGGCGAGCTGCGTCTGCCAGGCGGGCCACACGGGCGAGGCTTGCGCAGACTGCGCTGCCGGCTACCAGGACCACGATGGAGACGGGCTCTGCCGGCCGACCTGCGAGACCGCGGGGCTCGACTGCGGCGAGCGCGCCTGCGACGACAGCTCGGGCGAGCCAGTCTGTGTCGGCGTGCGCGACTGCACGACGGAGCTTCGCTACATGCCCGGCTCGGGCGAGACCGTCACCGCGCTCTACGTCCGCGGCGAGTTCAACGGCTGGTCGCTCGGCGATCGGCTCGAGCTGGAGCCGGACGGAAGCTACGTTGCATACCTGGACCTGGAGCCCGGCGACTACGGCTACAAGCTCTACGAGCAGGGCAGCGGGCGCTGGTTCCTCGACCCGGCCAATCCGTACTTCAAGTGGGTGAGCGGCGAGCGCAACTCCCGCCTGCGGGTTCCCGACTGCGCGCGGCCCGCGCTAGAGCTGCTCGGCGCAACCGCGGTGGCCGGCGGGCGGATCACTTTCACGGTCCAGTACGTCGATGGCGCCGAGGGGGCAGGAGTGGACCCAGCCAGCGCCCAGGTCGAGCGCAACGGCGAGCTCGTGGGCTCGGTCTTCGATCCTGCAAGCGGCCTGTTCCAGATCGACGACTCCGGCCTGGCGCCGGGCAAGTACAGCTACTTCTTCCGGGCCAGCGATCAGGCCGGGCGGGCGGCCACGCCGCTCTACGTACCGGTGTGGATCGAGGACGCGCCTTTCGCCTGGGAGGACGCGATCCTGTACTTCGCGATGGTCGATCGCTTCGCCGACGGGGAGCCGGGCAACAACTTCCCGGTCGGCGGGGCCGTGAACTTCAAGGCCGACTGGCAGGGCGGCGACTTCGCCGGATTGCGGGCGAAGATCGAGTCCGGCTACTTCGGCGAGCTGGGCGTCAACGCGATCTGGATCTCGTCGATCTCCCAGAACACGGCCGGCTCGGGTGCGGGCACGGACGGACGCCAGTACTCGGGCTACCACTCCTACTGGCCCATCTCCACGGGCTGGCGGGATGACGCGCCCCTGCCCGGCGTGCAGCCGGTCGATCCGCACTTCGGCTCCCTGGACGACTTCAAGCAGCTCGTGCGCGCCGCCCACGAGCGCGGCATCCGGGTGCTGGTGGACTTCGTGGCCAACCACGTGCACACCGACAGCCCGCTCTGGCAGCAGCACCAGTACAGCGGCTGGTTCCACGACGATCCGATCTACGTCTGCGGCTGGGACCAGCCGATCACCTGCTGGTTCGCCACCTACCTGCCCGACTTCGAGTACAAGAACCTCGAAGTGCTCGAGACCGTGGTCGAGCACGCCGTGTGGCTCGTCCAGGAGACCGACATCGACGGATTCCGACTCGACGCGGTCAAGCACATGATCCACGACTTCTCCTTCGCGCTGAGAGCTCGGATCCAGGAGCGGGTGGCCACGTCGGGCCTGCGCTTCTACATGGTGGGCGAGACCTTCACCGGCGAGGACGGCGCCGGGCTGATCGCGGAGTACGTCAGGCCCGAGGAGCTCGACGGCCAGTTCGACTTCCCGCTCTACTGGCAGGTGGTCAAGACCTTCCTGCGCCAGGAGCAGGACTTCCGCGGCCTGGAGGGCATGCTCCAGGCCAACCAGGGCGTCTACGGCGACTGGGCCGTGATGTCGAACTTCCTGGGCAACCACGACGTCTGCCGGGCGCTCTCGCACGCGGCCGGGGACATCGCCGACATGTGGGGCAACGGATCCAAGGAGCAGGGCTGGAACAACCCGCCCGCCCTGCCGGCCAGCCCGGCGCCCTTCGCGCGGCTGCGCATGGCCTGGACCTTCCTGATGACCGTCCCGGGCATCCCGCTGATCTACTACGGGGACGAGTTCGGCATGGAGGGGGCGGGCGATCCGGACAACCGCAAGTTCATGCGCTTTGGCGCCGAGCTCAACGCCCATCAGCTCGCCACCCTGGATCACGTCAAGCGCCTGGCCGCGGCCCGGCACGCCCACCGGGCCTTCCGCTACGGCAGCCGCACGCAGCTCCACATGGACGGAGACGGGCTGCTGTGGGCCTATGGCATGGTGGCCGGGGCCGACAAGGCCGTGGTGGTCTTCAACGGGCACGCGGGTGCCGAGAGCCGCGCGATACCGGTCTCGAGCCTGGGCCTGACGAACGGCACGCAGCTCACCGACGTGGTCCACGCGAGACAGCTCATGGTCGCGAGCGGCAGCTTGACCGTCAGCCTGGACGGCCTGGACACGGCCGTGCTGGTCCTGCCCTGACGGTGCAGAGGAGGTGGGCCATGATGCGTGCCCTTCGTTACTCCGCTCTTTTGCTGTTCGGCCTGTCCGGCTGTGACGGGGCGGGCGTAGACCCCTGCGCGGGCGTGGACTGCAGCCTGCACGGCACCTGCGAGGTCGTCGACGGCCAGGCGCAGTGTCGCTGCGAGGACGGCTATGTGGCGCTGGGCCTGGTCTGCCATCCGGACTACTGCGCCGAGCTGGACTGCCAGCACGGCGCGTGCATCCAGAACGCGGAGCTGGGCCGCTGCGAGTGCGAGGCGGGCTGGGCCGGTGCGCTGTGCGACGCGTGCGCCGAGGGATACCATCTCGACAACGGCGCCTGTGTGCCCGACGAGCCCTGCGACACCAATCCTTGCATCCACGGCCAGTGCCGGGTCGTGGACGGCCAGGAGCACTGCGACTGCGACGCGGGCTACGCGGGTGAGCTGTGCGACAGCTGCGCGGACGGCTACCACGCCGAGGGCTTGACCTGCGTGCCGGACGAGCCGAACGCCTGCCGGCCCAACCCCTGCGACGCGCCCCACCGGACGGTCTGCCAGCTCGACGGCCAGGGATACGTGTGTCTGTGCGATCCGGGCTACCACCTCGAGGCGGACGCCTGCGTGCCGGACGGGACCGATCCCTGCGATCCGGATCCCTGCACGGGAGCGCACGAGTTCTGCACGCCGGACGGCCAGGGCGGCTACAGCTGCGA
>JAFGRB010000311.1 GCA_016935365.1 Deltaproteobacteria bacterium
AAGATGATTGACCAAGCTACGCGTCCCCCTCCCTCGGCCTTCGGCCGGTCCCTCCCGCCAGGGGAGGGACGGATAACACTCTGTGCAAATTGGAAAATCCACCTCCCCCTAGATGGGGGAGATAGGGCGAAGCCCGGGTGGGGGTGAAAACGCGACAGCGCGGATGCCTCGTCCCTGATGGGGTGTTGCGTTCCATCTGAGGATCGAGTACAGGCTTCTCGAGATGGGCGAGCAGGCGGATCGAGAGCCGGCGGCCTTCGCCTCCGAGGCGCTGGCAGCGCGGGTCGCGGAGGCGAGCGGCGGCTCGCTCGCGATCGAGGCCGTGGCGCGGATCGAGTCGCTGCGGGCCGACGGCTGCGGGGCCTCGGCGCTTACCGGCCTTGATGCGGCGACCGGGCTCACTCACCTGAGCCTGGCCAAGAACGGGATCCGCGACATCGCCCCGCTCGCGGCCCTGCGCGGGCTGGAAGAGCTCCACCTCGAGGACAACGAGATCGCGTCCATCGAGCCGCTGGCCGGGCTCGCGGGCTTGCGCAGGCTCTCGGTCCAGTTCAACCCCTTCGAGGACTTCGGGCCGATCGCGAGGCTGGCGCAGCTCGAGGAGCTGAGCCTGGGCGGGAGCTGGGAGAACGAGGACGTGGGCGAGCACACCCTGGAGGCCTTCGGCCCGGCCTGGGGGCCCACGCTCCGCGAGCTCGGCGTTTTGGCAGGGCTGGCGAATCTCCAGAGGCTCGAGATCCCCATGCACGGGGTGCGCGATCTGGGCCCGCTTCGCAAGCTCGAGGCGCTTCGCAGCCTGTACATGAACGGCGTGAGCAGTGAGCCCTTCAGAAGCCTCGAGCCCCTGGGCAATCTCGAGAGCCTTCGGCGCCTGGCCTTCGGGCGAACGCAGCTTTCGGGCTTCGCGCCGCTGTCGAAGCTCGAGGAGCTCGAGCGCCTCGAGCTCTGCGCCTGCGAGTGCGACTACGCTGCCCTGGCGCGCGAGGCGCGCCTTCCTGCCGGCTGCGAGATCATCATCAACGCCAGGCGCTCGGAGAGCGTCCTTGCCGCCCTGGCCCCGCTGGTCGAGACCGGAGTCCGGGTCCGATTCACCGTCTCCTGAGCCTCAAGCTCGCTGAACCACTTCGTCGACGCATACTATGAGGTCGATCTGTTCCCTCGCAGTCCCGACTACGATGGCAGCTCTGTCAGCGAGATCGATCTGGGCGTCGCAGAAGACCTGCATGGAATCAGCGGAGATGCCAACGAGATCTTCATCGTGGGCGACGGGGGTCTTGTGCTCCATCACAACGGGAACGACTGGGAGCTCATGGACAGCGGCACGTCCATGGATCTCCACGACGTGTTCAAAGTCCCCGGCGGTGCGGCCTACGCGGTGGGCGAGGACGAGACGGTGCTGCGCTACGAGGACGGGCAGTGGACCGTGCTGCACGAGGCGCCCGGCACAACGGACTTCCTCGCGGTCTGGGGCTTCGAGGGCAAGTGCACGCCCGAGAGGCGCTTCGGTTTCAAGATAGACTCGCTGACGGCGGAGCTGGAGGAGAGGGAGACGCCCGACGAGGACATGGCCTGGGCGGACGAGGCGGTGCTGGCCTGGCTCGGCGACCTTGCCGACCTGTGGGCCATGGGTGCGCTGTGGGAGTGCGTGCCCCCGATGCCCTGCTGGGACGAGCTGCAGGGCAAGCTGGACGACCTCGTGGGAGCGCCGATCGCGGCGGGCACCTACCTTGACACGGGCCAGGTGCTCGACCTGACGCACCAGGCCCTTGCGGAGACCTTCGGCGAGCAGGCGGTCAGCCCGGCCCTGACCGCCTACGCGCTGGTCCAGTCGGCCATGGCCGTGCACCCGCAGAGCCTGATCGAGAGCGGGCTTGCCGAGAAGGCCGTGCTGTGGTCGCTGCGCGAGCAGGGATTACGGAGCCCGGCGCGGAGCAAGGGCGTGTTGAGCCGCGTGGTGAAGATCGACTTCGCCAAGCCGCGGGTGGGTGTGAGGGACACACTCCGGAACGCGGACGGCACGGTGCTGCCGGGCGTGCACCCCCCGGACCTCACGGGCTACCCGGGCTTCCGGGAGGCGACCGACGAAGAGCTGGCCGACGAGCAGGGCGCGCATGCCTACCTGCGAGAGAGGCGCATGTCGATCCTGCAGTACCGGCTCGTTCGAGAGCTCGAGGTGGCGCAGGACAACACCGAGAGCCTGCTCTCCATCCTGGGCACGGACGCGAGCACCGAGCCCGAGGTCAGGGAGAAGGTCCAGAAGCTCACCAAGGCTGCCAAGTGGTCGCTCGAGGCGCAGGAGAGGCTGCGCCAGCACGTGGTGGACACGGATGGAGACGGCCTGGTGGACGCGGACGACCTGTGCCCCGGGGAGTGTGCCCGGGGGATGGACGTGGATGGGGACGGGTGCATCGACCGGGGCTGCGGGCTTGTCGAGGAGCTGTGCGGGGTAGCGATGTGGTTCCCGGCGCGGATGGTGCTGTGGATGAAGGCACGGCGCGCGTGCTGGTTCGAGCAGCGAGGCAGGTGGCGCGCCGCGGCCGGGCAGCTTCGGGCCTTCGAGCGGATCGCGAGAGCATATGCTAGGATGGGCTGGGTGGACGAGAAAGGCGCCGAGTACCTGCGGGCCTATGCGATCAACGCCCGGGATGCGGCGCTCGGGCGGCTCGATAGGCTGGACTGCCCATGAACGTCGAAAGCGGCCGCCCGGGGAAGAGCCGGGCGGCCGCGCCCCGTGGATGCGCAGAGCGGGAGGACGAGAAGATGAGAGCTGGATACTGGACCCTCGTGCTGCTGGCCGTGTTGCTCTCGGCCGCTGGCTGCGAGGGCTGCGTACCGGGCTGC
>JAFGRB010000312.1 GCA_016935365.1 Deltaproteobacteria bacterium
ACCTTCTTATACCTGGGGCTGAAGCCCCAGGCTTTATCCCCCCGCTGCTTCGCAGCGGAAAACCTTGCGACGGAAAAGATGTGTATAAGCCTCAGGGCTTCGCCCCGGGCTCTCGGAGACTCTCGGAGTGTACTACTCACTCCCTCCCGAGCTCGCGGGCGACGATCTGGGCGACTCGCCCGGATACCAGCAGCGTCAGGTGCCCGCAGTAGCGCAGGACGTGGTTCTCGCCGAAAGGCGCCAGAGCGCAGCGCCAGGGCAGGACGTAGCTGTCGTGCACGGAGCAGATGCCGACGAAGTGGACGTCGGTCTGGCGGATGCGGGCGTTGAGCTGCTCGAGGAAGGCGCTGCCGCGGCGCATCTGGCGCATGTTGCGGCCAAAGGCGAGCCGGGCCACGGCCGTGCCCAGGTGCGGCGTGCCCAGCGTGATCACGCTCCGGATCCGGCCGCGCAGCTCGGTTTGCTCGAGCAGCAGCCGGGCCAGCAGGCCGCCCATGGAGTGGCCGACGAGGTCGACCTGCTTCACGCCGGCGGCCTCGAGGTAGTCGAGGATCTGCGCCTGGTAGTCCTCTGCCATCCGCTCCAGTGAGACGAGGTACTCGGCTGGCGAGAGCGCCTGGACCGGCGCCTGCAGTCTGCGCTCGAGCTTGCGCGCGAGCCAGTGCATGGTCAGGGCGTTCTCGAGGTAGCCGGGCAGCAGCAGCACCGGCACCACGGTCGGTCTCAGGCCCGCGGGCGGGAAGAGCGGCCGCATGACGAAGCGGAAGAGGACCGACAGGATCACCCAGACCGAGGCTGCCCACTCGACCGCGAGCGTGAAGGCACCGCCGGCCAGCCGCCCGGCCAGCGTGTCATCGTCTCCCTTGTCCTCTCGCCTGCCCGCGCTCGGAAAGACCCACCAGGCCAGCGGGAAGGTGATCGCGACCATCAGGCCGGCGATGATCAGCGGCGCGCAGATCAGCAGCAGGACCACGGTTCCCATCAGAACACCTTCCTCAGGCTGGCCGAGACCCCGTGCGCGAACTCGCGCTCTGAGGTCACCCCGACCCCATAGTAGAGATCGAGCTGGAACAAGTCGAGGATCAGGGCGTGGAAGCCCATGCCGCCGCTGTTGGCCACCCGGAAGACCTCCTGGACCGGATCGACGTCCCGCATAAGCTCGCCGAAGAAGGCCAGGTCGTGGTAGAGGCTCAGCTTGAACAGATCCCGGACAAGGGAGAAGCGAAACTCGATCGCCGCGTTGGCCACCCGGTGGACGTGGAAGCGATCGCCGAAGACCCCGCGCACGTAGCGCCCGCCCACCGGCTCCTCGTCGTCGAAATGCGCATCGCCCCAGAGCCAGGCCCCGCGGCTGCCGAGCAGCAAGTCGTGCCAGCCGAAGCCCAGCACCACGCCGTACTCGTAGTGCATCACGCCCAGGCTCCGGTCCGCGTCCACCCAGTAGTGACGCGCCTCCACCAGCAGGCGATGCCACCGGTCCCGGCGGATCTCCTCGGTGTTGAAGACGAACTCGAGCCGGCCGCCCAGAAAGGGCCGGAACCACGAGCCGCCGTCGTACGCATCCTGGGGCGGCTCGCCCGCGCCCTCGATGCCGAAGACGAACATCTCCTCCGCGCCGCCGCCGATCGAGGCCATCAGGCCGCGCATGATCTCGTAGCCGATATTGAGCGATCCTTCCAGATGCTCGGCGTAGTAGATCTCCAGCATCAGGTCCTTGCGCTGCCGGCTGACCAGATCGGTCCGCAGCCACAGCCAGGGGCGCAGCCCCTTGCCGACGAGGGCCGGCGTGTAGTAGCGGACCTCGCCGGCCGCGCGCGAGAGGGCCAGGTACGCGTCATCGTCGTCGATGCCGTAGCGGATCTTGAGTCCCAGCCGGGCGCCCAGCTGCCAGCGATCGTCGTCGAAGATCAGGCTCGCGCCCCGGTAGCGGGTCCCGAACTCCATGCCGTCGGGGAAGTCGTAACCCATGTCGAGGTCCAGGCCCACGTCCCACTCGGCGCCGCTCAGGTGGATGCGCAGCTCGTACCTGCACTTCGGCGGGATGACCGCGTGGCCGGTGATGTTGCCCAGCTCGCCGATCTGCGGCCCCAGGTGCTTGCGCCCCCGGTCCTCGACCGGCACCAGGCGATAGCGCACGCCCTTGAGACCGTACTTGCTGCCGAGACGGGCGAGCTGTCTCTGCAGGTAGGGCTTGTTGAAGACGTGGTGCGGCAAGCTGAGATCCAGCTTGAGCCTGAGCGCCTTGAGCGTGCCCACGCCCACGAAGACGATCTTCTCCACCCGCCCCTCGTCGATCTTGACGAGCAGGTGATCGGGCCGCCGCTTGACCTGGACTCTCGCCAGGACATAGCCCGCCTTCTTCAAGAAGCGGCGCAGCTTGCGGCGCACGAGCGCGGCGGTCTTCTCGTCCGGCCTGGCATCGGCCGGCAAGTCCAGCACGGCCAGGTAGGTCTCGTCGTTGATGACGACGTTGCCCCGGATCCGAACGCTGCCCTCGCCGGCCCGGCAGGGCGGGCTGGGCAGCCAGGCGGCGATGGCCAGCAGCAGGGCGAGCGGCCAGGCGCGCATACCAGGTCTTCCCAGATCTGGAGATCCGGAACGCCAGATCGCCGTGCAGATCAAGGAGCTGCACCGAAGTCGAGCGGAGCCGTGGTCCTCCATGTCGAGCCTCGACTTCGGTGCTGCGACGACGAGTTGCGTGGCGAGGTGGCGGATCCGGGGCATGCGCATGCGCTTCACCGGCAGCGACGCCTGGCCGCCAGCCACAGGCCCGCGGCCAGCAGACCGAGCCACAGGCCCCGGCCCGGCGCGCCGCAGCTGCAGCCCCCGATCACGGCCCCGCCGCCGTCGAAGCCGTCCGGATCGGCCTCGCCTCCCCCGCCCCCGTCCGCCGGCGCGTGCCCGTCGTCGCCCGCAGCACCGCCGTCGTCGCCGGCCGCAGCGCCGTCTCCGTCAGGCGCGCCCCCGTCGCCGCCGTCGCGCCCCGCGTCCACTTGGCCGCACGGCGGGTCCAGGCACACGCCCTCGAAGCCGCCGACCGCCACCAGCGCATAGCCCTGCCGCGAAGACGGGTAGGGGCTGGATTGCCCGTTGCCTGGCACCCGGCGGGCAACCACGCGCACGATGAGCTCGCCCGCCGGCGGTGAGGAGAGCAGGATCTGCTCGAGGGGCTCGATCTCGTCCGGCCCCTGACCCCCGGCCGGGGTCGAGATGCTGTTCACGATGCCCACGTTGCCCCGGTAGAGCGTGCCGGCCCCGTCCTCGAGCTCCAGGTCCAGGTCGTTGACCAGCGCGCGGCCGGAGCCGGTCGAGCCGGCCGGATCCGTCCAGGCCAGCGTCAATCGCAAGGGCTGGCCCGCGCCGACCCCTTCCAGGCCGAAGCTGTGAACCTGGCCCTCCTGCAGGGCCGGCCTGGACTGGGCGCCCCGATCCGTCCCATCTCCCCAGCAGTCGTTGATCACGGCCAGCTTCTCGCGGTCGCCCGGGAAGACGAGGCTGCGGTCGAGGTGCACCAGGCCCCAGCCCTGGACCGAGGTGGGCGCCGGAGCCAGGTCGGCGATCTCGTAGAACTCGTCGGTCACGTTGTAGAGCTTGCCGTTGATGTTCTGGGCGGAGTTGACCAGGACCGCCTTGAGCAGGGCGGCGGACGGCACGAAGCCCCGGGCCGCGTTCGGCGCGCCGTCGGGGTAGTAGCCCGCGATGAAGTACTGGCGGCAGAGCGCCGCCATCCCGGACACCAGAGGCGCCGAGAAGCTGGTGCCCAACCGCTTGTAGTCGTCGACGGCGCAGTTGTCGTTGGGCGTCTCGGTGGTCGAGTCCGCCGTGGGCTGGCCGTAGATGTCGGTCCCGCCCCGCTCGATCCAGTCGGTCTCGAGCGCCGAGAGGATGGCCCCCGGCGCGACCACGTCGGGCCGCAGCCGCCCGTCGGCGCACGGCCCCTGGGAGGAGAAGTGGCACACCCCCCTGCCCATCCGGGCGCCGGACAGCGAGGCGCCCACGACGATCGGGTTCTTGGACGTGGAGCCGATGCCGTCCAGGCTGCGCGGATCCGGCCCGAGGTTGCCCGAGGAGAAGACGATCAGCATGTCCGGCATGCGCCAGGCGGCCTCGTCCACTTCCCGGCTGTCTCCGCTGTACGCGACGTCCGGATCGGTCTTGCCGAAGGAGTTGTTGTGGATCCGCGCGCCGGAGCCGTAGGCCTGCACGTACATGTCGACGAGCGAGGACGGCAGGCCGGTCTGGTTGCCGTCTCGCCGGCCGATGTCCTGAAAGACGATCCGCGCCCCCGGCGCCATGCCGTCCTGCGGATCGCGTCCCGGGTCGCCGTCCGTCGCCAGGTGCGCGTAGTCGTCGCCCGCAGCGCAGCCCGTCACGTGCGTGCCGTGTCCGATCTTGGACCGGTCGTCATACGGGCTCGCGCCGTCGAAGAGGTAATACGTGATGACCTTGTTGCCGGGATCGGTCACCTGGACGGCCGGCGGCTGGGTCGTGTTGTGGAAGGTCTGCGCCCCCGGATCGGCCGAGAGGCGGAACTGGCAGGCGTCCGTGTCGAGACCGCTGTCCGCGAGACCGATCACCTCTCCCGCCCCGGTCAGGCCGTGGTCGAAGAGCGGGGTCTGATCCACGAGCCCGCTCTGGAGCACCCAGGTCGAGTCGTCGTTCGCGAGCGCCACCCGCCGCTCCGCGTCCACCCAGGCCACCGCATCGAGCGCGGTCAGGCCTTCGATCGCGGCCTGCAGGCCGCCCGGCTCGACGCGGATCTCCGCGTGCCCGGTGCCGGTGCAGTCGTCCCGGAGCTCCGTGATCGCGCCCAGCGTCTCGAGGCGCGGGGCCAGGCCGGCGAAGGACACGCCCGGCCAGCCGAGCGCCCGGAGCCGCTGGGCTCGATGCGGATCCAGCCGCGCGAGCGCGCCGGCGCGCTTCCAGGCCGGACGGACCGCCCCGCTCCAGCGCAGGCCGGGCACGCCCGCGAGCGCTCCCGGGTCGTCCAGCTCGACGATGTAGGCGTCCTCGGGCAGGTAGCCGAGGATCCGGACTCCGCGAGCGCCGAGATCGGCGAGCAGCCCGCGGGCGCTGCCCTCGGCCTGCACGACCCGCACCCCGGCCCGGGCGTCGGCCGCGATGGCAGGCAGATCGGCCGGCTCGACGGGCCCGGCCCGGAGCAGGAGGGGCTTGCCGCGCGGGCCGGCCGCGGCGCTGGCCGCGAGGAGAAGCCCGGTCGCCAGGGTCAGGAGGATCGAGAGACGCATGGATTCTATCGTACCCGCAACGGCACCCGAGCGCCACTCTTCGAATGCGCCTATGCGCCTTCGGGCGGCTGGCCCTGAAAACAAACGCGGTCTGTATGACCGCGCTCGTTGAAGCCAGGCAAGGGGGGGCAGAGCCCCCTTGAAATCCCCTCTCCTGAAGACGTGAACATGGCTCGCGCTCTCGAGCGGATGACGGGCTAGAGAATGTCGAAGGTGAAGCGCAGCAGGATCCGCTGCTCGAACTGCAGGGGATAGTCCTTGTTCAACTGCTTGTTGTAGTCCAGCTTGACCACGTAGGCCAGGGAGGCGAACCAGACCAGCCGCAGGCTGATGGTGTTCTTCCAGTTGACCACCGGGTCGGTCCCGGAAGCCGAGGAGTAGAAGGGGATCAGGGTCTCGAGCTCGGTGTCGATCATCAGCCAGCGCGCGAGCCGGGCCGAGCCGATCAGGGTGCCCTCGGCGCCCAGCAGGTCGTTGGACTCCGCCCGCATCAGACAGACCGCGTCCTGGCAGAGATCCTCCTCATCCTCACCGGGATCGTAGTCGACCAGCAGCTGCTGGACGACGGTCTGCCGGGCCCCGAAGCCCAGCCGCAGGTGGAGGTCCAGCACCAGGGTCGGGCTCCAGTCGAACGACACGCCGATGCCCTCCTTGATCTCCACCGGATCGAAGGGATTGGCCAGGTCCACCCGATCGGGGCGCACCAGGCGATCGAAGACGCTCTTGTCGGGATTGAGGATGATCACGTCCGATTCGCGGGTGTCGAAGAGCCTCTTGCCGGGAAAGAGGTTCGTGTTCAGGGCGAAGCGCACGTACGGACCCAGCCACGGCAGCAGCCTGTAGGTGTAGATGGCGTCGAAGTCCAGCTCGTCGATGTTCTTCTGCAGAGCGCCGATGTCCCGCCCGGGCAGCAGGGCCGCCCCCTCGTCGATCTGCAGCCGGCAGTAGGCCAGGTGATCCGGATCCAGGTAGCGGAGGTTGGCGTCCACGAAGACGTTGAAGGTCAGGGTATTGCCGAACTCGCGCCCGACGACGTGATCGTTGCGGTTCCAGAGCGCGTCGCCGCCCACCCGCAGGCCGATCCGCCAGTTCTCGATCTCGGTCTTGCCCTCCCAGCGGTCCACGATCCCGCCGCCAAGAATGCTGCCGTCCTCCTCCTTCTGGACCAGGGTGAAGGTCACCAGCTCGCCGGGCTGGAGCCGGACCGTGAGGAAGTCGGTCCGCGCCCGGGTCGTCTCGCCCTGGCGGACTACCATGTAGCGGCCCGGAGGCAGCAGCCAGGTCCGCAGCGTCTCGCCGCGGGTCTCGTCCGCACCGAGCCCGATCCCGAAGTCCTCTCCGCTCGGCAGGGCGAAGATCTCGTATGCCCCCCGGAACTGGGCGCCCCGCTCGTCCACCACGCGGACGATCAGCCCGGACCAGTCCGGCTCCACCAGCGTGGTGTGCCCCTCGTGGACGTCCACGTCCCGCTCCATCATCTGGGACTCGACGCCCGAGCCGGCCAGCAGCGTGTAGCGTCCCGGCGGCAGCACGACTTTCTTGCCCATCGGCGAGCGCGCCTCCAGCTTGCCGTCCAGGGAGCGGACGATGTACGGGGGCTCGGCGGGCGACTCGCTCATGGCCGGCACGAACACGGCCCCCTTGTGCATGGGAACGAGCTCGGGATCCATGTCGAGCTGCACCCGCCCGCAGGGCATCAGCCAGCCGGGCGGCCTGGGCGGCTCGGCCTCGGCGGGCTCGGGCTTCTCGTCTCCGGCCGCCAGCGGCGCATGGCCCAGGGCGCAGAGCAGGAGGAGCCGGGCGACACGCGGCATGCACCGGCTGCGCCTCACGGGTTCCCTCCCCGCTGCTGTCCGCTGAGCAAGGTGCGCAACTCGTCGACGATCTTCGTCATCTCGGCCTCCATCAGCTCGCTCAGCGCCTTGACCACGTAGACCGGAGACTTGTTGTAGACCTTCTTCTTGGCGTCCACGCGGTGGGACCAGATCACCGCGCCGTCGCTGTAGCGGCTGACCCTGAGCGTGAACTCGATGTGGGCATACCACTCGTCGCCGCTGTCGATCTCCTCGATGGCCTGCAGCACGCCGGACAGCTCGTAGTCCGGCCGGATGTCTCCGAACTCCCGGCTGATGTTGGCGAACAGCCGGGCGTCCTCGAAGTGCCGGATCATCATCTCGGTCACCATGCGCTGCGGCTTCACCGCCCAGAGCATGTAGTTGTAGTACTTGTACTCGTAAGGCGAGAAGCGGTAGACGATCCGCTCCTTGTCGTAGGCGGGCGTGACCTCCAGCTCGCGCACCCTGACCGAGACCGGCAGCGGCCTGGCGGGCTCGGTCTGCTCCGGCACCAGAGTGTAGGCCATGGTGAAGTAGGTGTTCTCGGGCACCATGCTGCAGGCGGCGACCAGGATCAGGATCGTGCCCGCCAGCCATATTCCGCATCGCCTTCGCATGCCTCTGTCCTCTCCATCCACCCCTGCGAGCAGGGCCTTGTCGCATCCGCCGCTAAGGGAGATCCCGTCCCGGGCGCTCCTGGCTCCGCAACAAGCGCGAGGGATCCTCGCGGATCAACCTGCTGAAGTCCCGCAGGTTCTCGGTCGTCTCGGCCAGGTACCGCATGCTCGATCGCAGGTCCTCGCGGCTGCGCATCACGATCAAGTCGGCCTTGCCCACCAGCTCGTCCAGCCGCTTGACCAGGGTCAGGAGCGAGGTGTTGAGCTGCCCGAACTCTTCGGGCCCCACCCGCTTGCGCACCTCCCCGATGGCGGCCCGCGTGTCGTCCAGCACGGCGGCCACCCGGTCTCCGTCCAGCACGGATTCCGCGCGCCGGCGAACGCCCGCGACGGCGTCCCGGGTCTCGTGGGCCGCACGCCGGATCTCCTCCAGCGCAGCCGCCAGGCTTTCGGACGCCGCGACCAGGCTCTTGACCAGCTTGTCGAAATCATCCGCGTTGCGGGTGACCGTCTTGTCCAGCGTATTCATCAGGCTGCCGCCGCGATCCAGCACGTCGGTCACCAGCGCGCGGTTCTCGTCTCCGGTCAAGGCCAGGAGCTGGTTGATCAACAGCTCGGCCTTGATGGACAGCGTCTCCGCCTGTCCGGTCAGCTTGTCCACCACCGAGGTGCCGGCCACGATCGTGGCGCCCGGATCCACCGTCCTGGCGTCCGAGGTACCGCCGACCAGCTCGATGAACTTCAGTCCGGTGATGCCCTGGATGTTGAGCACGGCGCGCGTGTTCTCCTTGACCGGCGTGGCCTTCTGCAAGCTGATCGCCACCACGGTCTGGCTGACCTGGTGGGCGTCGATCCACAGGCGGTCCACCCGCCCGACCCTCACCCCGTTGTACTTGACCGGCGCGCCGATCTCCAGACCGGAGACCGAGATGTCGTAGCGGACCAGGTACTCGTCCCGATCCGCGAACACGGTCGAGCCGAGCACGGACACGAGCAGGGCGAGCACCAGCGCCATTGCGACCAGCACGAAGACGCCCAGGCGGATCTTCTGGGATCGCGTGACCATGCCAGCTCCTCCATCGATCGACTTCTGCTGCCAACACTACTCTACTGCACCTCTATTGCTGCAGGAACCGCTCCAGCATCGAGCGTCCGGCCGTGCTCGGCTCGCTCGCCCGTCGCTCGAAGAAGTCTTTCACCACCGGCAGCTCGCTCCGCCGGGCCTCGTCCAGGCTCCCGTCGAAGACGATGCCACCGTCGGCCACCATCACGACCCGGTCGGCGATCGCCTCGATCGAGCTGAGCTCGTGGGTGACCACCAGCAGCGTCATGCTCATGGCCTGCCTGAGGTCGAGCAAGAGGCGATCGAGCGAAGCGGCCGTGACCGGATCCAGCCCGGCCGACGGCTCGTCGCACAGCAGCAGGTCGGGATCCAGCGCCATGGCCCTGGCCAGGGCGGCCCGCTTGCGCATGCCTCCGGAGAGCTCGGAAGGCAGCTTGTCCAGATCCGCCTCCAGGCCCACCTGGGCGAGCTTCATGCGGACCAGCAGCTTGACCGCCCCGGGGGGAAGGCGGGCGTGCTGCGAGATCGGCAATGCCACGTTCTCGGCCACCGTCAAGGAGTTGAGCAGAGCCCCGCCCTGGAACAGGAGCCCGGTGTGAGACCGCAGGCGGTTGAGATCCTCCTCGTCGAGATTGGCCAGATCGGTGCCCAGCAAGCGGATGGTCCCTTCGAGCGGCTGCAGCAGGCCCACCGCGCCCTTGAGCAGCGTCGATTTCCCGCAGCCGCTGCCGCCCGCGATGACCACCAGCTCGCCGCGCCGCACGACCAGGTCGATCCCTCGCAGCACCGGCTCGGCCGTGTAGCCCAGCGCGACGCCTTCCATCTCGAGCAATTGATCCGACACGGCTCGTCTCCTCACAGATAGAAGATCAAGCTGAAGACGCAATCGGCGATGATGACCGCGAAGATGGACCAGACCACCGAGCGCGTCGTCGACGTGCCGACCTCGCTGGCCCCACCGCGCGTACCCAGCCCCGACTGCGCGGCCACCACCAGGATGATCCAGCCGAAGATCAGGCTCTTGAACAGGCCGGTCGTCACGTCGCTGAGCGCCAGGGCGTTGCCTGCCTGGGTCAAGAAGGCCTCCGGCGGCACACCCAGGGCCACCGTCGTCACGACCATTCCGCCGAAGATCCCGGCGGTGTCCGCCACGCCGGTGAGCAGCGGCTGGGTGATGGTGACCGCATACAGCTTGGGGACGACCAGGAAGCGGATCGGGGAGAAGCCCATCGCGCGCAGCGCGTCGATCTCCTCGGTCACCTCCATGGTGGCCAGCTCCGCGGCGATGGCCGAGCCCGATCGGCCGGCCACGATGATGGCCGTCATCAGGGGACCCATCTCGCGCGTCATCGCGACGGCCACCAGGTTGGCGGCGTAGATGTTGGCGCCGAACTGCCGGAGCTGGTGGGCCGAGAGCAGCGCCAGGGTCAACCCGATGAGCGTGGCCAGCAAGGCCACGATGCCGAAGGCGTTCGAGCCCAGCAGGATCGCCTGGCGCGTCAGCTCACCCCGCGGTGCGCCGCGCGAGCTCACGAAGGGACCGGCCAGCGCCCAGTAGAAGGTATCGGCCATCAGGATCAGCAGCCTGCGCGCTCCGATGGCCTGGCCGAGAAGCCAGTCGCCCATGCGCTCCAGCTCGCCCGGCTCGGCGACCGGCGGCCCGGCCAGCCGTTCGTGGAAGCGAAATATCTCCAGCGTCCGGCGGGCAGCCTCGCTGACCTTGACCAGCTCGAGGCGGCAGCCCCGCCGCTTGGCCAGCTCGAGCGACTCGACCAGCACGGCCACACCGCTCGAGTCCAGCCACTGCACCCCGCCGAGATCCAGCCGGACCCTTCCGCCCTTCGGCAGCCAGGCCCGGAACCAGTCGAGCACGACCGGGGCCGAGTCCCGGGTCAGCCGCCCGCTCACCTGCAGCCGGGTCTGGCCGTCGACGACGCTGCGCTCTACCCTGGCCTGGCCGCTCTGCTCCATGTTGCCTGTTTTAGCACGATTTTTCAGGCGGGGTCAAAAACGCGTCCACGCCGGCGCGCCCCGGCTGGCAATCGGCCCGCGAGCCGGCCCAAGCCCGGGGCTCGCATCCTCGACCCGCCTCTGGTATCCTTGGATTCATGGATGAGCGATTGCGGTGCACGAACGGAGGAGAGGCCATGCTCAGTCCCGGTCAGCGAGCCCTCATCGTTGCTCTGGCGTTCCTGGCTGCCTGCACGCTCGACGCGCCGGGGCCGGATCGGCCGCCGGTGGCCGTGGCCGGACCGGACCGGTCCCTGCAGGCGGGCGAAGAGATCGAGATCGACGGCAGCTCGAGCTTCGATCCGGACGGCGATCCGATCAGCGCCTACACCTGGGCCCTGCTCTCCGGCCCACCGGGCTCGGACTACGAGCTCGCCGTCTGCAACCAGGCCCGGATCCCCTTCTCCGCGGAGGCGCCGGGCGCCTGGTTGCTGTCGCTCGTGGTCGAGGCCCACGGGCTCGCCTCCGAGCCGGCCGTCGTCCGGGTGACGGTGCGCCGAGCCTGCAGCACGGACGACGACTGCGAGAACGACGGGCTGTGGTGCAACGGATTCCAGCGCTGCGTCGAGGGCAGCTGCGTCCCCTTCGAGCACGACTGCGATGACGGAGACCCCTGCACCGAGGACCACTGCATCGAAGAGCAGGACGGCTACCGCTGCGACAACCCCCCGATCGCCGACCCGCCGTCCGAGGGACCGCTGGGCGATGTCAGCTGCAACGACGGGATCGACAACGACTGCGACGGGGCGACCGACGACGAGGACACCGGCTGCCAGCCCTGCACGCAGCCCTCCGACTGCGACGACGACAACCCCTGCACGCTGGACGACTGCGTCGACGAGCAGTGCGTCAACGATCCGGTCACGAACGAGACCTCGTGCGACGACGGGCTCTACTGCACGCAGAACGACATGTGCCAGTCGGGGATCTGCCGCGGGGATCCCGTGGACTGCTCGCCGCTCGACGACGACTGCCACCAGGGAGTATGCGAAGAAGCGCAGCTGGGCTGCGTCGCGCAGCCCACGCCGGACGAGCCCTGCGACGACGGCGACTACTGCACGGCCCCCGACGCGTGCGACGAGGCGGGCGAGTGCAAGGGCGGTGCGGGCACGCCCTGCACGACTCCTTGCCTGACGATCTGCAACTCGCAGACCGGGACCTGCGAGCCGGACCCGCAAGGCAGCCCCTGCGACGACGGCGCCGCATGCTCCATCGACGACCAGTGCGACGGCACCGGCCTGTGCGCGGCCGGCACGCTCTCGGACGCGGCCTGCCCGGGCGGCGAGGTCTGCCTGCCCCTGTGCTTCGACGATCCGTCGGGCTGCGGCACGCCCCCGGCATCGCTGGACCTGAGCTGCGAGAGCCCGCTCAACCTCGAGACCGACACCAGTGCCCGCTGCTCGATCGACCTGGACGGGATGGCCGGCCAGGCCTCCTGCCTGGGCTGCCGCTCTCGCTTCCACGGGATCGTGCTGGCCCAGACCGACTTCGAAGACGACACCCGGCCGGGCCAGTGCAGCCTGGACGGCTGGCGCCTGGTGGGCGGCCGGCGATGCTACGACTGGGACGGCTGCGACCTCCACAATCCCGATCAGCGCAACTGCTGCGAGAACTTCCCCTGCCCGCCCTCCGTGGCCAGCGCCCTGGCCTCCGATCCGGCCTTCGAGGCGTCCCGCGACAGCTGCGGCGATCACGAGTGGCGGCTCGAGCGCTCCTTCGACACGACCGGCCTGGAGGACGTGAGGCTGTGCTTCGACTACGCGAGCCACGGCGCCATGGGCAGCAACGAGATCCTCCAGGTCGAGATCCAGAGCGACCTCAGCAACCCCAGCGTCCTGGTCTGCGACTACGACGGGCCCAAGGCGGGCCAGAGCGACACCTGGTACCGCTGGTGCTACGACTTGATGGACGAAGCCGACGACAAGCCCTTCGTGACGGTGAGGTTCTTCCTCAACCCGAGCAGCTCGGGCCAGGCCGTGCTGATCGACAACATCGAGCTGACGGCCGCCCTGAGGGCCTGCCCGGCCGAGTCCTCGGAGATCCTGCACGAGACCTTCCAGGACTGCCCGGCCAACCCGGGCAGCGGCAATACCTGGAACGACTGGCAGCTCAGCAGCTTCTTGACCTGCAGCACGGGCTTCAGCTGCCCCAACAGCTCGCGCCGGATCCTGGCCAGGACCAACCAGGACGGCTTCCTCGAGAGGTCCGTGGACAGCAGCGGCTTCGAGCAGCTCGAGCTGTGCTTCTACTCCGGGGAGAGCTCCGCCCAGGAGCCCATGGATCTGATCTCGCTGGAAGTGGATCCCGACGGGAGCGGCTGGCAGGAGATCTGGTCCAGCGTCGGCGACAGCGGCACGGATTCGACCTGCGCCCGGACCTGCCTGGAGCTCTCCCGCCGCTTGCCGGAGCTCGACGACAACCCGGACTGGAAGCTCCGCTATCGCCTGCGCGCGGACGCCTCGGGCGAGGTGGACCTCGACGAGGTCGTCCTGAGCGGCCGTCGGATCTGCGAGAACGAGACGCTGCTCGCTCTGAGCGAGGTGAGCGAGATCGGGGGCGGGAGCTACGCGCTCGACGCAAGCCCGAGCAGGGTGATGTCCGCCGAGGCCGAGCTCGCCTGCGAGTGGGGCGCCGCGGGCCGGAGCGGCCCCGGGGACCAGGCCGGGCTGCGGATCGGCTCCTGGTGGAACGAGCTCTGGAGCCATCGGGTCCGGCTGCGCTTCGACAACCGGGATCTCGAGCAGCTCGCGGACGTCCCGGTCCTGGTGCGCCTCGACTCGTCCCGGATCGACTACTTCTTCACCGCGGACGGCGGTGCCGATCTGCGCTTCATCGATCCCGGAGAGCTGGACCCGGTCCTGGCCTACGAGATCGAGGACTGGGTGCCCTTCGGGACCTCCACCATCTGGGTCCGGGTGCCGCAGATCGACGCCGACTCGATCGAGGACTCCATCTGGCTCTACTACGGCAATGCGACCGTGGCCCAGAGCGGCGAGCGGCCCGAGGAGGTCTGGGACGACTCCTTCGCCGCAGTCTGGCACCTCAACCACAACGCCAGCGACTCGAGCGGGGACACCCACGGCTATTTCATCGGGACCGAGAACGCGGACACGCTCTTTGCCGGGGGCCTGAAGTTCCTCGGCGGCGACTACGTCGACTTCGGCGATCACGACAACCTCGAGGGGCTCGCGGACCTGACCGTGGAGGCCTGGGTCCTGTGCGAGAACATCCAGCAGCAGCATCGCCCCTACGTGGGCCAGGGCAACCACGCCTGGGGCCTGAAGCAGCTGAACACCCGGGCATTCCAGTTCTACGTCTACGACACCGCCCACCGGAGCGCGGCCTGGGGCACGGTGGAGTCCGGCTACTGGTACTACGTCGTGGGCCGCTACGACGCCTCGACCGAGTCGGTCCACCTCTTCGTCGACGGGCAGCAGCGGGCCAGCGCCAGCGCCGAAGGCATCCCGGACGTCAGCGACGAGGTCCAGATCGGGCACAACTCGGAGGAGACCGATCGCTACTTCATCGGCCAGATGGACGAGGTGCGCATCTCGCGCACGGCGCGCCCCGACGACTGGATCGAGGCCCAGCACCGCTCCGGAACGGACAGCTACGTCATCTACTGCCAGACCGAGATATGGGGCCCCTGAGGCCCGCGCCGGCGGGGTAGAGATCGTCCAGCGGCACCGGCAGCACTCCGCGGGCGCGCCTGCGGCCGCGCAGCACGTCGGCCAGCACCGCCCCGGCCTCGGGAATCGGCATGTAAGCGGCCGCGAAGGCGGCCACCTGCGGAAAGACCAGCAGGTCGTACGGCGAGCCCAGGGCCACGACCGCGCAGCGCTCCGGAGGCAGGCTGCGGACCAGCTCCGCCTGGGCCGAGTCCGAGACCGCATTCCGGGTCAGCACCAGGCAGACCGCGGCCGACTCGCAGGCTCTCGCAGCGCGCTCGCGCTCCGCCGGCCCGCACGCCCTCGAGAGCGCCACCCGCTCGACGATCGGCAAGGCGCGCTCGAGCGCGTCGGCCAGCGCGCGCTGTCGCTCGAAGTGGACGAGGATCGCGGGCCTGCCGGGACGCACGGGCAGAAGGCCGCGCTCGTTCCGCACCAGGGTCACGGCCCGGGCGAAGACGCGCTCGACCAGGCGCCGGTGCGCCTCGCTCTCGAGGCGGGCGCGCGCGCGGCGCGGATCGACCGGCGCGGGCCGGAGCAGGCCGAAGCGCGCCTTGGCGGCCAGGATCCGGCGCAGGGAGCGATCCACCCGCCGGGCCGGGATCTCGCCGCTTCGAATCGCCCGCGCCAGCTCCTCCACGACCGCGGCCTGCTCGCGGATCGGGATCGCCTCGCCGAAGACGAGCAGGTCCGCCCCGGCCGCGATGGCCAGCCGGGCAGCCCGGTCGAGCGTGTGGCCAGAGCGCACCGCGGCCATGCCCAGCGCGTCGGTCAGCACGAGCCGCCCGTGGCCGAGCTCCCCGCGCAGCAGCCCGGCCAGCGCGGGTGCCGACAGCGAGGCGGGCCGCCCCTCCTGCGGCTCGATCGCAGGTAGCCAGATGTGGGCCGCCATGATCGCCTCGGCCCCGGCCTCGATCGCCCTGCGAAAAGGCACCAGCTCGCGCCTCGCCAGGGCCTGGCGGTCGAGGTGCAGCACGGGCAGCCCGCGGTGGGAGTCGACCGCGGTGTCGCCGTGGCCCGGGAAGTGCTTGGCACAGGCCAGCACGCCGGCTCGCTGCGAAGCCCAGACGAAGGCGGCCACCATGCTGGCCGCGCGCGCGGGCCGCGATCCGAAGCTGCGCCCGCGCAGCACGCGGTTGGCGCGGCGGGTCTCCAGATCGGCCACCGGGGCGAGGTTCATGTTGATGCCCACCGCCTTGAGCTCCTCGGCCATGGCCCGCCCCACCCGGGCCGCCATGTCCGGATCGTCGGTCGCGCCGATCATGATCGCCGGCGGAAAGCGCGTGAAGGCCCCGCCCGGCGAGAAGCGGCGCACGGAGCCGCCCTCCATGTCGATGGCGACCAGCAGCCCGGGACCGCCGATCTCGCCCGTCGCCAGCCGCTGCAGCGAGCCGGTCAGGTGGGCCATCTCGGCCGGGGAGCCGCAGTTGGAGCGAAAGAGCAGCACCCCGCCGGGCCTGGTCCCGAGCACGAAGTCCCGCTGGGCGTCGGAGAGCGCGCGTCCCTCGAAGCTCACCATCGCGAGCTGGCCGGCCTTCTGGGCCGGGCTCATCTCGGCGATGAGCCGCTCGATCCGGCCGGTCCCGGCCTCGGCCCGGTCCGGGCAGACGATCTGAGCAGCCAGGGCTGCAAGGATCCAGGCGCGCATGGCCACCGTTCATAGCAGACCGGCAAGCCGGAGAAAACCCCGAGCTTGCCCCGGATGCGCCAACTCGTCGCGCAAACGGCGTCGCAGCACTGAAGTCGAGAACCACGCCTCCGTTCGACTTCGGCGCGGCTCCCAGATCTGCAGGGACGATCTGGCGTCCCGGATCGGCAGGGGTGGGAGATCCGGGTTGCCGCATGTCGTCGCGCCTGCTATCTTCGGCCTGCGATCAAGGTCCGGAGGCGTCACCATGAAGGACAGCCGCGTCACCTGCATCGGTTCGGGCAACATGGGCCAGGCCCTGCTGCAGGGGCTGATCCGCTCCGGCCGGCTGCGCCCGGCGCGGATCACGGCCACCGATCACCGGGCCGATCGGCTCCGGGAGATCGCCGCCGCGCTCGGCGTGCGGACCGCCAGGGACAACGCCGAGGCCTGCCGCAAGGCCGACCTGGTGATCCTGGCGGTCAAGCCCCAGATCCTGGATCGCGTGCTGGCCGAGATCGCCCCTGCCCTGCAGCCCGGCACGCTGCTGATCTCCATCGCCGCGGGCTTCTCCACGGCGCTGATCGAGAGGCTGCTCGCCGGCGAGGGTCCGGCCCGCCCCCGGGTCGTGCGCGCCATGCCGAACATCGCGGCCACCGTGCGCGCGGCCGCCACGGCCATCTGCCCGGGCCACTTCGCCCGCCGGGCCGACCTGGCGCTGGCGCGGCGGCTCTTCGAGACCTGCGGCACGGTCACCCTGGTGGACGAGAGCCTCATGGACGCGGTGACCGGGCTGAGCGGCACGGGCCCGATGTACGTCTTCATCATCATCGAGGCCCTGTCGGACGCCGGGGTGAAGGTGGGCCTCGGCAGGCAGCAGGCCACCCAGCTCGCGATCCAGACCGTGGTCGGCGCGGCCCAGATGGTCCAGCAGACCGGAAGCCATCCGATCTTCCTCAAGGACCTGGTCACCTCGCCGGGCGGCACGGCCATCAACGCGCTCTACTCCATGGAGAAGACCGGCCTCAGGGCGGTGCTCATGGACGCGGTCGAGGCCGCCACCCGGCGCTCCCGGGAGCTGGGCGAGCCCTACGAATGACGCGCGCACGCCAAGCGTCGCTCTGCTGCTTCGTCATGCTCGCCTGTGCCCTGCTCGGCGCCTGCGCGATACAGGCCGTCCGGCCGGACGGCAGCCCGGAGCCCGTGCCCGTGGACGCCTACCTGAGAAGCGGCGCGCGCACGCTGTGGGTGGCGCCCCACCCCGACGACGAGCTATTCGCCGGCGCCCTGCTCGCCAGGGCCTCGATCCACTACGGCCTGCCGCTCCGCATGCTGGTGCTCACCCGCGGCGGCGGCGGAGAGTGCGGCCTCGGCCGCGGCTGCAGCCCGGACCTGGCCGCCGTGCGGACGGGGGAGATGCGCCGGGCGGCCGATCTCTACCGGGCCGAGCTGCAGCAGGAGGATCTATTCAACGCCCCGCTGCCGGTGGAGAGCTTTCCATCCCCAGAGGAGATCCTCGCCCGCTGGAGGAGCCAGACGGATCCGGTCCGGCTGATCGCGAGCGCCATCCGCCGCTTCCGCCCCGACCTGCTCTTGACCTTCGATCCCCACTGGGGGGCGACCGGCCACCCCGAGCACCAGCTCACCGCCCGGCTGTGCGTCGAGGCCGTGCGCCTGGCCGCCGATCCGAAGACCGAGATCGAAGGCCTGCCCGCGCACCGCACGGGCCGGATCTACTTCCTGCAGAACCGCTACTGGCTGCTCGCGCTCGTGGGCCGGGCCGATCCGGGACCGGTCACCGAGACCTGGGACGCCCGCCTGCCGTGCGGAGAGCAGAGCTGCCTCGACTTCATGCTGCGGGCCACGCGCTATCACCGCAGCCAGCACCGCGACATGGCCAGGGTGCACGCGCACCGCTCGGCCTTCGAGACGCTGCACCTGCGCCAGGTGGATCCCTTCGAGCCCTCACCCCTTGACACCTCACCCCCTGATCCCCTCTCCCAGAGGGAGAGGGGGGACTTGGCAACTCCGGAGGCAGAGGGGGACCTGGCAGCTCCGGAGGCAGAGACGGACTCGGCGGCTCCGGAGGGGGAGGCGGGTGACTAGGGCATGGAGGAGCGCGGCGACACGGTCGAGCTGAGCCGGGGCCGCGATCTCAGCGGCCTGCAGCGGCTGCTGTACGCGGCCGGTAACTTCGGCGTGGCCTTCAGCCCCACGGTGGTCGCGGCCTGGCTGGGCTTCTTCTACTACGGCCGGGAGGGCCCGGGCGGCGAGCCGATCGTCTACGTCTCGGCCGGCGCCTTCGGCCTGATCTGGTTCGGCTGCAACGCGGTCAACGGCTTGACCGATCCGGTCGTCGGCTACCTGAGCGACCGGACCCGCTCGCGCTGGGGTCGCCGCAAGCCCTGGGTGGTCGCCGGCGCGCCCCTGCTCGCGCTGTCGTTCTTCTTCCTGTGGACCCCCGTGACCGAGGGGCCGTCCGCGGCCAACGCGCTCGTGCTGGCCGCCGCGCTGTTCTTCTTCTGGTTCTTCTTCACGGTGGTCGTGGCGCCCTACCTCTCGCTGCTGCCGGAGATCACGCCCTACGACGACGAGCGGGTCCGCGTCTCGGCCTACATGGCCATCTTCGAGGTGCTGGGCACGATCGGCGGCAACCTGCTGCCGCCGCTCTTCGCCGCCCTGCTCGCGGGCGGGCTGTGGTTCCTGCCGGACAGCTACCAGTTCATGGCCCTGCTGGCCGGGCTGCTCCTGGTCTGGTTCTTCGTCCAGGCCGTGGCCGCCGTCCGCGAGCGCTACGCGCCCGCCAGCGACCGGGCCGGCTCGGCCTGGAAGGGCCTGCTCCGGGCGCTGGCCGAGTTCGGCTCCACATTCCGCAACCGGCCCTTCGTGCCGTATGTGATCGGGGTGGGCTTCTACCGCATGGCCATCTCCACGGTGGTCTTCATCGCGCCCTTCGTGGCCACCCGCGTGCTGGCCGCCTACCCCGTCTCCGACGTGGATCGGAGCCTGCTCGACGCCCTGGGCGCGGTGGCAGACGACGGGCAGGTGAACTGGGAGCTCGCGGCCGGCTACTTGATGATGCTCGTGCTGGTCGGCGCGGCGCTCTTCTTCCCGCTCGTCTCGTGGCTCGCCGCGCGCTGGGGCAAGCGGCGGCTGTTCGTCATCGCGCTCGCCGCCTTCGGCGCGGTCTGCTGCCTTATGGCCGGCCTGGGCGAGCTGCCCGCGATCTCCCCTGTCGTCCAGGCCCTGGCGCTGTTCCTGCTGGCCGCCTTTCCGGTCTCGATCGCCCTGGTGGTCATGCGCCCGCTGCTGGCCGACGTGATCGACGCGGACGAGAAGCTGACCGGCAAGCGGCGCGAGGGCGTCTACAACGGTATGGAGGGGCTGATCATGAAGGTGGCCGCGGGCCTGGGGCCCCTGCTGGCCGGGGCGCTCTTCGTCGCCTTCGGAAAGAGCACCGCTCACAACCTGGGCGTGCGCCTGTGCGGCCCGCTGGCCGGGGTGTGCCTGCTCGCCGCCGCGGCCGCCTTCACCCGCTACCCGATCCGGAAGTGAGCCCGTGGCCCGCTGCGCTTGGCTCTGCTCGCTGCTCCTCGCCCTGCTCGCCGCCCGGGCCGAAGCCCGGCAGGCAGCCGAGGCCGCGGTAGCGAAGCCGCGCTTCAAGACCACCCGGGCCCAGCAGAGCCGGCCGAGGGTGCGCGGAGCCAGAGAGCGCCGGCTTGCAGACATCCGGGCGCTCTTCGCCAGGGCCGGCCTCGACTACCCGCCGGCCCAGGTCCTGATGCGGATCTTCAAGAGCGAGGACAAGCTCGAACTCTGGGTGCGAAAGGCCCGCAGCCGGGACTTCGTCCATCTGAAGGACTACGCCATCTGCGCGCGATCCGGCGAGCTCGGCCCCAAGCGCAAGCGGCACGACGGGCAGGTGCCCGAGGGCTTCTACACCATCACGGCCTACAACTCGGCCTCGTCCTTCCTGCTGGCCATGCTGGTCTCCTACCCGAACCGCTCGGACCTCGTCCGCAAGCACGGCCGCGATCCGGGCGGCGCGATCTGCATCCACGGCGACTGCGTGACCATCGGATGCGTGCCGCTGACCGATCGCTGGATCGAGGAGCTGTACGTCATCTGCCTGGACTCCAAGACCTGGAGCGGACAGCCCAACCTGGTCCACATCTTCCCGGCCCGGCTGCACGGCGAGTCCTGGGACAAGCTCGTCAACGAGCACGCCGCCGAGCCAGCGCTGCTCGACTTCTGGAAGGAGCTCAAGGCCGGCTACGACCTCTTCGAGCAGACCCGCCGCCAGCCGCGGATCTGGTTCACCGGGCGCGGCGCCTACCGCTTCAGGGCTCGCTGAGCGGCGCTGTGGTTCATGGATTTTCTAGATTTTCTGTACAAAAAAAAGACAAAATACTGCTTGACTAACAGATCTATTACTTGTACAATAAATGTAGAAATGGTCGAGCCGGATCAGGAGAAATACCTATGAAATTCATGCCGATATCCGATGCCCGTGCGAAGCTTGCAAGCATTGTGGGAGAGAAGCAGACCGAACGGATTGTCCTGACCCGGAGGGGCAAGCCCGAATCGGTCCTGCTGGACTATGATGACTTCCGGTCTCTACAGGCACTGGCCGATCTGATCAGCAACCCGGATACCTTCGCGGCCGTCCTGGAGGCGATCAAGAAGTTCCGGTCTGGCGACCTGACCGACTTCGTGGACCTACCCATCGACGAGTAGAAAGGACCGCGAATTGAAAAGACGTTTCTCCGAAATCAAGATCCACATATCATGCCTTAGAAAAATCGAATCCCTTCCCGTCCCTACCCGCCGCCGTCTGCTGAGGGCTCTTCTCGACATCAAGGAGGGGCGACTCGACCTCTACTGGCTATTTCCAGGCAGGATCAACATGGGCGCATTGTTTTCCGAGGCTTGCGGCTTTCGAATCTACTCCACCGTGAAGGAGGATCGAGTCGGCATCATCGACGTGGTCCCGACAGGACCCATGCCGGAAAGGTAAATCGCCCCTTGGTGTCGCTGATCTGCCAGATTGTACTCGTGATTGCTGGACTCACGTTCGAGATCTTGGGCGTTTTTCGAATGGCCTCGCAGTCGACTCGCATCGTGCGCCTGCACGAGCTGCCGACTCTCCTGATCTCAGCTTTTTTCAGAGGTAGTGCGGCCAGAGCGGCCGTGGAAGCGGAAGCGCTGAACGAGGAAGACCGTTTGACGAGGCTGCAGGGGCTCGCATTCCTGGGTTTCGGATTCCTCCTCCAGACGATCGGCTTTGTGTGGACAGCCCTCTCTGCTCGCGTCATCTGACGACTGGTCCAGGGCCTCCGATCTCGCGCAGCGAAGCGAGCAGGAGCGGGGGCACTAATGCCCGGCCGCCGGCTCCCCGTCTCCCGCCCGGTGCGCTTTCTTTTCAGCCGGGCCCGAAGGCGCCCTCTCGGCCCGCTGGCCGAGGGAGCGCAGCTCGTCGAGCCCCTTGCGGAGATCCCGCAGGTCCTTCTTCAAGGGCTCGAGATCGGACTCGGTCACCACCGCGTCGAGCCGGCGCTGCAGCCCGTCGACCTGGTCCTTCAAGGGGGCGAGCACAGTCAGCCGCGTCCGGATGGCCTCGAGATCGTCGCGGATGGCTCGAAGCTGCTCCTGCGTCGCCGCGGCGCCCAGGCGGAGCTCGATCTGCGACAGGCTCCTCGTGACCGGCTCGACCTTGCTGCTCAGCTCGTCCTTCAGGCCGGAGGAGGTCAGCCGGTCGTCGAGGATCTTGCGCTGGCGCCTGTCGAGACGCCGGTAGTGGCCGTCGATCGTCTTCTCGATCGCCTGCAGGTCGTCCGAGATCGAGCTCAGGATGCCCAGGTCGGCCCGCAGGCGATCGCGCTCCTCGCTCAGCGCGGCCTTCTCCTCCTGCAGCCTGGCGTTGTGCGACTGCAGCTCGCCCCGCCTCCCCTCCAGGGCGGCGATCGTGCCCTCGAGCTCGTCGCGCTGGCCGACCAGGCGCTGGACGCTCACGAACCACAGGGCCGCGAAGACGACGCTGATGCCGGTCAGGCCCAGGGCGGTGCGGACCAGGGTCCGGTTTCTCCTCGACCACAGCCCGATGCGGACGCCGAGGCCGTGGTCCAGCGCGCTCGGCCTGTGGTCCAAAAAGGCCTTCAGCGCCTCGGCCAGCTCCCTGGGCGAGCGGAAGCGCCGGGCCGGATCGCGCGCCATGGCCTTTCGCACGATGCGCAAGAGGCGCCCGGGCACGGCGAAGCGGGTCGGGATCTCGGCGAGATCGGGCGGCGGGCCGTCGAGGACCTGGGCCACCACGTCCAGCGCGTCGTCGTCTGCGCCCGGGCGCGGCTGGAAGGGCGGGTGGCCGGCCAGGAGCGCGTACAGGCTGGCGCCCAGGCCGTAGACGTCGACCCGGATCAGCCGCTCGCGATCGTCCGCGCTCTCGGCGCGCGCCGGCAGCCCCTGGCACTGCTCGGGCGCCATGTAGGCCGGCGTGCCGGCCAGCACCACGCGCTGGCCCGAGCGGCTCTCGACGACCACCGAGACGGTCTGGTCGGCGCGGCGCTTCCTGGTCCCGGGCAGCAGCTCGGGCACGGCCAGGCCGAAGTCGATGATCTCCGCCCGGCGGGCCTTGGGGCGGCAAAGGATGTTGGCCGGCTTGAGGTCGCGGTGGTAGACACCCTCGCGGTGCGCGTCGGCCACGCCCTTGGCGGCCTCGCTCACCAAGCGGACCGCCTCGCGGAGCGTCGCCGGGCGGTCGCGATCCAGGTTGCGGCCGATGTCGCGCAGGCCGGCCGAGGAGCCGTCGTCGGGCACCTCGGCGCACAGCTCCATGGCGATGAAGGGCGTGCCGTCGGCCAGCTGGCCGACGTCCCGGATGCGGACCACGTGTCTCGAGATGACCCGCGAGGCGGCCTGGGCCTCGCGCAGCACGCGCTGCCGGGCCCGCTCGCTGCCGCCCAGGACCTCGAAGAGCTTGAGCGCCACGGTCGTCCTCAGGCGAAGGTCCTGTGCTCTCCAGACCGAGCTGGTCGCGCCGCGGCCGATCTCCTCCTCCAGCTCGAAGTCGAAGCCGGTCTCGGTCGATCGCTGCAGCGGGTGGATCCGGATCCGCTGGCCGGCCTGGAAGCAGGCCTGGTCGACGATGTCGGCGGCCTCGAGCTGCGCCTCGAGGAAGGCGCGGGTGTCCTGCCCGATGGATCTCAGCTCCCCGAGCGCCCGCGAGCGCTCGCCGGGAGGCAGCCGGCCGAGGCGCTCGAGGAGTTCGTCCGAATCGGCCGTGTTCATGCGCTCCTTCCTCACTCTCGCTCGACCTGGAGCTCCGTCTCGGCCACCCGCCTGGCCAGGTACGCGGTCACGTGTCGGATCCAGTTGTGGGCCGTGCCCTTGGCGACCCCGAGCCGCGCGGCGACGGCCTGCTCGCTGAGCCCCTGGCAGCGAAGCCGGAAGGCCGCCGCCATGGGCCCGCCCTTCGGGAAACGGAAGGGTGTCTCGCCGCGCTCGATCTGCCCCAGCAGGCGCTCCACCAGCGCGTAGCGCCTGGCCTCGTCGATGCGCCGCTCCACGGACGGATCGGATCCGACCCGTTCCTCGTCAAGGGCGACCCGGATCGCCCGCCGGCGCCTCGCGCTCCTGGCGCGAAGCTCGTCGCACAGCACCTGGCGCATCAGGCGGCCCGAAAGGTCGAGCAGCTCGCCCGGGCTGCTGCGCACCTTGTGCGCGTAGTGCTCGGAGCCGACGAGCTTTTCGAAGCCGCGGCCGACGAGATCCGAAGTCTCCTTGGAGCCCGAGTAGTCATAGCGGTGCTTCAGCCAGCGGGCGATGGCGATCATCTTCCGGCGCAGCGCCTGCTGCTGCTGTCTCAGCTCGGCCGTGCTCGGGTCGGGCGGCATTCGTCTTCCCCTGCCCGCGCTTGGACGCCCGAAAGCAAAGGCGAATTCATTCCGCCAGGC
>JAFGRB010000313.1 GCA_016935365.1 Deltaproteobacteria bacterium
GAAGGGCGGTCGTTTTGGGGTGAAGCTGCTGGAATTGTATTCCAGCAGCGAGGGGGCTTTGCGAAAGCCCCCTGAGAGTGACTAAGCTCCAAAACAAGTGCAGCGCACTTGTTTTGGGGCTAGTGGGGGGCCTGCAGGCTGGACTCCACCCGATCGAGGTTGCGGGCGCTGGCGGGGAAGAGCTGATAGCGATCGGCGAGCTCGTTCTCGCTCATGGTCACCAGCAGCAGGCCGCGATCGCCCTCCTTGGGCTCCCAGTCCACCTCGATGTCGATCCAGGTGCTGAGCACCGGCTTCGCGGGCGCCTGGCCCTTGAAGACGCGCTCGACCGCATATTCCACGGCCAGCAGCCACAGCGGGTGGGAGCCGGGCGAGAGCTGCTTGCCCTGCACCCGGATCAAAAACACGCCGTCGGCCGCCGCGAGCGCCTCCGCGGACACGCCGTGGCTCGAGGAACGAGGCGCATCGACGCGGTCTGCGGTGCAGCCGGAGATCGGCAGCAGGGCCAGCAGGATGAGCAGCGCGGATCGCATCGCAGCTCCGAGCATAGCAGAAAACCGCTCCGATGCCAGCCACTCGATCCGATCCCGGCCGCTGGAGTATGCTGGAGGGCGAGCAGCCCGGAGGTGAGGCGCGTGACCAATCGCGAGATCGCACGGGTCTTCGAGCACATCGCGGAGATCCTGAGCATCCAGGCCGAGAACCCGTTCAAGGTGCGGGCCTACACCCGCGCGGCCCAGACGATCGCCGACCTCTCGTACCCGCTCTCTTCCCTGCCCTCCCAGGCCGAGATCGAAAAGCTGCCCGGCATCGGCAAGGCCATCGCCCAGAAGTCCTGGGAGCTGATCCAGACCGGCAAGCTCGGCTACTACGAGAAGCTGCTCTCGACCCCCCACGCCCGCCTGACCGAGTTCCTGCGAATCCCCGGCCTGGGGCCCAAGCACGCCAAGCTGATCTACGATCACCTGGGCATCGACAGCGTCGACGCGCTGCGCGCCGCGGCCGAGCGGGGCGAGCTGGAGAGCCTGCCCGGCATGGGCAAGAAGACCCAGGCCAAGATCCTGCAGGGCATCGAGCAGGCCCTCAAGTACAAGCAGCGCAGCAGCCTGGCCGAGATGCACCCCCGCGCCCAGGCCATCCTGGAGCAGCTCTCGGGGCTCGACCCGGTCGAGCAGATCAGCCTGGCGGGCTCGCTGCGGCGCATGCGGGATACGGTGGCCGACGTGGACATCCTGGTCGCGTCCGACCAGGCCGATCCGGTCATGGACGCCTTTGTGTCGCTGCCAGAGGTCGCGGACGTGCTCGCCCGCGGCCCGACCAAGTCGAGCATCCTCACCCGGGACGGATTCCAGGTCGACCTGCGGGTCGTCGCCCGGGAGAGCTTCGGCGCCGCCATGCACTACTTCACCGGCTCGAAGAACCACAACATCCGCATCCGCGCCCTGGGGCAGGAGGCGGGCCTGAAGATCAACGAGTACGGGGTCTTCCGGGGCAAGAGGCGCATCGGCGGCCAGACCGAGGAGGAGATCTTCGGCCTGCTCGGCCTGGCCTTCATCCCGCCCGAGCTGCGCGAGGATCACGGCGAGATCGAGGCCGCCCAGGCAGGCGAGCTGCCGGCGCTCGTCGAGCTCGCGGACATCCGCGGCGATCTGCACGTGCACAGCCGCTGGACCGATGGGCGCAACTCGATCGAGGAGATGGCCCTGGCCGCCAGGAAGCGGGGCCTGCGCTACATCGCCATCTGCGATCACTCGTCCGCCTTGAAGATGGCCCGCGGCCTCGACCGGGCCCGATTGCAGGAGCAGATGCGAGAGATCGACGAGCTCAACCGCAAGATCAAGTCGTTCGCGGTCCTCAAGGGCATCGAGGTGGACATCCTGGCGGATGGGCGGCTGGATCTCGAGGACGAGGTGCTGGCCGAGCTGGACGTGGTGGTGGCTGCCGTGCACAGCCGCTTCGACCTGAGCCGGGCGGAGATGACCGCCCGGCTCGTCAAGGCCATCGAGAACCCGCAGGTGAACATCCTCGCCCACCCGACCGGGCGCATCATCTCCAAGCGAGAGCCTTACCCGCTCGACCTGGACGCGGTCATGGATGCCTGCCTGGCCTGCAACACCTTCCTGGAGGTCAACTCCTTTCCCGAGCGATTGGACCTGTGCGACATCCACTGCCGCCAGGCCCGGGATCGCGGTGTCGATCTGGCCATCTCGACCGACTCGCACAGGATCGATCACTACGACTGGTTGAAGTTCGGCATCGCCACGGCCCGGCGTGGCTGGATCGAGAAGAGACACGTCATCAACGCGCTCGACCTGAAGGCCCTGCGCAGGAAGCTCCGCAAGGCCCGCTGACGCGAGCGTGACTAATCCTCGGGCGAAGCCCTGAGCCTTATACATGTCAGAGCGCAAGTAGAGAGTCGCAGCGCTCCTTCAGAGCGCATCGATATTTCTCGCTCCTCTCGATTTTCCGTAATACTGCGAAATGCCCGTCAATGGAGATCCACCTCGGCAAGATCGAGCACAGCGAAGCCCCGC
>JAFGRB010000314.1 GCA_016935365.1 Deltaproteobacteria bacterium
CAGCAGCGAGGGGGCTTTGCGAAAGCCCCCTGAGATGGTATTAGGCCTGAAGCAAGCGCAACGCGCTTGTTTCAGGCCTAGTCGGCCTTGACCCGCAGGTTCTGCACGCCCTCGATGCCCCCGGCCTTGAGCGCCTTGAGGACCCGCTCCTCGAAGTCCTTGCCGGCCTGCATGCCGTCCGCGGCGCCGGCGAGGCCGATCAGGCCGTCCCCGGCCGCGGCCAGGATGCCGCCCGCGGGCCCGGCCAGGACCGAGGCGGTCTGGTCGCCGGTCGGCAGGCTGACGTAGCGGATCTCGCTCTTCTCGTCGCGCAGCATCGCGTTGAGCAGGCCCAGGACCGCGTGCATGTCGTACCAGTCGCCCAGGTTCTGGGCCCGGACCTCCCAGCGCTTGCCGTGCAGGTAGCCGCGAAGCACATAAGGGCCGCGGTCGTTCTTGGGCGGGATCTCCTCGAAGACCGCGCCCTGCATGGCCTCGCCGGCCAGGGCGGCGAGCTCGGAGAGCAGCCCGTCGTGCTCGTTGGGGAACTGGCCGGTCTCGGTATCGAAGCTGTGCACCCGGCCGGCCGCCTCCAGGACGTCGCGGGCCGCGAGCCCGGCCGCCTCGACGGGCTCGGGCTTCGCGAGCAGGCCCAGCTCGTGCAGCCTGGCCTCCAGGGCGCCCGGCTCGCCGAAGCGCCTCAAGCTGGCCGCGGCCTGGCGGGCGCGGTCGGACTTGAAGCAGCCCGGCTCGACCTTGGCCAGCTCGGCCGCGGCCCGCTTGCGGTCCAGGCTCGCGAGCCGGGCCAGGCAGGCTGCGCGGCTGTACTCGTCCGCCTTGAGGTCCCCGAGGCAGGCCGCCAGGGCCGAGACGATCGGCCCTCGCAGCCCTGGCTCGGCGGCGATCCGGGCGGCCGGGTCGAAGTCGTAGCCGCGCACCTCTCGGGCCAGGTCCGGCTTTTCGGGCTCGGCCTTCTCCTCATCGGCCTTTCGGGGCTGGCAGAGCGGATCTTCCTTGACCTTCGGGTGCCCGCAGGCGGCCTCGAACAGGGCCTTGGCCTGCTCGTCCTTGCGCTCCCCGAGGCCGATCGCCACCAGGGCCCGCTGCTCAGGATCCTGGATCTCCTTCTGGAGCTCGGCCGCCAGCCGGAGCGGCTCGGGCCCCGGGTAGCGGCCCAGCACCACGGAGAGCTTGCGGATCTCGTGGCGCTTGCCCTTGGCCACCACCTCGCGCGCGACCCGGGCGAGCTGGGGGTTCCACCTGGCAGGCGTCCGGCCGAAGGCCGAGAAGACGCTCTCCAGGACGGCGTCGGCCGGGGCGTCGTCGCGCTCGAAGGCGCTCGCGAAGCGCGGCTGCCTGCATCGGGAGAGCCCGCCGTAGAGCACCCCGCGGACCCGGGCGTCCTTCTCCGCGCCCAGCGCGGCCAGGAGCCAGCCGCAGGCGGCCTCGCCCGGGCTGTAGCCCAGCAGGCTCGTGTAGGCCGAGCTCAGCTTCTCGTCGAGCGCCCCGTCCGCGGCCGCCTTGCGGATCGCGGCCAGGAAGCGGGCCTGCATGCCGGCATCGCCCGCGCCGAGACCGGCCGTGATCAGGGCCCGGGGCGGAAAGCGCGACCAGTCGCCGCGGAAGTCGGCCAGGCGGGTCGGCAGCCCGGCCGTGAAGCGGGCCGGCACCGCCGCCTCGGTCTTTTGGGCCCGCGCGTAGACGAAGGGCCCGGCCTCGCGGGCCGTGTCCGGCTTGCGGGCCGAGTCCCGGGCCGGGGCCGGCTTGCGGGTCGCGACCGGGACCTCGCTCCGCTCGCAGGCGGGCAGGCCGAGACCGGCGGACAGGCCGAGCAGGGCCGCGATCAGATGGACGGGTCTCCTGTACATGGATGCCTCCTTGAATTGGCACATTTTACGGCACGATCGACGGGATTCCAAGCAGCGGGCGAGCGGGCTCGGCGGATAGCGCCAAACGGGTGGCAAGATCCGCCTGGGCCCGGCCGGCCCGTGATAAAAAGGCCCACCAGTCCGCGGGCTTGATCTACAGGCAGGCGGGCATGATGATTGCTATCGCATGGAGTGCTATCGCATGGAGTGCTATCGCATGGAGTGGTATCGCATGGAGTGGTATCGCAGCCCCGGAACGGTCATGACCGAGAGCCAGCTCGAAAACCTGCCGATCCTGCTCGCGCTCCTGGTCATCGGCATGCTCGCGGCCGTGCTCCGCTGGGGCGAGCTGGGAGCCTACGTCTTCAGCGCGGTCTGGCACAAGCTGGTCGAGGGCCTGCGGGCGGCCTGGGCCGCGCGGCGCTGCGCGTGGACCCACCCGCTGCTGCGCCTGGGCCTGCTCCTCGCCGCGGTGCTGCTCGCGGGCTGGGTGGCCGACATCGTGCAGCGCGGCAGCCTGGCGGCCTCGATGGAGGCCATGCAGGAGGCACGCCTGGCGCCCTCGCGCGAGGAGCGCGATCCGCGCGCGAGCCGCTTGCTGCGCCAGGCGCGCAGGGCGTGGGAGGACCAGAGATGCCGCGGCCCCCGGGTCATCCTCGGCCAGACCGCGGGCCCGGTCGATGCGTACGCGCGGATTCACCACCAGCGCTTTCTCTCGGAATGGATCTGGAAGGCGCGCTTTCCAGGCCCGGCCCTCGAGCGGGAGCGCGAGCTCCGGCGCGCGAAACAGGAGCGCGATCAGGAGCAGCGAGCACTCCGACGGGCGGTGGGGCCATGAGCGAGGACCACCCGCAGGTCGAGATCGGCAGCGCGCGGGCGATGGCGGCCGTGCGGGACCTGGACTGGCCCGGCGCCTGCCCGCTGCCGGAAAGTACAAAGGCCGAGCTGCTGTGGGAGGGCAGCGCCCCTTTCTGGCGGCTCGGGGACGGGGCGGACAGCGCGCTGGTGGACGCGCGCAGCGGGGCCGTGGTGGCGGGCGATCTCCCGGCTGCAGCCGGGCCGGCCCGCGTCCGGCTCTACCTCCTGCTCGGGCTCTCGATCCTGGCCGTCTTCCTGGCCGGCATGTCCCTGCTGTCGCTGGCCCAGCTCTCCCTGCAGGCGGGCGTGCTGACCGGCTCCCGGCTCGCCTGGCTGTGCGTCGGGCTCGCGGCCGCGGCCACCGGCTTCGGCCTCCTGCTCTGGCACGTGCTGCCGGGCGCGTTCGCCGAGCCCGCCCGGCGGCTGCAGACCGGGCGGATCCGGGTGCCGGTCTCCGAGGACTGGCGGCTGATCGCCCGCTGCCTGGGCCTGGCCTTCGGTATCGTGCTGATCGCCAACCTGCTGCGGCTCGCGCTCGTCTTCGTCAATTTGATCTACGCCTTCGTGCCCGGGCTGGAGTACGGCTACGCAGACTTCCTCCTCTCGATGGTCCAGACCGCCCTGGTCTACGCGCTCTTCCGCCACGCCCAGGTCCTGGGCAGAAAGGCCAGATCCCCGGGGGGCGAGGGCCCGCGAGCCGAGGGCTCCGCGGGCGGGGACTCGTCCCGGGCCTTCGACCTCGTGCGGGTCAGCATCCACGTGGCCATCCTGTCGATGCTCGGCGCCCTGCTCGGCAGCCTGCTGGCGCTCGGCTTCCCCGACCTGGTCGCGCGGCTCGGCTGGGGCCGGGTGCCCTACCCGGACTTCCTGCTCCACGGCGCCCAGCTGGGCGCCTTCGTGGCCCTGCACCTCTCGCCCACCCCGGCCTACGCGCGCGGCACTCTCTCGGTCGGCATGGTCGCCCACGCCTTCGGCAAGCACTTCCTGCCGCCCTACTTCACGGCCCTGCTCGTGCTCGGGGCGGTCTTTCTGGCCGACCTGCCCATCGTCTGGCGCGCCCGGGCAGGGGGCGGGGGCGAGCTCGCCTGGCCGGCCGCGCGCTCGGCCTGGGGCTTTGCGCTGGGCGCACTGGCCGGCAGCCTCGCCGGCCGCCTCCTGGGCTGGCTCTGCTTCGTGGCCACCGGCCTGGGCGGGCTGGTGGCCGGCGAGATCATCGGCAGCCTGGTCGGCGCCACCGCGCTCTACATGGGCCAGCGCCGCCTGACCGGGCGCGAGGAGGGGCTGCTGGCCGCCCTGATCCCCAGGTACCGGGGCTCTGCGATCCTGGCCGCGCTGTGCGGCCTGGTCGCGGCCGTGCTCTTCGCGGCCCTCTGGGCGGACCTGTCCATCCGCATGAACGTCGAGCTCCGCATGCCCCTGATCCTCGGCGGGGTGCTGTGCGGGGTGGCGGTGCTGGGCTTCTCGGGGGAGCTCGGCCGCTGGCTGTCCAGGGCGCTGGCCGGCCTCGCGACCCTGCTGTGCTTCTACGTCTGCAAGGTCTTTCTGCTGGTCCACTTCATGGGCCGGGCGCTGGCGGACAACTACGGCCAGGGGGTGATCCCGGGCATCGAGATCAGGTACCGCGAGCCCTGGCTGGCGACGCTCGCGGACATCCACCGGATGGTCGACGGCAGCGATCTGATCTGGCTGGCCCTCGCCCTGCTCCTCGCCGTGCACCTGGCCGGGCACCGGCGGGCGGTGACCGCCGCAGGGTGAGCTGCGCGAGGGACGATCGCGCTCAGCGCAGGCGCCCGCATGATCACCTTCAGTGACGGTGGGCCCTGATGGACCGGCAAACCGTCACTGGGACCACCGGCGATGAGGTCACCGTCCTGTGCGATGGACAGAGTACAGCATAGCATCCAGCGCTCTCGATGTCGCCTCGCCCATTGCCGGCGCGCTCGGGTCGTGACACAATTGCGGGTACTGGATTGCCGTGGAGGGCAGGTAGATGAATAGATGCGGTATTTCCATCCACGGCTGCGCCCTGATCGCCGCGGCTTGCCTGTCCTTCGTGGCCGCGGACGCGGTGCGAGCTGGAGCGGACAGAGGCCAAGAACGCGGGTGGTCTGTCGAGGACGTGCTTTGCTTCCCGGCCGACTCGGAGATGATCCAGTGGATGGCTCGGGAGTTCGACATGGAGATGATGGGCTGGAAGATGAGCTACACCAAGGGCTCGCCGGCCTGCAATCGGGATCTGATCGCGAAGATCGAGTCCCACTACGAGGTCTCGAGGTTCAAGGGCGACGCGCACATCGACGTGCTCTGGGGTGGCTTCGACCGCGCCGCGGTCGAGAAGTGCCTGCCGGCGATTCTCGGCCTGGAGGAGCCTCGGGTGACGTGCGCGCGGGATGGATCCATCACGGAGGTCTCGACGCAGACCGGAACGAAGCGCTACCTCGGCTGGAGCCAGCGGGGCTTTTTCGTCTGGCACGAGGATCGGAAGCGGGTCCAGGACTTCCTGTCCGAGAAGACCAGCCTGCGCACGAACGAGGACATGCTCGCGCTTCTCGAGCGCATCGGCCGGACGCCGAGCCCCGTGTTATGGATAGCCAGCACCTTCCATCCCCTCGAGGAGAAGATCGGCATCCAGCTGAGAGGTTCCACCTTCGTCGCGAGCAAGGCGGCCGGGAAGCGCGAGACGACCTACTTGTTCGAATCGGAGGCGCGAGCCCGGGCCGCCATCGCGGTGATGCGCGAAAAAGCGAAGGGCAAAGGGCCCGTGGAGCCTTTCATCCAGGAGATCCTGTCGGTCGAGCCGACCGTCGAGGGCGAGAGCATCGTGCTCGAGGTGCAGCGGGCCCCGGGTGGGTCGAAGTTCGACTAGGTCGAGTACGGCAGCCGGTCGCGCATCCAGCGCGCGTCTCAGCTTCGTCCAGCAGCTTCTTCGTCCTCTCCTCCTCAGAGGCTTTCGATGATCTTCTTGAACTCTGCCAGTACGTCCCTTGTGATGTACGGGTTGATCTCAGAAATCGCCTCTGAGATTCGAACTGCTACTTCCGCATCGAGATGTCCTTGGCGAACGAGTTCTGTCAGAACTCTGAGCCCCCGGATGTACTTGTACTCCACACCACGCTGCTCGCACAGCTCCCACATGGGCTTGTCTGCGGTCACGCATATCCAGCCCTCGTCCCGAGCGACAATGAAGGCGCCTCTCGATTTCCCGCAATGTAGCGGGTTCGCGCTGATTGCCTCGTCTGGATGCGTCTGTCGAGGCACTCCGCGCCTCACACAGTCAGAGTGAATTATCTGGTCCTCTCGATCTCCGCAACCGATGTCCGATGGGTCAAAGCC
>JAFGRB010000315.1 GCA_016935365.1 Deltaproteobacteria bacterium
CTTGGCCAGCCCCCAGTCGAGCAGCACCGTCTCGCCGAACTCGCCGAGCATGACGTTCTCGGGCTTGATGTCCCGGTGCACGACGCCGCGCGAGTGCGCGTAGGCCACGGCCTGGGCGACGTCGACGAAGTGCCCCAGGAGCTTGAGGCGGTCCTGGATGCCCCGGCACTTCCTCAGCTCGTCGGCCAGCGTGCGGCCGCGCACGATCTTCATCGTGTAGTACAGCGTGCCGTCTCCTCGCCGGCCCAGCTCGTAGACGGGCACGATGTTGGGGTGCTCGAGCTGACCCGTGACCCGCGCCTCCCGCAAAAAGCGGACGACCAAGTCCGATGCCCTGTATTCGGGGGTATCCAGCGACGGGCTCCTGCCTCTCATGTCCGGCAAGAGCTCCTTGACAGCCACCTCCCTGCCGAGGTGCTCGTCGAATGCGACCAGCACCCGGCCCATGCCACCGCGGCCGAGCTCGGGCGAGCCCCTGCCCTCGGCCGGTCCTTTCGACGTGCTGTCGCGCAGCGAGTAGCGGCCCTGCGTCTCGGGCGTGACGGCGAGGCCTTCCTCGCCGGAGCCGGTGTCCGGCTCGGGACCGAACGAGAGTTCGCCGTCGGTCGAGATGCGAACGGAGCCGCCGATGCTCTGCAGCATGGCCTGCTCACCGCCGAAGGTGAGCAGGGTCTCGCGCGCATCGCCGTCATGGGCACGCACGGCGTCTGAGACCATGTCCTCGATCATCTTGCGACGCGCGGGAGAGATGGCGCCGTCTTCCTCCAGCCGCTCCGCCAGGCACCTGGAGCGGTCCGCAGCCCAGGCGCCCGCCGCGGCCATGACCTGCTGCGCCGAGACCAGGCCGAGCTGGACGGCCAGGACCCCAAACAAGAGATCTTGCCCGGAGCTCGTCATCGATGATCGCGAGGCGTGGGATGGAGAGAGGGTTGCACGGAGACGACGTCGACGGGCTGCGCCACGTTCTTGAAGCGCATCTCGCCCTTGCGTTCGAAGCGCATCCTGGGTACCGGCATCCGGCCGGTGGAGGTCTTCAGACAGGCCATGGCAGCCGCGTGTGTCGCGGGTATGGTGAGCACCTCACCGCCTTCGGCCGATCCGCACAGGCGGGCGGCCATGTTGACGGTATGGCCGAGCACCGTGTAGTCCATGCGGGTCTCGGTCCCGACATTTCCTGCCACCACCTCGCCGGTGGCCAGGCCGATCCCCAGAGGCCGGACCGGCTTACCCTCGGCCTGCCTCCGCTCCATCCAGTCCCGGTGGACGGCCTGCATCTCCATCGCGCACCCCAGTGCTCTGAGCGCGTGATCTTGCTGCGGCACCGGCGCGCCGAATATCGCCATGACCTCATCGCCCACGAACTTGTCCACGGTCCCCTCCCAGCCCTCGATGCAGTGCACCATCCCGGCCAGGAAGGAGTTGACCACCTCCTGGACCTGCTCCGGCGGCAGCTCCTGGCTCATCGCGGTGAAGCCGCGCAGGTCTCCGAACAGGACGGTCAGCTCCTTGCGCTCCATGTAGAGGAAGGCCCTGGTGTCCAAGGTCTGCATCTTCTCGATGACCGCGGGTGAGACGTAGCGCGAGAAGGTCTGCTCGAGCCAGGCGAGCCGGGTCACGTCCTGGACGACGACCTGCACTCTGCCATTCTTCTCCGTGGCCGTAAAGCGCAGGATGGGATCTCCGGCAGGTCGGGGTGCGCTGGCCCCTGGAAGGCGGTCCGAGCCCAGGCCCGGGCAGGCTCCTTCGATCGCGTGCGGTCCCTCGGAGCCGCGAGCCATGTCCACAAGCGCGGTGAAGACTCTCTCGCCGACCGGGCCGTGATCCCAGCCGGACAGCGGCGAGCCGAGAGCGGACCTGCGATCGGGCATGCCGAGAAGCGTCGCCATGGGTGGGTTCACATAGCTGATGGTGTCGTCGACGTGGACTTGGAGGATCATCTCCTCCGCGCCGAGCACGGTCAGACCGGCGGTCCTGCTGGGCCCGGCGAGGGTCTTGCGTGTGAGCGCCGTGGTCGCAGCTCGGCGCAGTTTTTCCAACTCGGCTCTGAGCGCTGCGTTCTCGGTCTCGAGCTCTTCTGGTGTCCTGGCGCCCACGGCGGTCTTCCCCGGAGGAATCATAGCACTCCTCGGCACTCTACTCTAGGGGACGGAGGTGCAATCCACATCCTCCGTCCCCTGGTTTCCCGTCCGACTTCGTGCTATGCTCCGTCCCCGTGAGCGAGGACGAATACCAGAGCCACGTCGGCGGGCTGTACGACGACGAGGACACCTCGGAGTCCTCGCTGGCCGGTCGTTTCTTCCTCTGGCGCTGGTACAAGCGCAGCACCCGCGGCTTCGGCCACTCGCGGCCCTTCTTCCTGCCGCTGGCCTACCTGGCGCTCGGCATGCTGGCCTTCCACCTCGGCTTTCCCGCCCTGCGGGAGCTGGTCGAGCTCGGCCTGCTCGCGCTGCACAAGGGCCTGGCCGGCATGGGCCAGAGCCTGGGCCTGGCCTGGGACTCGATCATGCTGCTGCACCAGCGGCGGGCCGCGGCCGAGGTGCTGACCGTGCTCTGGGCGGGCGCGATCCTCGTGCTGATCATCATCGGCTCCTTTCCGCCCAGGGAGGAGCGGGACGAGCTGGCGGGCTACATCGTGCCCGGCTCGGGCATCATCGCCAGGACCTGGGCGGTGATCGGCAAGCGGCTGCACATGCTCAAGCGGGTGGTGGCCTTCCTGGTGGCCTACATCCGCGATCTGGACGTGCGCAAGGTGCACGCGCCGTTCACCCTGGTGCTCTTTCTGATCCTGGCCTTCGCGGGCCTGGCGATCGCGTTCGAGAACCTGCTGATCGAGATCCCGATCCGCTTCCCGATCGTGCACGGCAAGACGGGCTGGATCCCGCCCACCGCCTGGATGACGGCGGCTGTGGTCGTGTGCGTGCTCGGGCTGCCGCTGCTCCAGGGCAGCCTGCTTCGAGCCCACATCAAGTCGATCGACGCCCGCAAGCGGAAGCTGGGCGGCTGGTTCTCGCGAAAGCTGTCGGGCATCCTGGGCCTGGCCTTCATCTCGGCCCCGCTGGCCTGGATGGCGCTGAAGCTGCTGGCGGGAAAGCTGACATGAGTAGCTTCTGGCATCGCGGGCGCATCGCGCCTCGGCCCTTCTGGTCTGCGTCGGCTCCATCGGCCCGATGCTCACGACCACGAGGTCGCTCCGCTGCGGCCCTCGTCGCCTCCTTGCCACAAGGGCCGATCCGCGATGCGAGACGAGACGGTACCGGGGACGGGTAGCGGTGAGGGGAATGCCTCGGGACGCGGAAAAGCCACGCGCTGTTGGCCGGCTGCTTGTGCTCGACACCTACCTGACGGGCTGGCGGCCCTGGGTGCTGGTCGCCCTGCTCGGCTGCGTGCTCTACATCCCCTTTCTCGGCAGCACCGGGCTCTGGGATCCCTGGGAGCCGCACTACGCCGAGGTGGCCCGCGAGATGGTCGAGAGCGGCGACTGGCTCCACCCCACCTGGGAGCACAGCCCGGGTGAGCCAGAGGACCGCAAGTACTTCTACTCCAAGCCGGCCGGCGTGATGTGGCTGATGGCGCTGCCCATGGCCGTCTTCGGCATCCACGCCGACGACGGCGGGATCGCGAGCCACGCCGAGTGGACGCTCCGGCTGCCCTTCGCGCTGCTGGCCATCGCCGGCCTGCTGGCGGTCTTCGCCCTGGGGCGGCGCTTCTTCGGCGTCCGGGTCGGCCTGCTCTCGGCCGCGGTGCTCGGCACCTGCCCCCAGTACTGCTTCGTCGCCCGCCAGGCCATGACCGACATGCCGCTCGCGGCCCTGCTCGCCGCCGGCATGGCGCTGCTCATCATCGGCGGCTTCGACCGCGAGCGCGAGCGGGCCGGCGTGCTGTATGCGGGCTACGCCCTGCTCGGCCTGTCGGTCGTCTTCAAGGGCCTGACCGGCATCTTCCTGCCGGGCATGGTCTTTCTGATCTACTTCGTCCTCTCGGGCGACTGGGCCCGGCTGCGGCGCATGCGGGTCCTGACCGGCGGGCTGCTCGCCTTCGCGATCGCCGCGCCCTGGTTCGTCTACCTGAGCATCGCCTCGGCCGTGCGCCGCCTGCTCGACGACGAGGGCAAGACCTTCTTCCAGCGCTTCTTCCTGCACGATCACCTCTACCGGCTGGCGAGCGGCGTGCACGGCGACCGGGGCAGCTTCGCCTACTTCATCGAGCAGCTCGGCCTGGGCACGCACCCCTGGTTCGCCTTCATGGTGGGCGGGGCCGCGAGCTCGGCCGTGCGGCTCGACCGGGCGCGCCCGGGCTGGAGCCGCGAGCAGCGGGTCGAGCTGCTGCTCTTCGTCTGGGCGATAGGCGGCTACGGCCTGTACTCGCTGTCGGTGACCAAGTTCCACCACTACGCCCTGCCGGCCGTGCCGGCCATGGCGCTGCTGGCCGCGCTGTGGATCGACCGCCTGGCCGCAGCCGCCCGGGAGGGTCGCCTGGCCGAGATCCCCGGCCGCTGCCTGGCCCTGGTGCTGGTGCTCGGCGTGGTGCTCGTCTCGCGCGACATCGGCCTGATGCCCAAGGGCCTGGTCGATCTCTTCGTCTACAACTACACCCGGGCCTTCCCCAAGGAGGCGGCCGTGCCGGGCCAGGTCGGCTACGCGATCGTCTTCGGCCTGGGCTCGCTCGCCCTGCTGGGCCTGCTGCTCGCGGGCGTGAGGCAGCTCGCCCGCCACATGGGCAAGGCGCTGGTGGCCTGCGCGCTGCTTTCTGCGATCTGGGGCGGCTGGTACTTCTTCAATGCCATGGGCCCGCACTGGAGCCAGCGGGCTCTGTTCGACACCTACTTCGGGCTGCGCCAGGGAGACGAGCCCGTCGGCGCCTACCTGATGAACTGGCGCGGCGAGACCTTCTACTCGCGAAATACGGTCACCCAGCTCAAGAACAACACCGATCTCTCGGGCTGGCTCGCCAGGCACCGCGACCGCCGCCGCTTCCTGCTCGTCGAGCAGCACCGGCTCAGCAAGCTCAAGGCCCGCATGAGCGCGGCCCAGAAGCGCTCGCTGCGCATCCTGGACCGGAGCTGCAACAAGTTCTACCTGCTGAGCATCGAGCCGGACCGCAAGCCGGATCCGCGGCCGAGGAGAGAGCCATGAACGCCCGACGGACACTCTGTATGGCCGCATTCGCGGGAATCGTCGCTGCGGCGGCGGGCGCCCGGGCACAGGGCTCCGGCGATCCGCTGCGGCTCCGGATCGAGCTCCGGTCGAGCAAGGCGTATACGGGCGAGCCCATCCCGCTCACCATTTCGCTTACGAACCACGGCCCGGAGATGCTCAGGGTCTACTCTCACGTCGCCACCCACGAGACCCACCTGGATCCCTTCGCGGCCCGGCTCGTCCCCACGAGCACTTGCCCGCTGCCGAGCTCGTTGAGGGACAGGCCCGTGGCGCGCACGCTCTGTTTTTCGGACGCGCGGGACAAGTCCGCGCCGGTTTACAAGAACCTGCGCCAGGGCGAGTTCATCCGCCACCGGGTCGATCTCCAGGCCTGGGCCAGCCGCGCGGTCAACGGCGGCAAGCCGATCATGCGGGGCTGCTACCAGCTCGAGATGAGCTACACGGTCCGCGGCGTCAAGGGCGTCTGGAACGGCTCGATACGCTCCCAGAAGCTGGAGCTGAACATCGATCGACTGCCCGAGTGAGCGGCGGATCGAAGCCTCTCCGACCGGGAGACGTGTCCAGCGGGGCCGATCAGACGTGTGATCCCCAGGTTATCCGGATCGATCCGTCCTCGAGAAGCTCGATAAAAAGGTTGGTTCCGAAGCCGTTCGCGCAGGCCACCAAGATGCCCTTGTCTTCTACGATGTTGTCCTTCATCTTCTCGCCGCTGCCGCTCTTGCCTGTCTTGACCGGCAGCAGATCACCCACAGTCATGCAATCGAGCACATGAAAGCCCCGTCCCACGAGGAAGCCATCGACCAGCCGGCCGCTGGGGAGCACCAATGAGTCGCTGGATACCACCTCGGCATCCATCGACCGGTACTGTGCACCGCCGTGGTAACGGACGACCCGCACACTCCCGGGCCCCATGTCCGTCATCTGCTTCGAGGTCTCGTCGGAGATCGGCTTGCCGAAGGTCCGGTCGGCCCAGTCCTTCAAGCCCTCCTTTTCCTCCGGCACCGGGTAGCGCGACAGGTAGCCGTCGAAGGCGTAGCCCTGCTCGCCGTCGCGCTCCACGAGCACCCAGTGGCCCGGGATGTTCTCGAAGCGGAACGGCACCGGGGCCCGCTTGTCCGGCAGGACGTAGACCGCCTGCCGGTAGGTCAGCATGCCGACCTTCTGAGCCTCCGTCCCCGGCTCCTTGCGCAGGGACAGGCCCGGGTTGGCGTGCACGTAGAGCCGCTCGCCGGTCCGGTAGTGCCGCGCGGGCCCGTCCGCGGCCCGGGCCGGAAAGGCGATACCCAGGGCCAGCAGAGGCCAGGCCGATCGAACGATTGGGTGCATGCTCATCTCTCCATCCTCGCGTTCTGTGGTTCTCGATCGGCGTTCATTATCCTCCTGTAGCTGGCGGGATCAAGCGTGGGTCTCGGTTGAGGCATCCGCGCTGTCGCGTTTTCATCCCCACCCGGGCTTCGCCCGACCTCCCCCGTCAAGGGGGATGTGGATTTTCCAATGTGCACAGAGTGTTATCCGTCCCTCCCCTGGCGGGAGGGACCGGCCGAAGGCCGAGGGAGGGGGACGCGTAGC
>JAFGRB010000316.1 GCA_016935365.1 Deltaproteobacteria bacterium
GTAGAGATCGCTCAGGTCGTAGCTCTCGTCATGCCACCTCGATGCGCTGGCCGGTCTCGCGGGTGTCGTAGCCTCCGAGGGCGGTCACCCGCTGTCTGAACGCCTCCGAGGAGAGGATCTCGAGCAGGACCCGGATGCGCTCGTCTTCGAGCGCTCTGCGGGGGATGACGAGGTCGTAGCGCTCCTCGATCAGTGGAACGAAGCGCAGGCCGAGCGCCCTCGCCGCGGCCTGGATGAGCATTCCGCAGTCCGCGGCGTGCGAGCGGACCGCCTCGGCCACGGCCACGTGGGTGAACTCCTCGTGCTCGTAGCCGTCGACGCCCGCCGGATCGATGCCGGCCCGTGACAGCAGGAAGTCGGTCAGCACCCGGGTGCCCGATCCGGCCTGGCGGTTGACGAAGCGGAGCCCGGCCCGGAGCGCGTCGGGCAGGTCCGAGACCGCTCGCGGCTCGTCGGGCCGGGTGCACAGGCCCTGCTGCCGGTGGGCCAGGGTGACCAGCACCAGCTCCGCGTCGGGCAGGAGCTCGGAGACCGCGTGCAGGTTGTACGTGCCGCTCTGCGGATCCAGCAGGTGGCTGCCCGCGAGGTGAGCCTCGCCGCGCGCGAGCGCCGCCAGGCCGCCCATGGATCCGAGCGGGGTGACGTTCAGGCCCGCGCCGGGCACGGCCTGGCCGAGCATGTCGTCGAGGACGGCCAGGGCGAGGTCGTGGGAGCCGGCGAAGAGCAGGCTCGACTCGAGCTCGGATCGCGGCACGAGGAGCTCCACGCTGACCTCCGTCCCCGCCTCGACGCCCTCGCTGGCCGCCGGGACGCGCAGGATGCCGTGGGCGCGGCTGAGGGTGGTGATGGCGCCCGCGCCGCGGCCGAGCGGCGAGGCGATCGCGCCGCGCTCGAACAGGCCCACGACCGCGCGGATCCACTCCTCCTGGCCCGGCCGGCTCGCCACCGCCCGGCTCAGCCGGGCGCGGAGCCGCTCGGGCTCGACCGGGCGCACGCCGAGCAGCGAGCAGACGACCGGCCGGAGCACGATCTCGGCCGCCACGATCGCGCTGACCGCGAAGCCCGGCAGCCCGATCACCGGCTTGCCGCCGACCAGGCCGGCGGCCGTGGGCTTGCCCGGCATGATCGCCAGGCCGTGGAAGACGAGCTCGCCCAGCTCGCCGATGACTCGCGGGCCGAAGTCGCCGCGCCCGGCGGAGGAGCCGGCGAGCACGGCCAGCGCGTCCAGGGCCGGATCGGCCGCCGCCTTGCGGATCGCCTCGGCGAGCGCCCGGGGATCGTCCCGGACCGGCTCGAGCCGCTGGGCCTGCGCGCCCCAGCGGGCGAGCGCGGCGGCGATCATGCGCGAGTTGGACTCGATGACCCGGCCGTCCGAGGGGTCCTCGCCGGGCTCGCAGAGCTCGTCGCCGGTGGGCAGGACGCCGACGCGAACCGGCCGGCGCACGGCCACGTCGGTGGCGTTGGCCGACAGCATGGCCCCGACGTGCTCGGGGCGGATCCGGCGGCCGGAGGCCAGGATCATCTCGCCGGCCACCATGTCCTCGCCGGTCAGGCGGACGTGCTGGCGCGGGGCGGCCGCGGCGCGGATCTCGTAGCCGCCGGGGCGCTCGTTCAGCAGCTCCACCGGGACGACCGCGTCGTAGCCGTCCGGCATCCGGTCCCCGGTGTCGATCGGCACGGCCTCCCCGGGGCTCGTGAGCAGCTTCGGTCTCGCGGCCGAGGCGCCGCGGGTGGCCCGGGAGACGACCGCGATGCCGTCCATGGCCGCGCAGTGGTAGGGCGGGCTGGAGATGCGGGCGAAGACCGGCTCGGCCGTCACCCGGCCGGCCGCGTCGGCGCTGGCGATCCGCTCGCTCGCGGTCCGCCCGGCGCCCAGCGCGGCGACGAGCCGGGCCACCGCCTCGGCCGGATCGACGAGCTTGCGATAGCGGGCCTTCAGCTCCATCTGAGCAGCTCCACGTCCACCTCCTCGCCCGCGGCCCAGCCCTCCTGGCCGGCCGGGATCCGCAGCAGGCCGTCCGAGCGCAGCAGTGAGGTGTAGACCGCCGAGCTGCCCGCCAGGGGCACGACCCGCTGCTCGCCGTCCGTCTCCCGCTCCAGGCGGACCCGGAGCCAGGTCTCCCGCCCCGGGGCCGCCGGCGCGTTGTCGGCCAGCCTGCCGCGGACGGTCGGCCTCCGTCCCCGGCCGCAGAGCCCGGCCAGCCGCTCGACGAGCGGGGCGACGAGCACGTGGAAGACCACGAAGGAGGAGACCGGGTGGCCCGGCATGCCGAAGGCGGCCACGCCGTCCAGGTCGGCCAGCAGGGTGGGCTTGCCCGGCGAGATGGCCACCCCGGCGATCAGGAGCTCCACGCCGGATAGCTCCGCGAGCACCGCGGCGGTGTGGTCCCGGACGCCCACCGACGAGCCGCCGGAGAGCAGCACCAGGTCGGCCTGCTCCCGGGCCTGCCGGGTCGTGCGGATCAGGGCGCCCGGCTCGTCCGGCACCCGGCCGCAGAGCAGCGCCTCGCCTCCCGCCCGGATGACCTGGGCCGCCAGCACCAGGGCGTTCGTGTCCCGCACCTGCCCCGGCCCGGGCCTGGCGGCGGCGTCGACGAGCTCGTCGCCGGTCGACAGCACCGCGACTCTCGGCCTGCAGAAGACCTCGACCTCGACCGCGCCGCAGGCGGCCAGGGCGCCGACGTCGAGCGGCTCGAGGCGCTGGCCGGCTGCGCACAGCGAAGCGCCCGGCAGCAGGTCCTCGCCCGCGGCCAGCACGTGCTCGCCGGCCGCCGAGGCGCGCAGGATCTCGACCTGGCCGCCCGCGAGCTCCCGGCTATGCTCCAGCATGACGACCGCGTCGGCCCCCTCGGGCAGCATGGCGCCGGTCGGCACGGCCGCGGCCTGGCTGGATCGGATCGTCAGGCCGGCCGGCCGTCCCATCTCCACCGCCCCGATCCGGCGCAGGAAGACCGGCGCCGTCTCGCGGGCCGAGGCCACGTCCCCCGATCGGACCGCGAAGCCGTCCATCAGGCTGCGCGCGAAGGCCGGCACGGGCTCGCTCGACGCCACGGCCCCGGCGAGCACGCGGCCGCAGGCCGCGGTCAGCCCCACGCGCTCGCGGCGCGAGACGGGCCGGAAGCGGTCGAGCCGAGCGAGGGCCTCCTCGACGGGCAGGAGCTGCAGAAAGGACCGGCTCATCGCTCCGGCTCGGCGGGAATAGACGTCGGCGTCGGGGGCACCATGGCCTGATCGAGCCAGGACTTGAAGCAGGAGCGGAAGAGGAGGATGCCGAAGAACAGCGCGATGGCCAGGACGATGAGCCACTTGTAGCGCGAGGTGAAGCTCTCGTCTTGCGGGGCGCTGCTCACCGGCGGGCTCGCCTGGAAGGAGACCGAGCCGCTCACGCCCGAGTGGAACTCGTAGCTCGACCGCCAGGCGGCGCAGATGGCGTCCTGATCGGCGCGGCGCACCAGGCGCCCGAGCTGGGGATCGAAGAGCTCGCCGCCGAGCGCCTCGGAGACGTCCATGACGATCCCGATCGCCCGCTCGCCCTCGGTGGCGGGCACGCTCATCGGGAAGGAGAACGCGAGGCGCTGCGGGCCCGCGTCGGCCGGCGCCTCCGGCGCGGGCTCCTCGTCCGCGGACACGGCCTCGACCCGGAGCGTCTCGCGGCCCAGCTCCGCGCGGGCCGGCAGATCCCGGCTCGTGTCGAAGCCGGCTCCGGCGAGCTGCTCGAGCAGCGCGCTGCGGTCGAGGCGCTTGTTTTCAGCGTCCAATCTGAGGTAGAGTTCGTATCTCAAAGGCCTGCTCCCGGTCGCTGCTCGAATCGGGCCTGGAGTATCCTTCGGGTGCGCGAAAAAGGCAAGCCGCGAACCCGCAGAGCGCTGACGCACGCGAGGTGCATATCGGCATGCAGGTCGGCAGATGGCAGGTATCCACGCTGCTCGATGGCACGTTCGGGCTCGATGGGGGCTCGATGTTCGGGATCGTGCCCCGCGCGCTGTGGTCCGGCCGACACCCGCCGGACGACAGGAACCGGATCACGATGGCGCTGCGCTGCCTGCTGCTGACGGATGGCCAGCGCCGCATCCTGGTGGATGCGGGCATCGGCGACCGCCTGGACGACCACCAGCGCGACATCTACCGCTACGAGCGGGCCGACGGCGGGCTGTGCGCGTCCCTGGCGGCCTTCGATCTGGAGCCCGGCGACATGACCGACGTGGTGCTCACCCACCTGCACTTCGATCATGCGGGCGGCCTGCTGAAGGCGGACGGCCAGGGCGGCCTGGAGCCGGTCTTCCCGGCCGCCTGCGTTCACGTCCAGGAAGAGGCCTGGTCCTGGGCCCGCGGGCACAGCGTCTGGGATCAGGGCAGCTTCTTCCCGGCCGACTTCGACGTCTGGGAGGAGAAGCTCGATCTGCACCTGCTGCAGGGAGACGCCGAGATAGGAGAGGGCGTGCGCGTGCAGGTCACGGAAGGCCACACGCCCGGACACCAGCTGGTCCTGATCGGGCAGGGCCGCGGAAGCCTGTGCTTCTGCGCCGACCTCATCCCGACGGCCACCCATGTGCGGCTGCCGTACATCATGGCCTTCGACCACCTTCCCCTGCGGACCCTGGAGGAAAAGAGGGTCCTGCTGGCCCAGGCGGTGGAGGAGGGCTGGATTCTGGTTTTCGGACACGATCCCTTTACCGTGGCCTGCAAGCTCTGCGTGCACGACGACCGCGTCGTGACCGGGGAGAGCGTCGTGCTCAACACGGAGGCCTGAGGCCGCGGAGATGAGAGAACACACGGATTTTCTGGAGCGCGAGGTGGAAGCGATGCGGAAGATGGATTGGCGAATGGGACTGGTTTGCGCAACCTTGACCCTCGGCCTGGCGGTCGGTCTCCCGGCCTGCGGCTCGAGCTCGCCGGGCGTCGAAGACGCGGGCAGCGACGGCGGCGACGGCGGCTTCATCTGCGCCGGGGACGAGGACTGCGACGGCGATGAGAAATGCGTCGACGGTGTCTGCCGCCCGCCGCTGTGGTGCGAGACCAACGAGGACTGCGAGAAGGGCTTCCTGTGCAACAAGGTCGTCTCGACCTGCATCGAGGCCGAGTGCATCGAGGACACCGACTGCGGGCCGCGCCAGTACTGCGACGAGGGCACCTGCAAGGGGCTGTGCGACGAGGTGACCTGTCCTCTCGGCCAGCGCTGCGACCCGAACACGGGCGTGTGCGAGATCATGTCCTGCACGGTGGGCAGCGCCGAGTGCCAGGACGACGAGGACTGCCCGCCGACGCTGTTCTGCGACCCCGTCCTGCACGGCTGCACCGAATGCCCCACGGGCTTCACCTGCAACCAGTACTTCTGCACGGCCCTGCAGGTCGAGTGCCGGGCGCACAGCGAGTGCGAGGTGGGCGAGCGCTGCAACCCGAAGACCAACCAGTGCGAGCCCTTCCCGGACAGCTGCATCAGCGACATGGACTGCGATCCCAAGTACTGCAACCTCTACACGCACACCTGCCAGGACGAGCCCTTCACCGGCTCCTGCGAGAGCGACGAGGAGTGCAAGCAGGCCTACGGGGAGGACTACTACTGCCACCCCCGCCTGAGGACCTGCGTGCTGCCCATCGGCCCGGGCGAGTGCTACGACACCGAGGACTGCGGGGACCCCGAGCTGGTCTGCAACCCCAAGGACAACACCTGCGTGGAGCGGGGCACGATCTGCACCTCGGACGAGGACTGCAACCCGGGCGACGTGTGCATCAACGGCACCTGCGTCTTCCAGTGCGAGTCCACCTGCACGATCGACGAGGACTGCGGCTATGACGAGATCTGCCGCAACGGCTGCTGCGTGGAGGACCAGTCCTGCTCCTACGACTGGGAGTGCGGCGCCGGGGAGGATTGCGTCAACGGCTGGTGCACGCCGACCGGCCCCTGCGTGGACGACGGCTACGAGGACAACGACGATCCGACTACCGCCACCCAGCTCCAGGTCTCGCCCAACTCCTCCGAGGACTACCTGGGGCTGGCCGTCTGCTCCAACGACGACGACTGGTACGCCATCCGGGCGCCGGCCGGCTCCTCGATCCGGGTCCACATCCACTTCGACGACGACATGGGCGACGTGGACATGAAGCTATACAACGACGGAGGAACGAGCTCCATCGACTCCTCCACCGGCGTGAGCGACGACGAGGAGGTCTACTGGCGGGACACGCCGGTCGACACGACCTACCACGTCCGGGTCTACGGCTGGTCCGGCTGCTCGAACACCTACGACATGACCGTCACCCTGGCCGACATCGTCGACCCCTGCGCGACCGACGACGTGTTCGAGGAGAACGACTCCTCGGGCTCGGCCGCTCCGCTGACCTTCCCGGCCCTGAACACTGCCGAGGACTTCGTGGGCCTGACCGCCTGCTCGGGCGACGACGACTGGTTCGTCTTCGACGCGCCCGCCGGCGCGCGCATCGAGGCCAGCATCCTCTTCGAGGACTCCTACGGCGACCTCAACATGGCCCTCTACGCAGACCCCCAGGCGAGCCCGCTCGACACCGGCACGAGCACCACCGACAACGAGTCGGTCACCTACACGACCGCGGCCGAGGGCACGTTCTACTTGCGGATCTACGCGGTCGGCTCGGGCGGCAACTCCTACCAGCTGCGCCTGGAGCACAAGGAGCCGCTCTGCAGCCAGGAGGATGCCTTCGAGCCCAACAACGACGAGGACTCGGCCTGGAGGATGGACATGCCCGATCCGGGCCCGGACGGGTACCCCGATCTCCTCCTGTGCATGGACGACCAGGACTGGTTCGCCTTCCCGCTGGACGCGGGCGACGGGCTCGAGATCGAGGTGCTCTTCCTGCACTCGGCCGGTGACATCGAGGCCTACCTCTACGACCCGGACGGGGAGTACGTGGACTCCAGCATATCGAGCTCGGACAACGAGGAGGTCGAGGAACGGAACGCCGAGATGAGCGGCCTGTACAAGCTGAAGGTCTACCACAGCTCGGGTTCGTATAGCAGAGTCCAGGACTACGCCCTGCGCGTGAGCTACTACCCGGACGGCGTGGACCCGAGCTGCGAGGACGACCTGCTCGAGCCCAATGACGAGCCGGCCGCGGCCTCTCCGCTGGGCGCCACGATGAGCAACGCGGTGCTGTGCGGCGGGGACCGGGACTGGTACTCCCTGCCTGTGCTGGCCGGCGAGCGGGTGACCATCACCTGTCTCTACGACGACGCGAACGGCAAGGACCTGAACATGGACCTGGTCGACGCCGACGGGCAGACCGTGCTCGCGGGGACGGGCGGCGTGAGCACGCTCCTCAACCGGGCCGAGCTCTCCTACCGCTCCGACGCGGCCGCGACGCTGTACCTCGAGCTCTACATGGTCAACCCGGCCCCGGACTACCGCGACGTCTACGACTTGTTCGTGGATCGCGCGATCATCGACTGCGGCGACGGGGGCTACGAGCCCAACGAGAGCTGGGACGCGGCCACGACGCTCGGCGAGGGCAACTACTCGGGCATGTACCTGTGCACGGGCGAGCCGGACGACGAGGACTGGTACATGGTCAACGTGGCCGAGGGCGAGAGGCTGCACGTGGGCGTGGACGCCAACCCCGCCATCGGGGACCTGGAGCTCGAGGTCTACGCGTCGGACGGCACCACCTTGCTGGTCTCGTCCACGACGGACCGGGCCCACGAGGAGGTCCAGACCGAGCGGGCCTTCTCGGACACGCCCTTCTACGTGCGGATCTATCCCTACAGCCTGGAGGGCGACCTGCCGTACCGCATGTCGGTCTGGATCGATCCGCCCATCGTCTGCGCCGACGACGCGCTGGAGCACAACGACCTGCCCGCGGACGCCACGCCGGTCAGCGACGGCTTCAGCGACAGCTCGCTCGTGCTCTGCCACGCGGACCCGGACTGGTTCGCCGTCAATCTGCCGGCCCGCTGGCGGATCGAGGCCACGGCCACCTACGACTCCATGGTCGGGCCGCTGGACCTGTCGCTGACCAATGCGGACGGCACGGCCGTGGTGGACTCCTCGGCCACGCACACCGGCAGCGAGTTGGTCGAGTACGTGGCCATGGCCGACGCAGAGCTGCGCATCAAGGTCGCGATTCCCGATCCGGAGGAGGACGACCGGCTGCCCTACGCCCTGAGCGTGGATCTGATCGAGCCGCAGCCCTGCACCGACGACGGCCTGGAGCCCAACAACGACCGCCTGTCGGCATCGCCGCTCGACGAGACCGGCTACACCGGGCTCATGCTGTGCCCGGGAGACGCCGATTACTTCACCTACGACATCCAGCGCGGCCAGTCGGGCCAGCTCACCTTGACGAACACCGGCGGCGTGGGCGACGCCGATCTCTTCCTCTACCGGTTCGACGGCGAGCAGCTCGTGGAGATCGCCAGCTCGGAGAACGCGGATCAGAACGACGATATCATCTCCGGGGAGGCCTACCTGGACGAGACCCTCTACGCCGCCGTGATGCCCAAGAGCATGGTGGCCCAGGACCAGATCGTCTACGCCCTCTCGCTCGCGATCAGCTCGTTCCCGATCTGCGACGACGACTACCTGGAGCCCAACGACGAGCGCGTCGAGGCCACCGACCTCAACAGCGCGACCTGGGCGCCGCAGGCGGGCGATTGGACTGTCACCTACGCCGGCCTGCACATCTGCAAGGACAACGCGTCCAACCCCTTCCCCTACGACTACTTCGGCATCGACCTGGACGAGGGGGACACGGTCTTCTTCAGCGTGCCCTTCGACAGCGGCGACGTGGATATCCACCTCTACCGCAACGACGAGACCTCCACTGTGGCGAGCTCGGCCGGCGGCTCCAACCCCGAGGAGATCGAGTACGAGGCCACGGAGACGGCCCGCTACTACCTGCGGGTCAAGCTGTACTCCTACTCCAGCGCAGACGAGACCGACTACGACCTGACCGTGCTGACCTCGCACGCCTTCATCTGCCTGGATCCGCCCGGCGAGCCCTACGAGCCCAACGACGACTTCGCCGAGGCGGACGCCAACGGCGCGCTGGCCGCAGGCTCGCACCCCTATCTCACGATCTGCGGCATCGACTACGACTACTACTTGCTCGATGCCGCGGCCGGCCAGGACGTCACGGTCACCCTGTCGTGCAGCGGCGGCGACGCGGACCTGGATCTCTTCCTCTACGACGGGAACCGGGCGCTGCTGGACTCCGGCGAGAGCTTCGGCTGCAACGAGCAGGTGAGCGCGGGCGGGCTGGCCACCGACGGCGCGTACGCGCTCGTGCGCCACTACCGAGACTTTGCCGGCGTCATGGCGGCCTACGACCTGGACGTGTTGATCACCGGACCCTAGCGCATGCGCCATCTCGGGGGTATCGCGTATCGGCACTTCTGGCCTGCGTCGGCTCCTCGGCCCGATGCTCACGACCAGCAGGTCGCTCCGCTTCGGCCCTCGTCGCCTCCTTGCCGGAAGAGCCGCTACGCGATACGGGCGATGCGGTGCCAACGGCGAGCATGCAGGCCGAGAGAAGGGTGCTCGCACGGTCGCTCGAAGACGCATGTGTGAGCCCTGCATGCGACTGCCCGATCACCTCGAGGCGCTGATCTTCGACCTGGACGGCACCCTGGTCGACTCCGAGGCCGAGATCGTCCGCTCGGCCATCGTCGCCTTCGAGCGCATCGGCGTCTGCGGTGTCAGCCCGGACACGATCCACCCCCACATGGGCTGCCCGCTGGAGGATCTCTTTGTGCGCTTCGGGGGGGCGGATCAGAGCGCCGGGCGATTGGCTCGCTTCGTCGAGGCCTACCGATCGAGCTACGAGCACGATCCCGGCCCGGGCGCGCTCTTCGACGGCGTTGTGGAGATGCTGGCCTCGCTGGGCGGCTATCCGAAGGCCGTGGCCACCACCAAGCCCACCTGGTCCGCGGAGAAGATCCTGGCCTCGGTCGGCCTGGACGGCGTCTTCGACCTGGTGCAGGGCACCGACGCCATGCCGCCCAAGCCCGATCCGGCCGTGCTGCTCGAGGCCGCCCGCCGCCTCGGCGTGCCTGCAGGCCGCTGCGCCATGATCGGCGACACCGGCCGCGACATCCAGGCAGCCCGGGCCGCGGGCATGTACGCGGTCGCGGTCACCTGGGGCGGCTGGAGCCGGGCGCGGCTCGAGGCCCTGCGCCCCGACGCCATCTGGACCCGCCCGCCAAGGTGACGCGATGACGAGGACGGAGGTGTGACGGGGACGGAGGGGGGGACGGAGGGGGACGGAGGATGCAGACGGCTCAGTCCGTGCAGGCGGGCTCGCCGCCCTGTACGTACTCGCGCTCCCAGCTCTCGGGGGTCGTGAAGCAGCTCCAGTCCGCGTACCAGCTCGTCCCGTCGGGCGCGGTCATGATGACGGGATCCCCCTGCCAGCCGCACATGATCTCCGGATCGGCCCGGCAGAAGGCCGGCTGGGCCTCGTCCTGGTGGCAGCCCTGCTCGGCGTCGTGGGGGTAGGCCCAGAAGATCTCGCAGCCGTGGGCCTCGCAGAGCTCGACCGGCAGGTCCAGGCAGCTCACCTGGCTGAAGGCGGCCAGCGTCGCGAGCATCTGCCGCTCGAGCAGGCCGCGCTCCCTGTTGGCCGGCTGCTCGGAGCAGCCGAGCGCGCCCGCAGCCACGATGGCGACGATACCCGATAGTCCTCTCATTCTCGTTCTCATCTCTGATTTCCTTCCCATCTCATGGAGTGTATGGCTCATCTCGATCGGCAAGGAGACTGCAAGTTGGAGACCAGCGCGTGGCCTCGATGGATGTCTATAATCCGACAAGAGAAAGCAGGTGCCAGCCGAATCGCCTCGACCTCGAAGATCCGCGGGGGGAGGTGGATAACCGGGGATAACCGGGGACTCGCTCAGGGGCCTGCTGCGAGCCTCTCGGCCAGCGCGTCGATCGAGGCCATCAGGGCCTTCATGGAGCAGGCGCTGCGCTCGGATGCGCCGGCGCCGGCGGTCTCGCGCTTCAGGTCGTAGAGCGTGGCGGTCAGCGTGCAGCCGTCCTCGACGCGCAGCAGCGAGGCCGAGATCGTCGCCTGGGCTGCCAGTGCCTTGCCCAGCTCGATCTGGCAGGCCGAGTCGAAGCAGTCCCGGTGGCTCTCGCCCTTCTCGGCGAGCAGGCGCTCGCGCATCCTGGCCCGGGCCACGACCTCGAAGCGGCCCGAGGCCGCGAGCCGGTTGCGCAGGTACTCGGCCAGGTCCCGCCGGGCCTCGGGCTCCAGTACCTCCGTGCGGTCTTCCAGGTCGAAGACCGCCACCACCAGCCTGGCCGCTCCGTCCCCGGCTTCTCCGCCCCCGAGCCCGAGGCCTCCGCGGCCAGCCAGCGCATCTGTGAGCTGGCTCAGGGCGCCCCGGACCGTCTCCGCCTCCTCCGTCCCCTGCACCAGGTGGAAGGCCGGCCAGTCCTCGATGATGCGCGAGTCCTTGCACCAGTAGTCCAGATCCGCGAGCTCGCGGTCCGCGTCCGAGCAGATCGGGACGCCGTTGAGGGTCGGCTTGCCGAACAGGAGCAGCCGGAGCCCGCCGCCGTCTCGGTGCCAGAGCCGGGCTGCGAACCAGCTTCCCACCTCGTTGCTCTGGTGCACAATCTGCTGGGCGCTGCCCCGGACCGTGGTCACCTCCCGGCGCGCCCCCTTGTAGGTCAGGGCCATGCCGTCGCCGGCCGGTATGATATGCACCAGGGGAAATCCCCGGCCGGCCATGATCTCGGTGAGCAGGATCTTGACCAGGCCCGCGGGCGCGGCCAGCTCCAGGCTGGCCTCCTCTCTTGGCATCCGGTCCAGGCTGCTGGCCCGCACCACCCGGTAGCTGACACAGCCCGACGTCCAGGCGAGAAGGGCACATGCCAGCAGCGGTCTCGGATCTGCGCGTCGCATCGAAGGCTCCTCATGGCTCGTCCGGTCTTGACGAGTGGAACCGATCCAAGCCCGGGAGTCAATCCGCCTCGGGACGGAGGGCAACCGAGAGCAATCCGCGTTGTTCGCAAATGCGCTTGCTGTGCGGGTTTGCGCAAGTCAGGAAAAGAAAATACCCCATGATTTGGCCGTGAAA